>JAKAWN010000123.1:13959-16165 GCA_021827245.1 Acidobacteriota bacterium | reverse complement strand
GATTGCTCCACTGCGATTTCGACCTCGCCGCTCTCAGCCAGTGCCATCTTAACTCGAATCGATTTTCATAAGCTTTCGCGGGCCGGAGGCCCTAAAAGAAAGACCCGAAATCCTGACACATTAAGGGTCGCTGCCCCTGCCACTCCATGTCCTCCGTGTGAGATTTGGAATCGTGCACTCCGGCCCGGTCCCAGGAACCTGTTTGTTCTGGGTCGTCAGCCCGGTTGTCTTGGCGGTCCGAGCCGCGGCGCCGGGCTTCCACCAGCGTTTTTCTGTGCCGAGAACGATGGCATTAAGAAAAATGTTTTCAATGAATTCGCTGATCTTGTCAACATATTGGCGATCAGTGCCGAATACCCCGCCAGTCCCCGGGGAAGTCGGGAATTATTTTGACAAACCGCAGGAAAGGCATTAAAAACAAAGCGACTGTAATCTCAAGGTACCGAAGGGCGAAATCAGCATGCTGGCCGAAGAGAGACGACGGGCAATCCTGGATATTATGGCGCGGGAAGGGAGGGTGTTGGTCCGCGAACTGGCAAAGCGCTTCAACACTTCCCACGTTACCATCCGAAATGATCTGAAAATCCTGCACAGCGAGGGATTGATCCTGCGAGCGCACGGGGGCGGACTTCCGGCCGGGGGCGGAACGCTGATCGACCCAAGTATCAAGGAGAAAGAAAGCCTGCATCAGGACGAGAAGAAGAGGATTGGAGAGGCTGCCGCGGGCTTGGTCAAGGAAGGACAGTCGGTGCTACTTGATTCCGGGACAACTACAACGGCGGTGGCGAGGGCGTTGCTGCAACATCGGGACCTGACCATCATCACAAACGCTGTCAATATTGCCGCGGAGCTGGCTCCCACGCCGATGGAATTGATCCTGACTGGCGGAATTTTGCGAGAAAGATCTTTTTCGCTGGTGGGGCCGCTGGCAGAAGAAACGCTGCGGCAACTGCAGGCGGACATCCTGTTTCTCGGCGTTGACGGGTTTGACGTGGATTATGGTTTGACGACCCCCAATTTGCTGGAGGCGAAGGTGAATCGCGTGATGGTGGAAATCGCACGGCGGGTGGTGATGGTTTGTGACTCCAGCAAGTTTGGACGGCGGAGTCTCTGCCTGATTGCGCCACCTTCCTCAATTGATGAGGTGATTACGGACGGAGGCATTGGAAAGGGCGAATTGCGGGCGCTGGAAAAGGTTGGAATCAAGGTGACCGTCGTGTGAAAGGTCGCGCGCTTCAGAGCTGATCATGATAAGACGCTCGGCGCGGAGGCCCGGAGTGCTGCGCCTCCCTCTTGATTGGTGGCCTCCGGTTTCATTCTCGGAAACAGAGCCTCCCGGTTGTCGGTGTGGTCCAGCGGTTCTTTTCAGCTGTTGCTGATCCGGAGGTTGAAATGCCGGTTTCCCAGTTGCCGCACAGGCTTCTTAGACCGGTTCCAGCCCAAAATGCCGACCTGAAAGTAGGCGCAGGAGCAAACCGAACCACTGGCAGACCCCCTTCCTTGACGGGGTCGCAGTGCGCCGATAAAATGTGAGATTCTTCTCTACTTGTCATACAAATATGATGGCTCTGCGTCTATACAACACGCTCGCTGGCGAGGTGGAAGAATTTCAACCCTTGGAAGGCCAAAAGGTTCGGATATATACCTGTGGCCTGACGGTCTATGGGTATGCTCATATCGGCAACCATCGAACCTTTGTCTTCCAGGACATCCTGCGACGTTTCCTGAAATATCAGGGTTACGAAGTCGTGCAGGCCATGAATTTGACGGATGTGGATGACAAGACCATCCGCAATGCCAAGGCTGCTGGCCTTAGCCTGAGGGAATACACCGACAAATATATTGAAGCCTTCGAGGTTGACCGGCAATTACTGAACCTGGAAAAGCCGGAAATCGTGGTTCGAGCGACTGATCACATTGATGATATGGTGAAGCTGATCCAGACCCTCGAGCAGAAGGGCTTTGCCTACAAGAGCGACGGATCGTACTACTTTCGGGTGGAGAAGTTTCCGGATTACGGCAAGCTATCCAAGATTGACGTTTCGGGGATGCGCGCGGGAGCGCGGGTAGATGCCGATGAGTACGACAAAGCGAACGTGCGCGACTTCGTTTTGTGGAAGGCTGCGAAGGAAGGCGAGCCTTATTGGGACACGCCGCTGGGTCCGGGGCGCCCCGGCTGGCACATTGAGTGCTCGGTGATGTCGAT
>JAKAWN010000123.1:0-13949 GCA_021827245.1 Acidobacteriota bacterium | reverse complement strand
CGACCTGGTCTTTCCCCATCACGAAAATGAAATTGCGCAGAGCGAGGCGGCGACAGGTAAGCCCTTTGTGCGATTTTGGCTGCACGGCGAACACCTGGTGGTCAACGGCGAGAAAATGTCCAAATCGCTCGGCAACGTGTATACCCTGCGTGACCTGATCGCCAAGGGTTACCGCCCGACGGCGATCCGCTATCTGCTGGCCTCGGTGCCTTTTCGCAGGCTTCTGAACTTTACTTTCGACGGCCTGCACCAGGCCCGACAATCCGTGGAGCGGCTGAGGAATTTTCAATTTCGGCTGACAAAGGAAGAGTTTCCGGCAGGCAAGAGCGCGGAGCTTGACCAGGTTGCCACAGACGCGCGCCGGAATTTCGAAGAGGCGCTGGCAGACAATCTGAACACGGCGGAGGCCCTGTCCGCCATCTTTGAGATGGTTCGCGAGGGCAACACAGCCATGGATCAGGGCAAATTTCTTGACGGAAACCGCGAGTCTTTCCTCGACAGCCTGGCGCGGTGGGACCGGATCTTTGCCGTGCTTGAAGACAATGATCAGGCCAAACTTCATCGGTTCGGGTTGATTAAGACCGAGAAGGAGCTTGCACCCGCGGAGGGTCCCGAACCAGGCGCGGAAGCGGAGAAAGTGCTTGTCGAGACTCTAGGTGAAGAGGAAATCGAAAGGCTTCTTTCGGAACGCGAAGGCGCCAGGCGCCACGGAGATTTCGCCCGCGCCGACCAGATCCGCGACGAGTTGCAGAAAGGTGGAGTGCTTGTGGAGGATACAAAGACGGGTACCCGGTGGAAACGCATGTGACTCCAGGCTCCGACCCTTTCCAGCGTGACCATATTTCGCAAGTGAGTTTCGCTTCTGCGTACCCTGCGGAAAGGTCATTGATCCTGATGATTTTTGCAAGGAAGCCCCTATGAAAAATGGTTTACCTGAAATCAAGATGCCACTGCCCGGGCCGCAAGCCCGGAAGATTATGGCCCTGGACCACCGGCTGGTTTCGCCATCGTATGGCCGCGACTATCCGATGGTGGCCAAGCGCGGCAGCGGCATGATGGTCGAGGACGTCGATGGAAATGCCTTTCTGGATTTCAGCGCGGGAATCGCATCGGTTTCTACGGGCCACTGCCATCCGGAGGTTGTCC
The DNA here is from genome assembly GCA_021827245.1 of Acidobacteriota bacterium. The sequence continues at coordinate 12,803 of JAKAWN010000123.1, read as the reverse complement.
GGGCGATCCAGCAGCAGGCTGAAACCTTGATCCACATGTCAGGGACGGACTTCTATTACCCTTTGCTGGTCCAGGTTGCGGAAAAAATCACCGCCATCACGCCGGGAGATTTTGCCAAGCGCGTTCACTTTGCCAACTCCGGCACGGAGGGTATTGAAGCGGCAATGAAACTTGCTCGTTACCACACGCGCCGGCACCGGTTTATCGCATTCCTCGGGTGTTTTCATGGCCGGACGTTCGGCTCTCTTTCCCTCACGGCCAGCAAGGTGGTGCAGCGTAATGGATTCGGCCCGCTGCTTCCCGGAGTCAGCCATGTTCCCTATCCGAATCCTTACCGATGTGCGAATAGCCATCCGGCAGGTAAGTGCGACTGCACTGGCGTCGAGGCCATTAAGAGGCTCTTCAAGACATCAGTTCCACCGGAAGAGGTTGCGGCAGTTGTTGTCGAACCCATCCAGGGTGAGGGAGGCTATGTTGTTCCCCCACCAAACTTTCTGCCCGAATTGCGCGACCTTACTGAGAAGCACGGTATCCTGCTGATCGTCGACGAGATCCAGAGCGGAATGGGGCGTACCGGGCGCATGTGGGCTTGTGAGCACTCGGGGATCGTTCCGGACATTTTAGTTACGGCCAAGGGCATTGCATCCGGTATGCCTCTGGGGCTGACTGTGGCCCGGGCGGACATCATGAACTGGCCGCCCGGCGCGCACGCTTCGACGTTTGGCGGGAATCCCGTGGCTTGTGCTGCAGCGCTTGAAACTATTCGCCTGCTGGAGGAGAAGTACCTCGCCAACGCGGCGAGCATGGGTGAATATATACTGAACCGCCTTATGGATTGGCCTGCGAAGCATCGCATGGTTGGCGACGTGAGAGGCAAAGGGCTGATGATTGGCATCGAACTGGTTAAAGACCAGGCTAGCCGCGAGCCTAACCCTGCGATGCGCCAGCAGGTGATCCGGCGCGTCTTCGAACTCGGCGTTCTGATGCTGGGATGTGGCGAAAGCACAATTCGTCTGATGCCCCCCTTGATTGTTGAGAAATACCAGGCAGACTTTGCATTAGACGTTCTGGAGAGGGCGATCGAGGAAGCAGAAAAATGAATGAGGGTGGGAGCTTTTGGACTGGGTTGCTCGGCTGATTTACGGTGCCCTTGTTAAGAGGGAGCAGCGGCGTGCCAAAGCGGCAAGCCTCGGGTGGGAGCCAAAAGATGCCAGCGACAGGAGTCGCCACTTAAATGTGGGCTCGCGTGGTGAGACGCTGGCTTACTGGTATCTCCGTCATGCGGGGTATGTCATCGTCGCGCGAAACCGGCGCCCACATTCACGGTCGGGAGAATTGGATATCGTAGGCTGGGATGGGCCGGTGCTGGCTTTTATTGAAGTCAAGACGAGGACCGGAGAAGAAGCCGGACATCCCGAGTCTGCCGTTGGCCACAGCCAGCAGAGGCGAATCATCAGAAGCGCCCAGGAGTATATGCGGGGATTGAAGCGCATGCCGGCAGCGTACCGATTTGACATTGCAAGTGTCCTCTGGGACTCTGCGGCAGGTTTCCAGGTCCGGGTGATCAAGGACGCGTTTAGAGATTAGCCGGCTCTGGCCTTTTTGCTGTGAGAAACTTGAAGCATAAGGAGTGATAACCTTGCCTGAACTCAGGAAAGATCCCATTACAGGCCGCTGGGTGATTATCGCAACGGAACGAGCCAAGAGGCCATCCGACTTTGTCCGCGACAAGGTTCAGATCCGTGGGTCCGGGTTCTGCCCGTTCTGTTATGGCAATGAGTCAAAGACTCCGCCGGAAATTATCGCCTACCGTGCTGACGGCAGCGCGCGGAATTCGCCGGGGTGGTCTTTGCGGGTAGTCGCCAACAAGTTTCCTGCTCTCGGCATCGAGGGATCTCTGAATCGCCAGGGAGAAGGGCTGTATGACAAAATGAACGGCATCGGTGCTCATGAGGTCATTATTGAGACACCGGACCATAACAAGACCCTGGCCATGCTGTCGCCTCGCCAGATCGAAGATGTGTTGTGGGCCTACCGCGACCGAATTCTGGATCTCAAGAAAGATCACCGCTTCAAGTACATCATGATCTTCAAGAACCACGGCGAAGCCGCTGGAGCTTCGCTTGAACATACACACTCGCAGTTGATTGCCTTACCGGTTGTCCCCAAGCGCGTTCGTGAGGAAAGTGACGGTGCGCGCGAGTACTTCAATTTCAAGGAGCGCTGCATCTTCTGCGACATCATCCGGCAGGAAATGGAAAGCGGCACCCGGGTGATTGCAGATAACCCCGCGTTTATTGCGGTTGCTCCCTTTGCCCCGCGATTCCCGTTTGAAATCTGGGTCATTCCACACGTCCACCAGTCGGCATTTGAAGACTCTCAGAAACAGGAATTTGAACAACTGGCCGTGGTGTTGAAAGACATGCTGATGCGGCTTGATAAGGTCCTGGATTATCCGGCCTACAACTACATCATTCACACTTCCCCTATTCCTGAAACCCCCAACGACCATTATCACTGGCATCTGGAAATCATGCCCAAATTGACCAAGATTGCCGGGTTTGAATGGGGTACCGGTTTCCACATCAATCCCACGCCGCCGGAGGAGTCCGCGAAGTTTCTTCGGGAAGTTGCAGTTCCCGTGACTTCCTGAGAGAGGGCGGCGTGTCGTCAGGGTTGTGTTCGATCGGCTGCTTGAATCTCAACTGCCAGCCGCCCGCCTTAAAGTCCGTTCGAGGCGCGCTCAGAAGTTTTCAGGAAAAACGAAGGGGGAACGATAGCCTCGGTCGCCGTCGCGCAGCAGGAGGTTCGGTCCGTCATCCCCGATCATCTGTTGAGTCGCGGGATCAAATTGCAGAGTGCGGCCCAAGCGGCAAGATACGTTGGCTAGCCGCATTAGAGCTGTGGAAATATAACCCTCCTCGATCGGATTGTTCAGATCTCTTGAACATATTTGCCTCCCCTAGAATTGCGGCACCGGAAGCTTCTAGATGACGTTGGAAAGGATATTACATCTTTTGTCCGGCATCGTATCGCGAATAGAGCCGGGCGAGACGGCATTTCTCGAGACCATGCCGGAAAATTAGCGCCCTCGGCAAAAAACGGGACCTTTTCCTTGGCCGGGGATGAGCCACCAGTTGAGTTGGACGGCGTTTTCTTCAAGGGATTCTACAGGTGGCATTTTGGCTCTTCGGAACGAAAAGCGGCACGAATTGTTCGACAAGCCGTCAGGTGAAGTGCGAAGTCTGCTGTAATGCGAACTGAGGGGTTCGGCAAAGCGCAGTTTATTGCATGATGTGATTCGACAAAGCGGTCAGTTCTTGTGTAAGTTGAGCGTTGGCATATTTGCAACCTTCGGGACAGGCGGACACGGAATGTTGCTTTGAATTCCGGATGCGAATAGAATGGGCGACCCCGGCAAACGAGGGCAAACGACGTGAAATTTCTCCACTCCCTGGCCGATAAGATTGAACACACGCTGCTTCTATATGGTGGATGGGGCCTCGTGGGGATTGCCACGCTTGACTCAGCCGGCCTTTCCATGCCCGGTGTGAAAGACTTCCTCCTCATTTACCTTTCGAGCCAGGATCCCAGGCTTGCATGGATGTACGCCGCTGGCTGCACTCTTGGCACGATTGCCGGATCATTCTTCATTTACTTCATTGGGAAAACGGGCGCGCGCCTATTCAAACGAAAGCCAAGCGCCCGTGAAATGAGCCGCGCCAGAAAGTGGCTGGTTAAGAATGATTTCCTGACCGTCCTGGTTGCGTCGCTGTTGCCGCCTCCGTTACCTATCAAGCCGATCCTTCTGGGTTCGGGAGCGCTACGAATCAGCCCGTTCCGCTTTGCGCTGGCCCTGTTTGTCGGGGGAGTGCTCAGGTTTGGCGCCGAGGCGTGGATTGGGGTACGTTACGGGATAGGCGGAGAAGACTTTCTCAAGAACAACATCGTCTGGATCTCGTTGGGATGTGTCGCAATTGTCATTATATCGGCTGTTCTCCACCGATGGTGGTGGGGCCAAGGAGATAAGGACGGACAGAACTCGACACCCGAATCGGTTTCGCCGAATGGCGACCAAGATTAATGATTTGGAAATCTTCCTGAAAAACTGAGTTCCTGCGAATGAACGTGGAGATCCTTGTCCAGTTGTATTCGGATTGCGAATCCGCCGCGCCGGAGGTTTGGCGGTTGAAAGCGAAGGTCACGGATAATGACGGTTGGTCCCGCTTCAGTAGGAATGGCCTCGGTCCAGGGAAATCGGGCAAAGTTCATAAAGACCCTGGCTGTCCGAGTTGCCAAGGCTGCTTTGATGGCGGGAGATGGCTCAGCTTTGTGGAAGATGCGAGCATTTTGCGGGTCCAGCCTTCCGTGGAGCACATTCACCGGCAAAACATAAAAAGCGCGAGTCGTTTCGACAACTCCAGTCCAATCGAAAGGGTTTGTGAAACTCGGGAACGCGCCGAAGTCCTGCGGGGCTGCCTGGCGGTAGTTGATTGCATCCAGCATGTTCAGCGCCCGTCGGTGGCTGAAATCGCGGAGACCCAATAGTGCGATCATGCCGCAAAGAGACAAAACTGCTCCCCTTTGGAATCTGGGTTTCCGGGCTCCTAGCTCCTCAGTGATCAGGCGAAAAAGGGCCGGGAGGCCAAGTCCCGCAATGAGAATCAGCCAAAACAAGGGATCGACGATGGGTTCGATCCCCCATGCGTACCAGCGGCTGTTGAAGGGCATGAACAGCCGGATTCCGTATGAGGTCGTAAAATCGAGCAACAGATGGCTTGCCGTCGCAACCCAACATCCAAGCAAGAGCCAGCGTCCATCAAGCGGCGGACCCTTCTTTGGAGGACGCGCCCTCTTTCCGAGGAAATAAACGATCGCCGCCAGCAATGCCGCCAATGCGGTCGCGCCGATGATCGAATGCGTCATGCCCCGGTGATACTTGAGGTAGGCTACATTCCCCCAAAAGCGGCTTATCATGTCGACATCCGGAAGATTTGCTCCGATGACGATTGCAAGAGTGGCGTACCGTGTCTTGCGGTTAAAACCCGCTTGGCTGATCGCAAGGCCTGTCAAGGTATGGGTTATATTGTCCATGTCAAAGAATCGCTTCGTGATTGCGGAGTGTAGGATTTTTCGCTGGCAAGTGTCAAGCCGGGTCCCCACCGGGTGCCCCGGCGTCACTGCGCCGAGGTGACGAACGACTGGGGCGCCAGGAGCGTCAGGGCATCTGGAACGATATCAAACGTGACAGGAATTCGTCCCGCCATTTCGCCGTCAACCTCAAAGTAGACGGTTTCCTGAAGGCTGCCGCGAGAACAGCGCACACTGTTGCCGTTGAGCATCTTCACGTCGCGGAACCGCGCATGAGTTCTCATGAGGACCGCCAGCGCGTAGTGGAAGTAACGCGCTCGTTTCGAGCTCGTAAAGAGACAGCACGAAAAGCCGGGATCGCGGATGCTTTGCTCCTGGGCCAGACGCAGCCAGCCTGCATACCGGCGGGATCGTTGAATTACCACGAAAGTTGCAGAGCTCGTGGAATTGTCGACCGTGCATTGAAAACGGGGAAACCCATAGCACAATGCTTGCCGGAGCGCCTCCCACCCATAAGCAAGGACTCCCACACGATGCTTCATGGGAAGATTGAGCTGGCTGATAATGTGGGCGTCAAAGCCAATACCCGCGACGGCCAGAAAGTAGCGCTGCCGTGGAGACCCCGACTCTTCCCAGTTCGCCCGGCCTAGTGAGACCCGGCATGGCTGCCAGGATGGGAGCTGCCTTGCTGCTTCCAGGATGCCTCGGGGCAATCCCAGTTCCTTGGCGATGATATTTGCAGTCCCGCTGGGCAGGATGGCAAGCGGCGTACAAGCCGTCGCCATACCATTGACCACTTCGTTGATGGTGCCGTCGCCCCCGCAAACAATCATCAGGTCACACCCTCTATCGACAGCGGCCCTGGCCAATCGTTCTCCGTCGCCGGGCTTTGACGTCAAGTTTATGACTGTCTCAATTCCGGATTGGCGCAGGATTGCGGCTGAGGAGTGAATCTGATGAGAGCGGCGAGCGCTCTTAACTCCTGCCAGTGGATTGGTGATCAGGACGGCGTTTTTCAAGGGTAGGTTTCAACGATGCGCCCGGTCCGCGTTTCGGGGCTCGGATGATTACCTTTGGGTTGCCGACGGCATTCCGCCGGCAACGAGTGCGAAAGCCCGGCATTCTGACAAAAGTCTATTCGGAGACTGACTTTGGACCAACCCCTGTGATCACTTTTCGGGCGATTTTCTCGTTAGTTTTTTTCTTAATCTTGGTGTCCACCCAGACCATAGCGCCCACCTTCAGTTCCGCCAGCTTGCTGCGCTTTCCGTTGTCGATGAACTTGGTGTTGTGCTCCAGTTTGAATACCTGATTGTTTCCGAAGCGGGTCTTGTCCAGTACGATCTGGTGCTTCTCGATTTTCTTCACCACGCCATAGACATAATTCTGATATTTCCCGGCCAGAGAGATAGCATTCTCCCACCTGCCTGTAGGTCCGGGTGCATCAGGTGACTGGATAATTTGTGCCCACCCCGTACCGGCTGCCAGAGCGCAACCTAACAGAGCGTAAATCAAGACGCTGACGATTCTGTTTTTCATGAGCTCTCATCCCCCGTTTCTGCTGATCATCCCATCACCGAACCTAGCAACCGAATTGTTCCAATGTCAAGTTCCAATTGCTGCGGATGTCCGGCGAGGGATACCCTCCCGGAAACCGAACCGAAAGTGTGGGACTCTGGCACAAACCTGTTGGCCCCATGAGAGCGAGTTCCCTCGACTTTACGGCGGCAGATGACAGCAACTGGACGCGACCGGCAAGGCTATCTACCTGCAGTGACTTCAGCTTCAAGAGCGCCAAGATCTGCAATAATAACGGTACGGCCTTCGATCTTCAGAATCCCATTGGACTGGAAATAGCTCAAGTTCCTGGACACCAATTCCCTGACTGTGCCGATCTGGAATGCAAGTTCCTGATTACTGACACTCAAAGTGAATTCGACGCCGCGGAGTGTCTCCCGACCTCTTGCCCTGGCCTCCTGAACCAGCCACGAAGCCAAGCGGCTACGGACCGTGGTAAAGGAGAGCTCTTCAATAATCCCTACAAGCTGCCGTAACCTGGAACTGACTACTTTCAGGACCTTCAGTGGTACCTCAGGCCGTTCCAGACACAACGCGCGAAAGTCCTTCTTGCTGATGAAGAGGAGTGTACACTTCCCCACAGCGGCAGTTGATGCCGGATAGTTCCCTCCGTCAAACACTGGCAACTCCGCCAGAGAATTTCCTGCACCCTCAATCAGCAGGACCTGTTCTCGTCCGCTGGCAGAAGTATTGAATATCTTGACGCTTCCAGATTGAACGACGTACAAGCCCTCGCAAGGGTCGCCTTCTGCAAAGATGATTTCTCCGGGCTGATATTCTCTCGAGAGAGCACGATCGGCCAGCAGAGCCAACTCGCGCTCCGTAAGGTCGGCAAAAAGGGGAACGCTGCGAAGACATTCGATACGTTTTGCCTTCCAGTCGCCCATGCCGTCTCATTTTACTTTCAATCGGTCGCCTTGACCATCCCGGCGGTGCGCCGGGTTCCACAATAATTGCGTAGACACAGAGATGGAAGGTCCGAATCTGCGAAGGCGCCCACTTCCGTCACGCCATTCAGTGATTTACGTCACATCATTAAGCCATTGTTTCCTCTTAAATAATCGTGAGCGTCACATGAGGAACTTCGGAAAACCAGGCACATTCCCGAAGATGAAGGGAAGCCTTTTTGCGTCTGGAAAGCCGTGGAACAAGTCCCTCACGGAGTTCCTTCACGTCCTTGAATCTGTGAAATCAATCGTGAATCTGCCGAAGCACGCCAAGCTTCTGGAAGAAGGCCAGTTCCCGGAGGGCATTTTTGTCCTGTTGAAAGGAGCAGTCAAGCTCTTTGTATCGCTTAGGGGCGGCAAGACTCTGATACTACGAGTCGTGCAGTCCGGTGAGGTCCTCGGGCTGAGCGCTACAATGTCTTCCAGGCCTGCTGAATACACTGCCGAAACGCTCAGTCCCACACAATTCCTCTATGTTCCGCGGAAGGATTTCCTGGAGTTGCTCGACCTTCACCCTGAAATTTGCATCTCGGTAGTCGAAGTTTTGAGCCATCAGCTTCGTGAAGCTGTGAACATGATTCATTATTCATCCGGATCGCAGCCGGCAGTCGAAAAACTGGGTGACCTGCTGGAAGCATGGATTGCGGAAAATGGCGAAGTTACCGATCGAGGGATCGAGCTCAAACTTCCGCTCACGCAGGAAGAGATCGGACAGATGATCGGGGTCTCCCGCGAGACGGTGTCGCGTCTGCTCGCTGAGTTTGAGGACCAGGGAATCCTGGAACTGGAAGGCTCGCGGGTGCGAGTTCCAAAAGGGCACACTCTAGAAGAGTTGCAAGCAGTAAAGTCCCGAAAGGCCGAAAAGGCGAAAGCTGGGGAAGGCCCTGGCTTCCCGCATATCGCCGGGACTGAATCCAGCTCGCACCTAGAATCCGATAGCAACCCCGCCGTGGAAACTTCTCACAATCGAGAATTCTTTCGCTAGGCGCTCATTCTGAGGGTCTGTGGCTGGTAAATGCACGACGGATCCGCAGCGAAAGGATCGCCAGTCATAGCGAAAGCCCGGGACCGGGAACCGCCGCAGATTTCGCGAAATTCACACACCCCACATTTTCCATTTAAATTCGACGTGTCGCGTAACTTCTTGAAAAGCTGGGTGCTTTGATAGATCTCTGCCAACGGCTGGTGTCGGATGTTACCTGCTGCCAGTGGAAGAAAGCCGCTGGGAAAAACCTCTCCTTTGTGAGAGATGAACACAAATCCTTTGCCATCATTCAGGCCCCGCGGAGCACGCCCAATGCCGTCCCCTATAGACCTGCCATGGGGTACCCGTGCTTGCGGAGGGTTGCTTCGCCGCTGGGCAGCACGTTCCTGCGCCAAAAACCTCCGGTAATGCTGCGCCTCTGTTGTTTTGATGTCGAATCGGACACCCCGGCCCACGGTGGCAAGCTTTCCGAATACCTCTTCAAACTCTTCGGCGCTGATCAAGTCTTCCAATTGGCCCCGGCCTGTTGGTACCAGGAAGAACACGCTCCACAAAGTCATATCGAATGTCTTTAGCAGCGCTACCATGCTATCGAAATCAGCCAAATTGCGCCGGGTTATGGTGGTGTTGATCTGCAAGGGCAATCCAAGCTCGCTGGCCCACCGGATCGCATTCAACGTCCAGGCATAAGAGCCGTGAACACCGCGGAATGCGTCATGGATTTCAGGCGTCGATCCATCCAGGCTGACTGCAAGCCTGGCCAAGCCGCATCGCTGCAGCCTGGAGATTGCGTCGCGCGTGAGGAGAGGTGTGGCGCTCGGTGTCATCGACATTCGAACCCCACGGCGCGTTCCATAATCAACCAGATCATAAACATCCGGCCGCTTGAGAGGGTCGCCTCCTGTCAGCACGAACAAAGGAGCAGCCATCTCGGCCACCTGATCGATAAGGCTCTTGCCCTCTTCGGTTGAGAGTTCCAGCGGTGAGCGTAGCGGCTGTGCGCAAGCCCGGCAATGGAGGCAAACCAAGTCGCAGGCTTGAGTCGTTTCCCAAATCACGATGAATGGCGTTGTATTGAAATCCATTGATTGCCCCCTCGCAAGCCCCATCCGCCAGATTGGTCCCTAAGACATCTCAACATCCGCAAGCACATACTGCAGTGACCAAAGTCACAACCGACCTGTGATGGAAGTCATAGCGCAGCCGCAGCGACTCCATTATCTTGAGAATGTCTGATAGATGACTTGCCGGGACCGGCACAGGTATAACCCGGCAGGGACCCATCGACGGGCGTTCATAGAAAGATTGGGCTTCATTACTGCACGTTAGCCCCCCAGCGTTCCGCCCCGAACGCACAAAGGTAGAGACGGTCTGACACGGGCCGTCTCTACCCCTTCCTTCAAAGCGTTATAATTCCACTAGGATTTGGTTGTAAACCTCATATTAATCGCCGGGAGATGACTGTGGCTAGGAGCGTGGGTGTTGAAAAAGAGATCGAAAAGCTGCGCGAGGAGATCCGGTACCACGAGCATCGCTACTACGTTTTGAACGATCCGGAAATCTCTGATGTCAAGTTTGACGAACTGATGCACCGGTTGCAGCAGATGGAGAAAGAGCATCCTGAACTAATCGCGCCTGATTCGCCAACTCAGCGCGTCGGGGGCCAGCCTGCCGAAGAATTCGCCAAGGTCCGGCATTCAGTGCCGATGTTGAGCCTGGATAATACTTATTCAGTGGACGAGTTGCGTGATTTTGACCGGCGAGTGCGGGATCTTTCGGGGCGTAAGCAGGTTCCTTACGTGGCAGAGTTAAAGCTCGATGGCCTTTCGATGGCTCTGACCTATGAAGATGGCGTTCTCACACGCGGCCTTACCCGCGGCGATGGTGTTACGGGCGAAGACGTCACTCAAAACGTCAAGACCATCCGCTCCGTGCCCCTCAAGATCGATTCCAAAAGGCTTACCGCAATCCGTCATGCCGAAAGGTTTGAGGTCCGGGGCGAAGTGATCATGACCCACAAAGCCTTCCGAGAGGCGAATGAACAGCGGGAAAGGAATGGCGAGCCGCCTTTCGCGAACCCGCGCAACGCGGCTGCGGGAACCATCCGCCAGCTTGATCCCAAGGTAGTGGCGCAGCGGAATCTCGATATTTTTCTTTACTACCTCCTGGTAAACGGACGGCCACCGCTAAAGGAACACTGGGAGGTGCTGGAAACTCTCAAGGATCTTGGTTTCAAAGTGAACCCTTACAAGAAGTTCGCCAAATCGTTTGATGAACTGACCGGCTATATCGAAGAAATGGAGCCCCAACGCGAAAGGCTTGAATACGAGATCGATGGGGTAGTCGTCAAAGTGAATGAAATCGCGCTTTGGGATGAACTTGGCATGACGGCCAAATCCCCGCGGTGGGCGATTGCCTACAAATATCCTGCCCACCAGGAGACAACTACAGTCAAGGATATTCGCGCCCAGGTCGGCCGGACCGGGACACTAACTCCCGTGGCTGATCTCGAGCCGGTTAGTGTCGGCGGAGTGACGGTCAGCCATGCAACGCTCCACAACATGGACGAGGTCGAGCGCCTGGGAGTCCGGATTGGCGACACCGTGCTGATTCAACGGGCCGGGGAAGTGATTCCGCAGGTGCTGAAGGTAACCAAACATGCGCCCGACGGGCGGGAATTCAAAATGCCAAAGACCTGTCCCGTTTGCGGAGGTGAGGTCATCCGGGTTGAAGGTGAAGTTGCGTACCGCTGTGTGAATGCGGCTTGTCCTGCGCAGTTGAAGGAGTCGCTGCTACACTTTGCTTCACGGCACGCCATGAACATCAACGGTCTTGGCGAATCTCTGGTGGATCAGTTGGTCGACAAGAAAATTGTTCAGGATGTTGCGGACCTATACAGCCTGGATAAAGAGCAACTGACGAACCTTGAGCGGATGGGAAAGAAATCGGCACAGAACCTCCTTGCGGAAATCGAAAACAGCAAGAAGGCTGATTTGGCTCGGGTGATCTACGGGATTGGAATTCGATTTGTAGGCGAGCGGACCGCGCAGTTTCTGGCCGAACATTTCGGTTCATTGGACAAGCTGATGGCGGCAACTCCGGACGATCTCTACGAGGTGGAAGAAATCGGGCCCAAAGTTGCCCAGAGTATTATGGAGTTCTTCCACGAAAAGCGGAACCGGGATGTAATTGAGAAGCTTCGTAAATCAGGGCTCCAGTTTGAACAGAAGAGGCGACGGGCCGGTGGCGCGCTCGGCGGACTGCAATTTGTCCTGACGGGCAGCTTGCCCAGCCTTTCGCGGGAAGAGGCGACCCGCCTGATTGAGGAATCGGGAGGACGGGTTACCAGTTCGGTCAGCAAGAAAACCAGTTACGTAGTTGTGGGCGCGGAACCCGGATCGAAACTTGAGAAGGCACGGTCCCTGGGCGTTGCCACAATCGACGAAGCTGGTCTGCGAAGACTGCTCAGCAGTTAAGATGGTCCAGTCATACGCCGGCCGATAGAGGCCGTTGCCCCTCGCGCGGGAACAATCCAATCCCGCCACGCGCTTTTGTTTGGGATCTGTATACGTGAGGATGGAAGCGGACGGCCCACTGCGGACACCATGCAAGTGCCGGCTATGGCGCCGCAGGTCGCCTTACGCTGTTGTCTCAATGCGTTCGAAAATGAAATTGCCAGAGTCATCACTGTAGTCAAGCTGCAGGTCACCGAGGGTTTTCGCCACGGTTTCGTCAACCACCAGGCGGGTTCCACCAGTACTCGCCACCACATCATCTGCTTCCGGCTCTTTGGTGTCGAGTTTCAGGGTCAAGCGCAGTTCGTTCTTGCCTTCCACGGGTCTGGCATCGATGCGCAAAATCGTGGTTTCAGGCAGCGACTTGCTGGCGACAATCGATTTGACCTCCCGCGCTGCCCTTTCAGTCATTTTGATCATTCGGCCTCCTTAACAGGAATCTTTTTCAGGACACAACCACAATCTTCCTTTACTGAAGCTGAGAGAAAAAGAAGAAAACCCTTATCGTTCCTGTGGAATTCACTACCTCTAGCTTGGAACATGATGCCAATGATTGCAACCCTAATTTCCAAGGGAGTTCCCCCGGCTCTGCCGGGGTGGCAGTAGAAGTTTGACATTTGCAGGAGTCCATCGCGGAAACTCCTAAACGTGAGCCGCTGAAGCACACGCAAAGGAGATCCACGATGG
>JAKAWN010000666.1 GCA_021827245.1 Acidobacteriota bacterium | reverse complement strand
CAGATGATCAAGCGCAAAGTGCTCCCGGTGGAGCATGTTTCCGACGGTGAGAAGCGATGCTTCCGTCCCTTCGTAAGACCCCATTTCATCGAGAGGTATGCCCTGTTTAATCGTTGTTCCGTCCAAACCCCAGTCCGATCGCGCGTAAGGTGAGATGAATACCAGCCGCACCATTCCGAATCGCACCAATGATCCAAGCGCGACGCTCGAGTATAAGGATTTCACGACTCCTCGCAGACGGCTTCGGCTGAATCCGCCTCTGCCTCTTCTGCCATGGATGACCTGGATATAGGGCTTATGGTATCGAAGACAATATGGGAGAAACTTGGCCACGTCGCGCCGGATATCGTGCCCGATCACTGCATCGAACTTTGAAAAATCCCGCCGCGCGGCAGGCCACTCGATAAGCTCGAAATTGGCGGGCAGTGGGCGATTGTGCTGGACCCACTCATTGAGAACTGCCCAACGATGCCCTATCTTTGACAGATTATAGAGATAGCCCGTGTGCCGGTTGACGGTCAAGATATTAAGATCTGAAATCTTTCCCATGCTCAACTTGCATCCATCACCGGATCTGCGGAACATCTCTCGCGGCACACGGCGCGGAACAGTTGTTCGTAGGACGCGACCACCCGTTCTGGCCCGAAATCAGCCACGCGTTCGGTCGCTGCCGAAACAAGCTGCTTGCGCAAAGACGGGTTGGTCAGAATACTTAGAATCCCCTTCGCCAGCGAATCCTCATCTGCTACAGGAACCAGGATTCCACATTTTCCGTTCTGAAGAACCTCGGCAGGGCCGGCTACGCAGTCCGTCGATACCACGGGCAGGCCACATGCCATCGCCTCTGCCAGAACCAGGCCAAACGCTTCGCCACCCAAGGATGAGAACGTAAAGACGTCGCATCGTCGCATGTACCGGTAAGGGTTCCCCTGGTAGCCTGCAAAATGGACTTTTTCATGTAAGCCCTTCTGTTCAACCAGATTGCGGATCGCAGAACACTCGGGACCTTCGCCAACGATCATCAGCCGGGCGTCCATTTGCTTTAAAACACGCTCGAAGGCGCCGACCAGATACGGAAGACCTTTAACGGCCACTATTCGACCGACCCAAAGTATGACCGGCTTATCCTTATGAACCAGCCAGGGATGGTCAACCTGTTCTTGAGAAAGCTGCTGAATCCTTCCAATGTCGATAGGGTTAGTAATAGAGACGATTTTTTCCTCTGAAAGCATCAGGCCGTCCACGAGGTAATCCCGCACCCCTCCGGAGATTGCGATAATCCGGTCTGCCAACGGATAAAGAAACCGGTTGAGAAGACTAATGACCCTCACCGTAGCCCGGTCATTTCGGACCTCAAGCGCTCCGGCCCCATGCTCTCCAATAATGATCCCCATCTTCTCCCTTGTCAGCTTGGACGCCAAGATCAGTGCCCAATTGGTCATTCCTCCCATTCCAACCGCAACGTCCGGCAGCTCCTGGCGAAGAACCCGCCGCAAGCGGAATACGGCAATCAGGTTGGACCTCAGCTTCCGGACCAGGCTGCCGCCGCCCTCGACCTGAAGGATATGTTCGGTGATCCCCTGGGGTACTGGATATACGCGAGCCGTAGAATACGTAACTAATACTGGATCAAACGCATCCCGGTGCAGGTGCCTAAGGATGCTCGAAAGCACCTGTGGAGATCCCCCATCCTTAAGGTCGTAACAGACAAAAAGAACCTTATGCATAGAGAACGCGTCCCCGGTCTCAGCGGATAAGCAGCCCAGGCGTTCAAACCAACCCTGCAGCGAGCATTTGTCACGCCTCGGAAACCCTGGAAACCCTCCGGCCCTTTGAAGTTCTATACCTTCGTGCCAGAGGCAAGAGGAAAAAGACGCAAAACGGGAGAAGCAAAACCAGAGGAGGAACAAAGTCCGCCAAAACGCCCTCAAGACCAACTAAAATTGTTCCCGATACGCTCGCTGCCATAACGTAGTTCAGAATGCCTCCCCAGAAAATGACCATGACAATGCTCATCGTTTCCTGACGCAGGAGATACCTGTGAATCCAGCCATACACCAGCCCTTGCACAAATGAGTATAGCAACAGGCCAGCCAACCCCCATTCTACATACCCGGTTCCTTCGAGGGTTAAGGCCGCAGACAGCCCCGTGGCGTTTGTTGGCTGGTTACTCATCAAGTCGAACACATATTCCGAGAGGATCGGCGTTCTGGTCTGTCCCGTCAGTTGCTCCTTAATCCGTCTCAGTTCAAGGCGCATTGCTCCGCCGTGCATGGGACCCCACCGATCCGAGTACTTAACAATGAAGTCCAGCGGCCCAGCGGCTTCGCTCGTGACCCGAGTGACAAAGGTCTGGGAGATGCTCCCAGCCTGCCAGTATCCGTAGGAAGACATCAGACGGACCGCCACAATCGCAGCGGATACGGGAACAACAACGATAATGAATGGCAATACAGATTTCCGAAATTCACGCTTCTTGTTCAGATAGAACAGCATGATATTGAACCAGATGAAGATCATAATGGCGGCGGCCTTCGTGGCAAGCAGGGACTGGGAGAGGATTGCTAGCCCTAATCCCAGATACATCAGCCCCTTTGCTTCGCGAGCTCCCGTTTCCCGGTGCACTGCCCAGGCTATGAGCCCCAGACTCGCATAACAGCCGGGACCGAATACGCTCATCAACCGGTTGACGACACCGCTGGTGGACTGAACCCAGGCCATCGCAGGAAAACTCGAGAAGATTGGAAATCCCTGGCTTGAGAAAAAGATAATCGTGACATACGTTGCACCAATTAACGACACAAAAAGCCCAACGTAGATCGG
>JAKAWN010000665.1 GCA_021827245.1 Acidobacteriota bacterium | reverse complement strand
AACAAGGTGCTGCTCGACGGCATTCCGCTGAACCTGCCCGGCGGCAATTTTGACTTCAGCGCGCTGACCACCAACAACCTCCAGCGGGTTGAAGTGGTTCGCGGCGCCAACTCCGCCCTGTTTGGCTCAGATGCGATGACCAGCGTTATTCAACTCTTCACGCGGCAGGGCAGCACAGAAATGAAACGTCCTCACTTCTCCTTCAGCGGCGAAGGCGGCAAGAATTCCACCTGGGATGGGCGCGGCTCCGTCACCGGCGGCTACGGCCCTTTCGATTACAGCCTGGAAGGCGGCCGCTTTAGCACCGATAACCAGGTGCCGAATGACTTTTTCCATGTCAGCACGATTTCCGGAAACTTTGGCCTGCGTCTGGGAAAAGCAACGACTATGCGCGTCATCACCATGGGCGACGCCAGCCTGGCGGGAACTCCGGGGCAGACGGCTTTCGGGCCTCCGATCAACGATGCCACATACCGGCAGCGCGACGGCTACGGCGCTTTTTCGATCCACAATCAGACGACTTCCTCCTGGGATCAGCAACTGACTTACACCTATTCGCGGTCGCGCGCGATCTCTCTGGACCTCGGCCTGGACCCACCGTTCACGCCGTCCTATGACGGCCACACGGCGGCGTATCCCTATTACGACTTTGCGACGAATTACCTCGATGACGAGTGGGTAGATCAAGTGAGCTACCAGAGCAACTGGGAAGGCGCTCCGTTCGGAGGCCGGTTCGGCCAGCACGTGGACACCTTTGCGTTCGATTGGGACGGCGAGCACGGCTTTCTGGTCGATCGATTCTCCCAGGACCCGGCCACCCGTGCACGGCGAAATAACTTCGGCTATACTTTCCAGGACCAGACTCTGTGGGGTCGGTTTTCTCTCGGCAACGGAGTCCGCATTGACGATAACGGCAGCTTTGGGACGGTCGTTGTTCCGCGCAGCTCGGTAGCATACCTGCTGAGAAGGGGCAGCGGCTTTTGGGGAACCACCACGCTGAAGTTCAACTTCGGCCTGGGCGTCAAGGAACCCAGCTTTCTTGAGTCTTACGCCAACACGCCCTACTTTGTGGGGAATCCCAATCTGGCGCCTGAACGCGCCCGGACATTGGATTATGGCGTTGACCAGCGCTTCTGGGGCGGCCGGGCGCGGCTGGAACTGGACGGCTTTGACAACCTGTTTCGCGATCAAATCGCGTTTGAGACGACAAACTTCCAGACTTTTAGCGGCACCTATTTCAATATCGGCCGGGCCATGGCCAAAGGTGCCGAAGCCACTCTGGAGATTGCGCCGCTCCGGGGCTTGCGCGCCATCGGCAGTTACACCTATCTCGATTCCGAGGTCCTCACGAGCGGCAGCCCTTATACTCCTGCATTGCAGGCAGGAAGCTGGCTCCTTAGAAGGCCTCGGAACTCGGGCTCCTTGCAGATTTTCTGGAACTGGAAGCGGATGAATGTTACATCCACAACGGTCTTTGTCGGGCGGCGGCAGGACAGTGATTTTCTGGGCCTCGTACCGCCGCTCGTCTGGAACAACGGGTACACGGACTCGAACTTGTCCTGGAGTTATCGCTCCACGCATCACATCACGTACTATGGCGTGGTGGAGAATTTATTGAACCAGAAGTACATGGAAGTGTTGGGCTACCCGGCGCTCAAGCTGACTTATCGCGCCGGACTTCGGCTGGACTTTTGACCAAAGGAGACGAACATGATCTACCTTATCGTTGCATTGGCAATTGCTGCACGGTTCATTCCCGGCGCAGCGAATTTCAGCCCCGTTTACGCAGGACTGCTGTTTGGCGGGGTTTACCTCAAAAAACGCGATTCCATCTGGTTCCCGCTGGTCCTGCTGGCGGTGAGCGACTTCCTTCTGAACGCTCTGGTTTACCGGACGCCCTTCGAATGGTCGCAGACCGTGAATTGGGTTGGGTTTGCCGCAATTGCGATGATCGGCTGGTGGCTGCAAAAGCGCATCTCCGTGCGGAACGTTCTGGTGGCCTCAGTGGCCGGCGCCAGCGCCTTCTTCCTGATCAGCAACTTCGGGGTTTGGCTTGGTGGAACCCTGTATCCGCTGACGCTTAGCGGACTGGCAGTCTGCTACATGGCGGCAGTTCCCTTCTACGGGAATTCGCTGATCAGCGCGGTCATGTTCAGCGGGATTCTGTTTGGGGCGTATGAGTTCTACCTGCGCAAGGCGCACCGCCGCGAACTGGCCGCGCATTAATCGCCGCTGCGAGCGAGGCAGGATCGACCCTGATGGCGTCACCCCTGTGTGCCTCATCCTGGCCAGGGGCCAAGGCGTGGCTCACGACGGGGGTCCAAGGTATACCGAGTGCGCTGGGTTGGTCATTCAACGCGATGTACCTTGAGAATGTTCGTGCTTCTGCTTTTGGCGATAGGATTTCCCGCGATGACGGCGATGAACTCACCCTGATGGACGGCCCCGATCTCCCGCAATCGCCGGGCAGCCGCTTCAACCATCCTGTCGGTGGACTGTAGCCGCTGCATGTGAACCGGCGTTACGCCCCAGTAGAGCGCCGTCCGGCGCAACACGTTGTCGAAAGGAGAAAACGCGAAGACGGGAACCCTGGGGCGATATTTTGAAATGACGCGGGCGCTTGATCCTGATTGGGTAAAAACTGCGATGGCCCGCAGAGGCAACTCGGCCGTCATATGCGCCACGGTTTCGCAGATGGCTTCGGGAACGTCCAGGGTCTCCGCGCGGTCCCAGGCATTATGGAAACCTGCTGAGCGCTGGGTGGCTTCTGTGACCGAGATGATCCGCGCCATCATTTCCACCGCTCTCACGGGGTAGTGGCCCG
>JAKAWN010000122.1 GCA_021827245.1 Acidobacteriota bacterium | reverse complement strand
ATCACGCCAACGTCAAGGACATTGAAGCTCTTGAAAACGGTGAAACGCTTTTCGTCCAATCTGGGAAACCGGCTGCTGTTCATGAGACGAGCGATGACGCCCCACGCGTGCTGCTTGTGAATTCGCACCTGGCGGTCAGGTTCCGGGCCGGAGACACGGCACATGAACGCGAACCACTTGGACTTGCCATGCCGTCACAGGCCGCCGCAGCAAGTTGGACTTACGTGGGCACGCAGGGAGAACTGCCGACCGCCTTCCAAACTCTTGATGGTGTCAGCAGGAAGCACTTTGGTGGCAGTCTGGCTGGAAAGCTGATCGTCTCCGGCGGAATGGGCGCTGCCGGTGGCGCGTTCTCGCTCGCTGCCGGGTTGCTCGGCGCTGCGTTTCTAGGCGTCGAGGTTGATGAAGAGAGAATCAAGCGCCGCATCCGCGCGGGCTATTGCGACTACTGCGTCAACACTCCGGACGAGGCCCTTCGCATCCTCAAGATCGCCGTGCGGCAGAAACGTGCTGTTTCAGTCGGGTTGGTCGGAAACTGCGCGGACGTTATTCCGGAACTAGCCAGCCGGGGCGTTGTTCCCAACATCCTGACGGACCAGACTAGCGCTCACGATCTCTTGATGGGATACATCCCTTCCGGATTAAATGCTGAAGAAGCTCATACACTTCGCCGCGAAAATCCCAAAGAATATCTGCGACGATCTCGCGACTCGATTGTCCGGCACTTCAGCGGAATGCTGGCGCTCCAAAAATTCGGGTCTGTCGCTTTCGAGTTTGGCAACAATATTCGAGCCGCAGCATGCGATTGTGGAATCCAAGAGACCTTTTCAATTCCAGACTATGCAGAGGCTTATCTACAGCCGCTGTTGAGTAAGGGACTGACTCCCGTTCGATGGGTGGCCCTTTCCGGCGCGCCCGAAGATATTCGCCGCTTCGACGATCTGGCTCTCGAACTCTTTCCTGTCAACGACATCCTGCCTCGGTGGGTTCCGTTGGCAAGAAAGTACTTAAAATTCCAAGGCCTCCCCGCTCGAGTCTGCTGGATGGGGCCGGAAAAACGAATTGTTATGGCCCAGCACATGAACCGGCTTGTCGCCCAAGGTGCGATCAAGGCACCCATCGCGATTGCGCTGGACCAGGCGGCAAGCAGGTCGGAGGCTTCATTCCATGCAGAGTCTGAAGCAAGGAAGGACAAGAGCGACGCCACCAGCCGCTTGCTCGTCCCGGATGCGCTGCTCGACAAGGCTTCAGGGGCAAACTGGGTCTCACTCGAATCCTTAGCGGACCATTACCAGGCAACCGTGGTTCTGGTCGCCGACGGCACCTCGAAGGCGGCAAAAGCCATTCCACGGATTCTGAAAAATGACTATGCTGTTGCGATTGCCCGGCTGGGCACGGCAGGCCCCTAGAACCCTCCGGACGCACAGGACTCCCCACACCCATGCCTGAAAAGCCGTGAGCTTCTCGCAGCACAGAGCCTTTAGCTCTTCTTGGACGTGACCGCAAAGAAAGCAGCTGGCACCTGCTCAACTTTCTTGCTTTTGCATTTCGGGCAAGCTGGCTGGGCCTTTTCGTATTCAGCGATGCTCAGAATCAAGGTGAAGCGCTTTTTGCACTCTTTGCAGATGTACTCGTAGCTCGGCATCGAGTTTCACCTCCGGCTGTGATTCTAACCAAATTATAGCAAAACCCTCGCCTCCGTCACATGCCTTCCAAAGGTCGCCCCAGTCAGAGGCCAGGGGGATTGCCGAAGCACTCCACAACGCGTAATGCATTTGATATGCAGGAATTCGCCAGCGACTCCTCGTCGCGTTCTATGCTAAATTTTCCGTGTGCAAACCATCGTGGAATGTATCCCGAATTTCAGCGAGGGTAGCGACAGCCAGAAGATCGAATCGATCATTGAGGCTCTGCTTGCCGGCCCTGATGTGCACCTGCTCGGAACCCAGATGGATACCGATCACAATCGCAGTGTCGTAACGTTCGTGGGAACCCATGAAAGCGTGGGCGAAGCAGCATTGCGGGCGATCGGCCGCGCCGCTGAACTCATCGATCTGAATGATCACCGGGGCGTACATCCGCGAATGGGCGCTACGGACGTTGTGCCATTCGTACCAATCAAGGGCGTCAATCTGGATGACTGCGTGGAGATTGCCCGCTGGGCGGCTGAGGAAACGTGGCGGCGATTTCGCATCCCTGCTTATCTTTACGAGGCAGCAGCACGAGAGCCTCGGCGAAAGAATCTCGAATACGTGCGCCAGGGACAGTTTGAACGGCTGCGGGAGGAAGTTCGGCGGAATCCAGACCGCCGGCCAGACTTCGGCGAGGCCGATCTCCACCCGACGGCGGGAGCCACAGCCATCGGCGCCCGCAACTTTCTGATTGCTTACAACATCAACCTGAGCACCACCGACCTCAATCTGGCGAAATCCATGGCCAGAAAGATACGTGCCTCGGATGGGGGTTTTCCGGGCGTGAAGGCAATCGGCGTGGAACTGAAAGCGCTCGGTCTCGTTCAGGTTTCGATGAATCTGACGGACTTTGAAACCACTGCCATCGGTACGGTCTTTGATGCAGTGGCCGCAGAAGCTGCCCAGGCAGGCATTGCCATCGAGGGCAGCGAGATTGTCGGCCTTGTGCCGCGCAGGGCTATTGATGACGACACGGCTCGCCGTGTCAAACTGCGAAACTTCAGCCCCGATCTGATTCTCGAAAACCGGCTCGAGCAGATCATCACTGAAGCGCGAAAATCTCAATAGCTGCTGGCCTTTCGCGTTTTCAATTCCGGTTGCCGCAACAGCCTTCGAGCGCTCTTTCTTTGTCGCCGCATATTTAACGGTCGGCAAGCGGCCGGCCCGCAATCTCCCCGGCCAACCTGCCACAAACGACGAGACCGTCAGGGAACCCCCTATTGGCCGGCCTCAAGATCGACACGCACATTTCCCGGTTGACAGTTACCCAGCAAAGCGTATTAACTATAGTTTATTCTGATAGCAAATCTGTAGTAAACACTTATCACGAGCCCCACTCTGAAATGGATCATCCCCAACACAAACCCGGTAATTCAGCCCCGCAACCTGCCAGCACCAATAGCATAACGGTTGAAGTAAGCCAGCCGCCATCCAGCCGCGGCCTTTCTCTCGAGGGGTTGCACGGCTCTGTGGAGGTACCGTCTGCGAAGGCAGGCTTCTGGCGGCACTGGTGGGCTTTTGTCGGCCCGGCGATTCTGGTCAGCGTCGGATACATGGACCCCGGCAACTGGGGAACCGATCTCGCCGGCGGTGCGCAGTTCAAATACGGCTTGCTGTGGGTGGTCGGCCTGGCCAGTCTGATGGCCATCTTTATGCAGGTCATTGCCGCCCGCCTTGGCGTTGTCACCGGCATGGACCTTGCCCAATGCTGCCGTGAATGGTATCCACGCTGGACTCGCGTGCCCAACTGGCTCCTGAGCGAACTCGCCATCGGCGCCACTGACCTGGCGGAATTGCTGGGCAGCGCCGTCGCCCTCAACCTTCTGTTCCGAATCCCCTTGCTTTGGGCAGTAATCATCACCGGGTGTGATGTCCTGATCCTGCTCGGCCTGCAGCATTTCGGAATGCGGACAATTGAGGCTGTAGTTCTGCTGCTGGTGGCGACGATGGCCCTGTGCTACTACATCGAGATTTTTATCCTTCCCCAGACTCGGCCCAGTTTCATCGAAATGGGAGGCGCGCTTTTCCACCCAGGACTCGCCCAAAGTGGCATGGTGGTGCTGGCCATCGGCATTATTGGTGCAACCGTAATGCCTCACAATCTCTATCTCCACACGGCCCTGGTGCAAAGCCGCAAACTCCAGAAGGATGATGCTTCTGTCCGCAGCGGCATCCGATTCAATACCATTGATGCCTCGGTCGCCCTCACCATCGCTTTCTTCGTAAACGCTGCTATATTGGTTCTGGCAGCCCTGGTCTTTTACGGAAAGACGAGCGTGATCGTACCAGGCGGACGCGTGATCCAGTTCACCCCGGATACCGACTGGATCCGTGTCGCCTATCTCACCTTGGCGCCGCTGCTAGGGACTGCCTTGGCCAGTACGTTGTTTGCGGTCGCCCTGCTAGCCAGTGGGCAAAGCAGCACGATCACTGGCACACTGGCTGGCCAAGTGGTGATGGAAGGATTTATGCACTGGCGGATCCGACCATGGTTGCGGCGGCTGATCACCCGTACTATGGCCATTATCCCGGCGATTGTGATCATCGGGATTCGCGGCAGCAGCAGTGTGACCGATCTGCTCATCCTCAGCCAGGTGGTGCTGGCCTTGCAACTTCCCTTTGCCATGTTCCCCTTGCTGCAGTTCACGAGCTCCCGCAAACACATGGGCAAGTGGCGAAACGGCTGGTTTCTAATCATTGCTGGCTGGAGCAGTGCTCTGCTCATCACCACTATGGACATTTACGGCTTGCCGCAGGCGTTCAAGGCCGCATGGACGGTGATTGTGGGCCACTGAGCGATGCGGCGAAGGTATACTTGCTCTGGGGGAACTTAACATGTACGAGAAGATTCTGGTGACCCTCGACACGACTCCGAGCGACCGAGCCATCATCGAGCACATTAAAGCTCTGGCCAAGATCATGCACAGCTGCGTGGCGCTTCTGCACGTAGCCGACGGCTGGGCCGCGCGCATGTACGGTCCCGACGCCGTCAGCCCCGAAGTCGCTGAAGACAAGGCGTACCTGGAAAAAGTGCAAGCCGAGTTCCAGACGGAAGGCATTCCTGCCGAGGCGGCGCTGGCGTACGGCGATCCGTCGAGCGAAATCGTCAGGTGGGTCCAGGAAAAGGGTTGCGACCTGGTCGCCATGAGCACACATGGACACAGGTTCATCAAGGACCTGCTTTTGGGGACAACAGCGCCGCGGGTACAGCATCGGATCAGCGTTCCTGTGCTCCTGCTTCGCGCCAAGTAACATTCGTCCGGACTATGTCCCATTTGGATTTTGCGGCGGGCTTCAGCCCGGAAGCCCCCTGCCCGCGTTGCAAGTGTGTGGCTTTCCGGGATAAATCCAGTTAGTGTTGAAGCGGCGTTCTGCCTCTTGGGATAAACACTCCATGCTGATGAAAGGCTGTGCAACTCCGGAGGGGACTCAGCGCTATCACCAACGTTTCGCTGATAGCCTGCCTGGCTGTTATCGCCAATCTCGGGGGCTCTGGACATCCTCCATCGGCTTGGGGACTTACCTTGGCGATCCCGCACAGGAGGTAGATGATCAATACGCTGAAGCCGTCGTGTTGGCGGTCCAAAGCGGCATCAACGTAATCGACACGGCCGTCAATTACCGCAACATGCACAGCGAGCGCGCGGTGGGCATGGGCCTCGCTGAACTGACTTCGTCAGGAACTGCCGAACGCGATGAGATCTTCCTAGCAACCAAAGGCGGCTTTCTCGCCTACGATGGCACAGTGCCGGACGATCCCGCGGTTTATTTCCATGAGAAACTGATCCGGACCGGCCTGGTGCAGCCGGAGGAAATTGTGGCCGGGTGTCATACCCTGGCACCGCGTTATCTGGCAAATCAAATCGACGTCAGCCGAGCGAACCTCGGCGTTGAGACAATTGACCTCTATTATCTCCACAACCCCGAAACCCAGCTTCGGGAGGTCTCGCGTGATGAGTTCCTCCGGCGCCTCCGGCCCGCCATGGGCGCGCTTGAACAGGCGGTTGCCGATGGCAAAATTCGCATATACGGGGCCGCCACCTGGAATGGCTTCCGCGTACCGGAGGATTCTCAGGAGGCAATCTCGCTGGAAGAGATGCTCGGCGTGGCAAGAGAAGTTGGAGGGCTAAAGCATCATTTCGCAGCGGTTCAGCTACCGTTCAACATCGCCATGTCCGAAGCGCTGGCCAAAAATACCCAGGCCATGAATGGCCGCAAAGTCCCCCTTCTTCAGGTGGCGCGGGAGCATGGGCTGATGGTATTTTCGAGCGCCAGCCTGCTGCAAGGTCACCTTGCCCGGGGGCTGCCGGCTGGCTTGCAGCAATGGATCCCTGGCCTCGCAACGGACGCGCAGCGGGCGATCCAATTTGTTCGATCCACTCCGGGAATCACCTGCGCCCTGGTTGGAATGACCAAGCGCAAACATCTTGAAGAAAACATCGCAACAGCCCGCGTGCCACCACTCCCGCTCACTGAATATCGCAAAATGTTTCAAAAGCGATAGAAGGGATTGCGCCGCTTCCGCCTTCAGGAATCCAGGAGCTCATGCACGGCAGGGGTCTGGCGCTTCAGAAACAGATGCGAAAAATCGCATGGAAACATTCACAATCCCTCCGCCAAACTTGACAGCCAGCATCCTTTCCGTTAGTTTGCAATCTAGTTTTAGCTTTCGAGATGCCACTACCGAGAGGGGACATTGGCTGCAAAACCGATCATTACAATCACTACGGATTTCGGTGAAAACGACCATTATGTGGGGGTCATGAAAGGCGTGATGCTGGGCATCAATCCCGACGCCGTTATTGTTGACATCAACCATCAGGTGCATTCGTACGACATCTTTGACGCCGCATACAGCCTTGACCAGAGCTATCACTACTTCCCGCCGGGCACCGTTCATCTGGTGGTGGTCGATCCCGGCGTAGGAACGGAGCGGCGTCCCATTGTCGTGCAGACAAAGGATTACAAATTTGTAGCTCCGGACAACGGCGTCCTGTCGCTGGTTTACGAGAGGGAGGAAAAGATTGAAGTGTGCCACGTAACCGCCGAGCATTTTTTCCTTAAGCCCGTCAGCCACACTTTCCATGGCAGGGACATTTTTGCGCCCGTGGCCGCGTGGCTCAGCCGAGGGATGGAAGTGCAGAAATTGGGTGGCATGCTTACCGATTACGCAAGGTTCACATCACTTCGTCCCAAGCGAGTAAACGACACACTTCTCAAGGGTATCGCCATCAAAGTGGACAAATTTGGGAACGTCATCACCAACATCCGTCCTGCCGATGTCCCGAAGCTTTTCGGCGGGAACCCACCACCGTTCCGCATCATCATCAACGGGCACGAGATTACGCGACTCAGTGAATCCTTTGCGGCCGGGCAACCGTCAGAACTTTTTGCCATTGTCGGAAGTTCTGGATTTCTGGAAATCTGCACTAATCGCGGCTCTGCCGCAAGGGCATTGAACGTGAGCCGGGGAGCGGAAGTGGAAGTGGCTTTCGGAAATGCGCCGGCCTCAGGCGCCTGACGAATAGCTGCAAAATTATCCTGAACTCCCTTTTGACCGCAGCGGAACAACCTTGGGACCTGTGCTCTTGCTGCCGAGCTTTTCGATTTTCACTTTCGCCACGCGCAATCCGTCCATATCAACCACCGTATAAACCCGGTCTTCGTAAGCAAAGCTTTCGCCGCCCTTGGGGATTTTGCCCAGGCAGTCCAGCACAAACCCGGCCAGCGTCTCGTACCCTTCCCCCCGAGGAAGCACGATGTCATAGTCGTCTGCCAGCTCGCGCAGGCTGAGCGCGGCATCCACCACCAGAACGTGCTCACCCAGTTTCTTGATGGCCGTCTCTTCCCGGTCATACTCATCCTGGATTTCACCCACAATCTGTTCCAGCACGTCCTCGATGGTCACCAAGCCGACAAAGGTCCCGAACTCGTCCACCACCAGAGCAAGGTGCGCGTGGAGCCGGCGGGCTTCGTCCAGGAATTTGATCAGGGGCATCATCTCAGGGACAATCATCGGCGGATGTAGCAGCGATGCCAGATCGAGAGGTTCGGTGAGCGGAATGTGATGCCGAAGACGGTCCAGCGTAACGCCCAGCAAGTCGCGCGCATAAAGAACTCCGGTGATGTGGTCGGGCGAACCCTCATAGATGGGAATGCGTGAATGTTGGTCTTTGACGATGCTGTCCAAGATGAAATGGAGATCTTTGCTAAGAGGCAATGACGCGATCTGGTTCCTCGGGACCATGATCTCCCTGACCAGGGCGCGGTTGAGATCGAAAACGCTGCGGATCATCTCCTCCTGTTTTTCACCCAGGAGGCCGCGCTTACGCACGCCGGTCACAATCAGTTCTATTTCTTCCAGGCTGTGCATCTCGCCGTGTCCAACGGACGCCGTAACCCCAACCACCCTTGTCACAGCGCTGGCCAGCCGGTCCATCACCATCACCGGGTAACGTACCACGCGCATGAACACGCTCAAGGGCAGCGAGAAAACCAGGGCGACTCTTTCGGCGCGCTCGTAGCCAATCGTTTTTGGCGCTAGCTCGCCCAGAACCATCAGCAGCCCTGTAATCAGCAGGAAAGCAATCACTGTGGCCGTCCCGTGGGAAAGCGGACCAACAAAATGCTGTATACGACCCGCAAGGAGCTCGCGGATGTCCGCCGCCAACATCGATTCTCCCAGCCAGCCCAGCAGCAGGCTTGCCGCGGTCACCCCCAATTGCAGTCCTGAGAACAGACGGCTGGGAAACATCAGAAGCTTCTGCACCAGGATGGCGCGCGAATTGCCTATCCGCACAAGCTGCTGCAGACGGCTCCGCCTGACGCTCAATAATGAATACTCGGCCGCTACAAAAAAGGCGTTTGCTGCAATTAAGGCGGCGATCAGCATGCCCTGCAAAAATAAGCTCATGGAAGGTTCCCTGCCCTGCATTCTAGCCTGAAATCCGGTCGCAAAGAAAAGCCTCCTTCAAGATGATGCAAAATAGGACGGTGCCACCGGTTCTGCTAGAATGGGGAAGATGCACAATGACATTGTGGCAGTTGTTGAAAATCGGCCGTTAACGGGCGGCCATTTCCTTCTGGACCTGTACTCTCCAAGGCAAGCCCAGGCCACGCGGCCCGGACAGTTTGCCATGGTGCGCCTGCTGGACCATTCGGACGTCCTGCTGCGCCGCCCCATGAGTATTTACGATGTCATCCCGCGCCAGATTACAGGTCGGCAACACGAAAACGGTGCATCGCCGGAAGTCATTCGGCTCCTATATAAGGTCGTCGGCCGCGGTACGCGTTTGATGGGTCTACTGAAGCCCGGAGACCAAGTGGAGTTGCTGGCGCCGCTCGGCCATGGCTTCTTCGAAGAGGAATATCTGCCCGAGGCCCAGGCTGCAGACGAAGTCCTGCATGTCGCGGGTGGGATCGGCATCGCGGCGCTGTTGCTCCCGGCGCGCCAGATTGACAAAGCGGGTCTTCGCCAGCGGCTTTTTTTCGGCGGCCGGACGCGCGATGACCTTGTGGGTTTCGGCGATTTCGAGAGTCATGTCAAGGAAATAATCCTGGCCACCGAAAACGGCTCAAAGGGCTATCACGGATTCGTGACCGGGCCGCTGGAAAAGTATCTTGTTAGCCATCCAAAGGGCAGATTCCTGCTGATGACGTGCGGGCCCTGGGCGATGCTCCGCGCCACGGTCGATCTCACGCAACGGTTCGGCCAGCCGTGCCTGGTTTCCATGGAAAACCGCATGGGATGTGGCCTGGGCGTGTGCCTGGGATGTTCGATTCGCGTGGCAGGAACCGGCCACGCGGCGTACGAGCGAGTCTGCACCGAAGGACCGGTGTTTCGCGCTGAAAAGGTGATCTGGGAGCGGGGAGAATTCTCCAAGATTTAGGCGCATGTCGGACAAATCAAAACAGAGCCAGAACGTGCCAGAAGCTGGCAGTGGTGAGCAGTTCTCTCCCCGGATCGATACGGAAGTTGCCGGGATTCGTTTTGAAAACCCGGTTCTGACGGCCAGCGGCACCTTCGGCTACGGGCAGGAATTCGCCCATCTGATCGATCTCAACCAGCTCGGCGGGATTTGCGTGAAAGGTATCTCTGCCGATCCCATGGAGGGCAATCCGTCGCCGCGCATTTATGAAACCGAGGCAGGAATGCTGAACGCCATCGGCCTCCAGAACGTCGGCGCAGAAAGATTCCTCAAAGAGAAGCTTCCCTTTCTTCGCACCCTGCGGACGCGCTGCATCGTGAATGTTTTCGGCTACTCGACGGAGGACTACGTCCGTGCCATCGAGATTTTGAACGAGGGCGAAGGTATTCACGGATACGAACTGAACATTTCCTGCCCCAACACCCGTTGCGGCGGTATGGTTTACGGAAACGACCCTCGACTGACCGAAGAAGTGGTGGCAGCCAGCAAGAAGGCTGCCCGCTATCCGCTGATTGCGAAGCTCTCGCCCAATGTCACCGACATCACCGAACTCGCGCGTGCCGCGGAATCGGCCGGCGCCGATGCGCTCTCGCTGGTCAATACCTTTGTCGGCATGGCCATCGACATTGAAACCCGGACACCGCGCATTTCAAACATCACCGGAGGCCTTTCAGGCCCGGCCATCAAGCCGCTGGCCGTGCGCATGGTCTACCAGACCTTCCGCGCAGTCAGGATTCCGATCATCGGCATCGGAGGAATCGCGACGGCCGAGGATGCGCTGGAATTTATCATCGCAGGCGCCCGCGCCGTTCAGATCGGCACCGCCAACTTTTACGCGCCGGAAACGGCGCCGCGCGTCGCCGAGGGAATTCGGGAGTACTGCCGGCGCAAACGAACGCACCTTACTGACCTTGTCGGCACCCTGAAGATTCCACAGGAAACGTCCGTCCGAAACGCCAGCCGCTAATTCGGCCACGACTAACAGCCATCCAACGAAGCGCCTACTGATAAGGCAGTGTCTTGAGGAGGTCCTTTTCGGACTGGGAGGGGCCGTTGCCTTCCATGGTGATAATGGGACGGAAATAAGCCTGTGCAGCGCCTATTTCCGGAATGGGTGTTTTCGAGTCTTTCAGGAGCGCCGCAGTGGTATCTGCCGACAGGCCACCCCCACCGAGAGCAAACAGGTATTCTGTTCCAACCCACGGCTCGGCGGAATTGGCCTCAATCTCCCTCAGTTGCGCGTTTAATTTTTCCACTGTCGCCTGATCCTGCGCAAGTGAACTCAGGTTGTCTTTTTCTCCAGGGTCCATCGCCCAGTTGTAAAGGTACTGTCTGCCCTTCGTTGTCAGGATGTAATGCCACTTGGCGGTAGTCAGGCTGATCTCGCCCAAGCCCGGCTGCGAAAGGCTGGAGCTAAGTTCCGAAACCACCGGCTGGGCGATTTCCTGCGGCGAATCCGTCTCCCAGAATCGTGCCAGGCTGTACTGGTGCAACGGAACTTCGTTCCCCAACGCCAGGTCGATGGCGGTCGCGAACACCTTGCGGACCGGAACCGGCGGAGCAATTCGTTTCCCGGCCGGAATGCCGGCGCCATAGACAATAAGGGGAACATGGATCTCTCCCCAATGAAGATTGTTGCCGTGCTGAAAAACTCCGTGCCCGCCAAAGGACTCGCCGTGGTCAGCCGTAATGATGAAGATGGTGTTCTTCCCCGCCGGGGAAGATGCCACAAAATGAACCAGCCGGCCGATTTGCGAGTCAAGGTAGAACAGACTGTTGTCGTAACCATTGATCAGCGCCTGGCGGTCCGCAGTTGGCAGAGGTTTCTTCGGATGGAATCCGCCCTTTGGACTCCATCGGCGCACAACCGATTCCGGCAGCGTGCCAAACCGGTGATCGTACGGCGCCGGAGGGAGATAAGGGCTATGTGCATCGAAGTAGTTGATGTAAACGTAGAAAGGGCCCGAAGGCCGGTGCCGTAACCATCGGAAAACATCGGCGTCCAAGTCTGCGGCATCGCGGCGGTAAAAAGCGTCGTAACGATCCAGATTCTGATATAGGGGCTGCACGACGACCCGTCCCACCAGCGTTCGCGACAGATTGTAAAGCAGCGTCGTCCGATCATCATCATAGCTTTCAAACCCGCTTCCCAATCCCCAGCCTGACTCTCCGTAATAGTAGTTACCGTTGAATCCAGCCGTAGCGTAGCCGTGATGGCCCAGAACGCTCTCAATGGTTTTCCATCCGGGATCGAGCGGTCTGAAGGCATTGGCACCGCTCTGGTGCGGAAGCAGGCCCGTGTAGATGGCCGATAGCGACGGGAGGGTCCAGGAAGTGGCGGAAATGGCGTTCTCAAACAGTACGCCCTTGGCCGCGAGCCGGGCAAGATTGGGCGTCGTGTCGCGATCATACCCATAAGCCGAAAGGTGATCGGCACGCACGGTATCCATTGTGATCAGGATGATGTTCGGCCGCTGCTGGGATTGAACGCCGCTGGCGGAAACCTTTGCGCCGCCCAGCCTTGGAGCTTCTGCGTAGTAGACCACACCTGCCGCAAGCACCGTCAGAAGGATCGCAATCGCCTTTGCAAGCATGCGAACAGGCCAGTGTTTTTCAGTGTGGAAAAAACGGCTGAATCGGTTGCGCCCCAGGAAAACGACCAGGAGAGCCAGGACAAACACAATTGCGAAGCGAATCAGTGGGAAGAGAACATCCTTCATGCGGCTGTAGACGTCGAAATTGACCGAATGGGTGTGTACGAAGTGGTTGAACCATCCGATATGCGCGCCGGCGCAAGCAATCAAAAGGGCCGCAAGAATCAGCCCACGGCGAGGGCCCGGCGATTTTCCGAATCCTGCTAGCAGACCAAGCACCGCTCCGATGGATCCGAAAATGAGCATGTCAACCAGCGGGGCGAGGAACCAGATCACGTATGTCGAGTCAACAACCAGGAACTCCTTGACCGATGGAACAAAATACAGCACACCTGCTTCCCACAAGCCGACCAGAAGTCCGGTCGCCGCTCCCAAAATAACGAAGCGCCCGAATAATTCAGCCCGCTGGCTTTTCCGCTGGTAATCCCCTGTCACCGAATCTCTCACACTTTCCCCCGAATCTATTCTATTTATGTCGCACGCTTTGGAACACAGGTTTTTCAGCCAACCAGACAATTAACACCGATTTTACATTTCTCCAGCGGGTTCAGGATGGTTTATGCCGTGTCGCCATCCGCCAATGCTTTCGGCCACCAGGCAAATCTGGCGCCATCATTAGCATCAGATGCGCTTCCGGCAGATCGCGTAGTGAGCAGACGCCGAATAATCTGCGATCGACGGAGCAAGCAACACTGGGAGCACGAATCGCAGCAGGGACTCGCCATATTTGTAACGGAGAAATTCTTCGGTCAATAGCTGAACATCACTGAAGCGTTCTTCAAGCATTGAAGCCAGTTCACGCCGCTCGAAACCCGCGTGGGCGCCTAATTCATTACTGAATCTGCCGCGAGCGCGCGCAGACCAATCCGCCAGATTCCAGATGATCTTTTGCCAGGTAGTAGCGTCGAACGATCCCAGATAACCTACCAGGCGGCGGCTGTTCGGCACTCCCATGTAAAACCACGCGCCCGGCCGCAGGACCCGATGGATTTCATCGAGCGCCCGCCGCGGATCGGCAACGTGTTCCAGCGAATGAAATGCCGCGGCAAAGTCAAAAGTGTCGCCAGCAAACGGCAGGCGCAGGGCGTCTCCTCGAACGACGCACTGTTCCGCGCGCGCCTCGGGCGAAAACGTCTGTTCAACGTCTACGCCCACCAGATGCTTGTAGAGAAATGTGCGCCGCATGTAAACAACCTCGTTGCCGTTTCCGCATCCGACCACCAGCCCCGACACCTTCCGGTCGCAATCCAGCCGCTCATGCAGCAGGTCGCAGCAGTGGTGCACCATTCGAGCGACCGGCGGGATGGAAGCTGCAGGCATCTGTTGCAGGTTTGCTTTCTTTCAGGCCTTCCTCATATCTGGGCCGGGAAGAAGAACCTTATACCATGGGAATAATGGAAGTGAAATCTGCTATGGCGTTCGCAACGGCCCGCGCAGAAAAGGCCTGACGAGGCGTTTGTTCGATTATAGGTAGTTTCGTGTGAACATCAGCTTGAATGTCAATTTGTCCGCCCCGGCCGTAACGCCGACGCCCACGCCTGTTTCGATATCCACAAGCTTGGTGTAGTGGTCCATCACAGCCCAGACCTCATGGAATTGTTTGTTGGTGGCGTAAAAGCCACGAAGTGGTCCGTAATCGGAGTACTGTTCGGCGGCCACGGCCCAGTGTTTATTCAGGTTGTAGGCGATCCGCCCCGCAGGAACAAACTCCAGGCCCTTGATCCCGCCCGTGTAATCCGTATCAAAAATCGGGTTGTAAATGAGATCCCATTTGTGCAAGTGCGTGCCGACAATGCCCCGCACTTCGGACGAGATCGTATGCGACTCCCAGTACGAGTAATTGACGCTGAACTCGAAGTTGATGCCGTAGAAGTACTTGTGTTCATCGGCGTGGGGGCGCACAAAAAGCTCGCGGATCTTGAAGCCGTCGATCGACCCGCCGCGATTCTTTGAATAAGCCGTAAAGATGGGCAAATAGAGGCCCTGTTCGAACCATGGCCTGACACCATAGGCCCACTCCACTCCGCCATTGACCGATTGATTGGGAATGATGCCGCCCGGGAACGCGGGAGTCTTTCGCCCGATAGGCGTATAGTTGCTGTGTATAGTCACATTGTAGGTACCCTGTGGCGCAATCGAAGCGTCGTAGACCTGGATCTCGTCCGTCTGCGCGAAAGCCGCCAGAGGCGCCACAACCAGAACAATGGCAAGCACAGCGCACATTCGCGCCGTTTGCATGAAAGGATTCTTGTTTTGATGCCCCATAAATGAATTAAAGAGTATAGCGCATTTCGTTACGGGTCAGAGAATCCCGGCCAAGATTGTTGCGAACCGTCGTCACAACCTGTGATATTTTTGCGAGGTCTGTCCCGTCAACGCTATGTCGACGCACAATGCGAATCCAAGCCCCCGCGCCACTAATGAGAATGCCTGGCGAGCCACAGCCATCTCCAGCCGGCGGCGCTGGTTTCTTGTCATCCTGCTTTTTGTCGCCTCGCTGATCAATTACCTTGACCGGGCCACGCTCTCCGTGGCCTTGCCGGAGATCTCCGGTGAACTGCGTCTTGCTCCAGCGGCACAAGGAATGCTCCTTTCAGCTTTCTTCTGGTCCTATGCGCTGATGCAGCTCCCCATGGGATGGCTCGCTGACCGTTTCAGCCTGCGCTGGCTTTATGCCGGGTGCTTTGCGCTGTAGTCGCTGGCCTGCGGCCTCACCGGAATTGCCGGAAGCCTGGCCGTGCTCATCCTTCTGCGCATTCTTCTCGGCATCGGAGAATCCATCTATCTCCCCGGCAGCGTCAAGTTTGTCAGCGAATCGTTTGCTCCTGAGGAGCGCGGCTTGCCTTCGGGGATCTTCGACTGCGGCACGCGCGCGGGATTGGCCGTCGGAGCGCCGCTGGTGGCATGGCTGGTTTCCCGGCACGGCTGGCGGAACATGTTTTTCATCGTGGGCTTCACGGCCCTGGCGTGGGTCATTCCGTGGCTGATGGCTTTCCCATCGCGGTTCGGCCAGGGCGGGCACGAGCGGCAGCCGATTTCTCCGGCCCCGGCCACGCCCAGGCGGCTGACCTTCAATCGCAATCTGCTCGGCGCCTGTATCGGCTTTCTCTGCTTTGGTTATTACGGATACCTGCTGGTCACCTGGCTGCCCGACTACCTGGTGGAAGTTCGCCACCTCACCATCCTGCGCGCTGGAATGCTTTCCTCAATTCCTTTCTTTGTCTGGACCGTGGCCGAACCCACCGGAGGATGGCTGGCTGACCGCCTGTCCCGCTTGGGCTGGAACCAGACTCGTGTGCGGAAGGGAGTGATCACTGTGGGCTTCAGCACCGGACTTCTGCTGATTCCGGCAGCTCTCGTTGCCAGCCTGACAACGTCGATGGTACTGCTGGCCGGAGCATCGCTGGTCGGACTGGCTTCAGCAAATCTCCTGGTGGTGTTTCAGTCGTGCGCCCCGCCGGAAGAAGTCGGCATATGGACGGGCATGGGCAATTTCATTGGCAATATCGGCGGCGTGCTGTCGCCCCTCGTCACCGGACTCCTCATCAGCAGCACCGGCTCGTACACCCCGGGGTTCGCTCTGGCGCCCATCGTCCTCGTCGCCGGCCTCCTCGCCTATTGGTTCATCGTCGGCGAACTGAAACCGCCGGCGTCTCGTTCGACGCCTGTACAGTAGCTCCAAAGAACCAGGGCAAGACGTATGTCCACAAGTGAGACTGGAGACATGATCCAAAGGTAGGCAGTACTCCAAGGACAGCGTCTTTTGTACGTTGTCTTTCCGGGGGTGCGCGACATAGAAGTGAGAGTCAGGCTGCGCGGCGGCCCTCCCAGTAGTCCTGGAAGCGGCCGTTGAGATGACAGCAGCGCAGGGCCAGGATGGCGTTGGCGCCGAGCAGGGTCCAGAACATCCCCGAGCGTTTGAGGCGGGAAGCGATCACGGTTTTGCAGCCGGCTTCGATGA
>JAKAWN010000121.1 GCA_021827245.1 Acidobacteriota bacterium | reverse complement strand
TTCCGATCTCCGTTTAACTACAGCACCAAGGTTTACACAAAGTCTTTGTGGTTTGTCGAAGGCGTGACCACTTACTACTCCTATGTCGCCATGCTGCGCTCCGGCCTCTGGACCCGGCAGGAATTCCTGAACCGCCTGGCCCAGGAAATCCAAACGCTCCGCAGCGATCCGGGCCGCAAGCTGATGTCCGCGGAGAGTTCAAGTTTCCATGCCTGGTTTTACGATCGAGCGCCGCAGATGCAGGAAACCAACTTTGCCAACTCCACCATCTCGTACTACAACAAAGGAGCCTTGCTGGGAATGCTGCTCGATCTCGAAATCCGCTCGAATACCAACGGCAAAAAGTCACTGGATGATGTGATGCGGCTCATGTATCGGAAATTCTATGAAAGCCCCGCGACCAGTTACTATCTGCGGGGCCATGGCTACACGGAAGAGGATATTCTCCACGCCGTCAACCAGGTGTCTGGCGCTGACTTGACGTCATTTTTCCGAAAATACGTCGATGGCGTTGTTCCACTTCCATACAATCAGATCCTCGCGAAAGCCGGCTTGATGCTCCACGTTGCGACATCGAGAAATGCGCCTCCAAGCCTTGGTGCGTTAGTGGGACCGGTTGACACGGGACTCAGAATTTTGGCCGTTCGGCCGGGTGGCGCGGCAGATCGTGCCGGCTTGAGCAGCGACGACGTACTGATCTCGGTGGACGACCAGTCTCTCGCCACCGATAGTCTGAACGACCGGCTGAGCATCTATCCCCCGGGCGCCAAGGTTTTGTTTGAGGTGGATCGTCACGAAAAACGCCATTTTGTCTACGTCACCCTCGATCCGCCCCAGCCGGACGAGTATTCGATCGATGATCTGCCCGGCGCCACAGAACAAGAGGTGAGAATTCGCCAGGAATGGTTAGGTGGGAGCCAGACAGTATCAGGCCAAAGTTCTACAGAGAATCACGCCAACCGGGACTTCAGGAAGATCGCCGCTTCTTCTTGACATAGTACGAGATCACGCCAATCAAAACAGCAAGTGCGACAGCGGCCATGACGGTCCCATTGACCTCCACAAAGTGCTGCTGAACCAGTTGCCAACTGTTTCCGAACAGGAATCCCACATAGGTAATCGTGATGGCCCAGGCCGTCGCTCCGGTGAAATTGAAGAACAGAAAACGTCGGTAAGGCATGCGAAAAAGCCCCGCAAGGATCCCCGCAAACATACGCAGACCCGTAATAAACCGGCCCGTAAAGACGGCCCACTGTCCGTATTTCAGGAATAAGGTCTGAGAATGGTCAAAAGATTTTGCAATGACCGGCACTCTGCGGATGAATCTTTCGATGAAAGGTCGGCCGCCGTAATGGCCGATGAGAAATCCCATCGAGTCGCCGAGGGTGGCTCCGGCGATCCCCACAAGAATGCTCGTGAAAAGGTCAATTTGCCCGTGGTAGGCGAGAAATCCTGCAAATAAGAGAACCGTCTCGCCCGGGATGGGAATCCCTGCATTCTCCAGCATGACTCCGAGAAAGACCACCCCATAGCCATACCTCGAAAAGAAATCCGAAAGCGTCTGGAAAATCGTGTGAGCCATGTTTGAGAAATGGGTGAAGAACTTCTCCGGACGGGCCAAGGCCTAAACCAGATGATAGCCTATTGGGTTGTCCCGGTCACCTTATATTCGCCCGCCTGGGCGCTCGGTGGCCCTCGTCAGCGGCGCCGAAGGCGTGCTAAACTACGCTGAGTGCGCGAACCGATCCTTCAACGACTTGAAAAGCGTCCCTTGGTTTGCGACGGGGCGATGGGGACCATGTTATACGCCAAGGGTGTATCCCTCAACCGCTGCTTTGACGAGCTGAACCTCACCGCGCCTCAGCTTGTTAAAGAAGTTCATATGGGCTACGTCAAAGCTGGCGCCGAACTCCTTGAAACCAATACCTTTGGCGCAAATCGCTTCCGCCTGGCCAAGTTTGATTTGGCAGATAAGGTCCGTGAAATCAATCTGGCCGGAGCGCGTCTGGCTCGTGAGAGCGCCGGTGAAGACCTTTATGTGGCCGGCTCCGTCGGACCTCTCGGCCTGCGTCTCGAACCCGTGGGCGCGACCTCGCTTGAGGAGGCCCGAGGCGCCTTTCGCGAGCAGGTAGAGGCTCTTGCGGAAGGCGGCGTGGACTTGATTGTGGTCGAAACAATGATGGACCTGGAGGAAGCTCACCAGGCTTTGCTAGCCGTGCGGGAAGCCGGTTCTCTGCCTGTAGTTGTCCAAATGACTGTCCAGGAAGACGGGAACACGCTTTCCGGAGCAAGTCCGGAAGATCTTGCACGCCAGCTCGACGCCTGGGGAGCGGATGTCATTGGAATCAACTGCGGAATCGGGCCGGCGGCCGTTCTTGAAGTGCTAGAAAGAATGGCCGCCGTAACAACCAGGAAGCTGTCCGCCCAGCCGAACGCCGGCTTGCCCCATTCCGTCGAAGGCCGGACCCTTTATCTTTGTTCGCCGGAATACATGGCCGAGCGCGCCGGCCGTTTTATCCAGGCGGGGGCCAGAATTGTGGGCGGATGTTGTGGGACCACCCCACAGCACATCAAGGCCATCAAGGAGACCGTGAAATCGCTTGGCCCGCAGGCAGTTCGAGCAACTGTCGAAACAGCCCTTCCGCCTGCGCCGGCGCTGGAACCCTTGCCAGTCGAGCACCGTTCACGTCTCGCAGAAAAGCTTCTTCAGGGTAAGTTTCCAGTCGTGACGGAAATCGTTCCACCCAAGGGGTGCGACCCCGTGCGCGAAGTCGAAGGCGCTCAGTATTTGAAAACCCACGGAGTGGATGCAGTCAACATCCCGGACGGCTCCGGGGCGACAGCCAGGATGAGCGCTCAGACGCTGGCGGTCGTCATCCAGCAACAGGTGGGGATCGAAGTGCTGCTACATTTCAGTTGCCGGGGCCGCAACGTGCTCAGCCTGCAATCCGACCTGCTTGGCGCCTATGCCCTGGGCATCAGAAATGTCTGGGCCGTGACGGGAGATCCCCCCCAATTCGCCATTTTCCCATCGGCGACGGCTGTTTTTGATGTGGATGCAATCGGGCTGGTAAACGTGCTCAGCAACCTGAACCGGGGGCTGGACATTGGCGGAAATCCCCTCGGAACTCAGACTGATTTCCTGATTGGCGTGGGGCTCAATCCCAACGCCGTCAATCCTGATGAAGAGTTGCGCCGGTTTGAGTACAAAGTGAAAGCGGGAGCCAACTTTGGCGTAATACGGCCGGTGTTTGATATTGGCCGCCTTACCAGCTTTCTTCACCGGGTCCAGGAGCTTGATGTTCCGAGGATTCCGCTTCTAGCCGGAATCCATCCGCTGACGAGCTATCGGAATGCAGAGTTCTTGAATAATGAAGTCCCCGGAATCTCGGTTTCGCCGGAAATCCTCAGCCGCATGCGGAAGGTTGACAATGGCGACCGGGCTCGCGCCGAAGGCCTGAAGATCGCGCAGGAGATGCTCAGGGAAGTTCGGGAGCTTGTGCAGGGAGTCCAGATTGTGGCGCCCTTTTCCCGATATGCTATGGCAGTGGAAGTCATCGAGGCCCTGAGTGAACATAAGAACGAGACTGAGGAAAAGAATCGCCAGTCCTCATACCCGGGCCAGGCAAAGGCAGTGTGAGGATTCACTCGGAGGATCATTAAATCGCGAATGTCGCAACCTGCAAAAGCTGTCAAACCGGAATCATTCGAAAAGAATCTCGAACGGCTGGATGCCATCGTGCGCCAGCTCGAGGACGTTGACCTGCCCCTGGAAAAGGCCTTGCAGCTCTATGAGGAAGGGATGAAGCTGTCGGAGATTTGCCAGAAGCAGCTTCAGGAAGCCGAGGGCCGGGTCCAGATCCTGATGAAAAGGGCCGGTGGAAAGATAGTGGCTGAACCTTTTGAAAGCGCCGAGAAAGAGACGGAAACGCCTTGAACACGTCTACCACGGTTTCACAATACCTCGAGGAGCAGCGTGGCCTGATCGATCGGGAGCTGGACCTGTTGCTTCCTCACGCCGATACCTATCCGCGTTCCATCCATGAGGCAATGCGTTATTCGGTTTTTGCCGGAGGCAAGCGTCTGCGGCCGATTCTCTGCGCCGAGGCTGGGCGATTGCTGGGCGCCGGCGAAGATCCGTCTTTGCTGAAGGTCGCCGCCGTGCTGGAGCTGGTTCACACCTATTCCCTGATCCACGACGATCTGCCTGCGCTGGACAACGACGACTTGCGCCGCGGCAAACCCACCTGCCATCGCGCCTTCGGTGAAGCCGCTGCGATCCTGACGGGCGATGCGCTGCTGACGCTGGCTTATGAGTTGCTGGCCGAGCCGGGCATATGCCCTCCGGAATGTCAGCTCCGTATTATTTATGAGCTGGCGCATGCCACCGGGACGCGGAACGGCATGGTTGCCGGCCAGGTGATGGACCTTGAAACCACCAACCTGACCGTTGACGCTGGCACGCTTGAATTTATCCACTCATCTAAGACCGGAGCGTTTCTTTGCGCGACTGTGCGCTGTGGGGCGATATTCGCCGGCGGACGGGAATCCGACCTTGAGCGTCTCACCCTCTATGGCCGGAAGATTGGGCTGGCTTTTCAGATCGTGGATGACCTGCTTGACGTGCTGGGCTCAAGCGCAACACTCGGCAAGACCGCTGGTAAAGATAATCACCAGCGCAAGGCAACGTACCCGGCGCTTTTCGGAATCGAAGAATCACGCCGCAAAGCCGCCCTGCTGATCCAGGAGGCCTGTGAAAGCCTGGAATTTTACGGCAAGGCAGCGATCAGGCTGCAGGAGTTAGCCCATTTTCTGATCGAGAGGACTGCCTGATGACATACCGGTATCTCTCACACATCGACTCCCCCGCAGATCTCAAGAAGGTGCCCCGCGAAATGCTGCCAATGGTGGCCGAGGAGCTTCGCGACTACCTCATTTCCGTGGTGTCCAAAGTGGGCGGACACCTCGCTTCCAGCCTTGGAACGGTCGAACTCACCCTGGCTTTGCATTACGTGTTTGATACGCCCAGAGACAAAATCGTCTGGGACGTGGGCCACCAGGCTTACGGCCACAAGGTTCTCACGGGCCGGCGCGACCGTCTGGCCACGATTCGCCAATACGGAGGCATTTCCGGATTCCCGGTGCGGGACGAGAGTCCTTACGACACGTTCAATGTGGCCCATGCAGGCACAGCCATTTCCGGAGCACTCGGAATGGCCGTGGCCCGCGACCTCAGGGGTGAAGATTTCCATGTGATTGCGGTGGTCGGGGATGCCGGACTGACCTCAGGACTCGAGCTCGAAGGCATCAACAATCTGGGAACCCTTCAGAAAAAGGTCCTGGTGGTTTTGAACGACAACGAAATGTCGATTTCTCCGAACGTGGGAGCGATAGCCGGGTATTTGAACCGCGTGGTACACGGTCAGGCCTATCACCGGATTACGCAGGAAGTCGAGAAAATGATCCTGACGGTTCCGCGTCTTGGCCCGCGACTGCTGAGGCTCTCCAGAGACCTGGTCGAATCCGCCAAAGAGGTGTTGATTCCAGGCCTGGTTTTCGAGGAACTGGGCTTTGACTATGTGGGGCCGATCAGCGGCCACAGCATCGAGGAACTCCTCACCGTCCTTGCCAGGGTCAAAGACAATCCCCAGCCGACCCTCCTGCACGTTGTGACGCAGAAGGGTAAGGGATATCCACATGCAGAAAAGCTGCCGGTGAAATTCCATGGCGTGACGCAATTTGATGTAGCCACAGGGGCTTTTCGCAAGTCTCCGGCAACAGCGCCCAGTTACACTTCCGTTTTTGGCGAGACGGTGTGCAAGCTGGCAGAAAAGGACAAGCGGATCGTGGCCATCACCGCCGCGATGGCTGAGGGAACGGGCTTGGTGGAATTTTCCAAACGCTTCCCGGACCGCTTTTTTGATGTGGGTATTGCCGAACAGCATGCCGTGACCTTCGCCTGCGGTCTGGCCTGCGAGGGCATGAGGCCGGTGGTGGCTATCTATTCCACCTTCCTGCAGCGGGCTTACGACCAGGTGATCCATGATGCCTGCCTGATGCGATTGCCCGTCGCCTTCGCCCTCGACCGCGCCGGAATCGTAGGAGCCGACGGCCCCACGCATAACGGGCTCTACGACCTGGCTTATCTTTCTGCAATCCCCGGCATGGTTGTCATGGCGCCCAAGGACGAGAACGAGATGCGCCACATGCTGGCGACCGCGGTCAGTGTCAACGGGCCGGCGGCGGTCCGTTATCCTCGTGGCAACGGATTCGGCGTGCCACTTGATCCGGAATTCAAGCAACTGGAAATCGGCAAAGGGGAAATCCTTCGGGAAGGAAGCGACATCGCTATTCTGGCGCTCGGAAGCATGGTCTATCCGGCCGTTGAAGCAGCCCAGCGGCTGGAGGCTGCGGGAATCCATGCCACAGTGATCAACGCCCGTTTCATGAAACCGCTCGACCAGGAATTGATTTGCTGCCTCGCTTCAGAGAAGCAATTTCTGGTGACGGCGGAAGAGGGTACAGAGTGTGGCGGTTTTGGCGCGGCAGTCGCAGCGCTCCTTCAGGATCGGCGAATTCCGACCAGCCTTCTCCGCGTCGCCGTGCCTGACCGCATCATCCCTCACGGCGCACCCAGCCTCCTCCATGCGAAATTCGGGCTGGATGCCGATGGTATCGTCGATAAGATTCAAAGCTTCGTCAACAAGACGCCCACTGTGCGCGGGCTAAGCGTGTAGGCATCCCTGCCGCAGGCTATCGCCGTCTCAGCATTCCGTTAGATCGCCAGCCGTTCCATGGGCGGGTTTGAATCCGCACCGCCCCCGTGGCTTGTTTGTTCTATAATGGCTGGCAATCATGAACATCAAAACGAGTTGTTCGTTCCCGCCGCCGACTAATCATTTGCATTTCTTTGGATTGCCAGGCCCGTCACGCAACTTCTTCACGCAAGGGAGCTGGCGACGGTTTCACGACGACGGCGGAATCGAGCACGTCCAGGAGGAGGATTGATGAAACGTCGGACATTTCTTCAAGCAGCAGGATTGGGAGGAGCGGCCACGATGGCCGCCAGGGGAGTCGCGGGCCCAATGCCCTCTGGGCAAGGTCCCGCCAGTGCTTCATCCTCAAAGGCTTTAGGAATGAAGATCACGCGAATTCGTTTTTATCTTAATCCCAACTCACCGCCAACCTTCAACCAGAGTTTCAACATTGTGACGGTGGAAACCGACCAGGGAATCACCGGCGTGGGCGAGGGCGGATGCACGGACATGGTCAAGCAATGCGCCGCGATGCTGATCGGCGAAGACCCCGGGCGCATTGAACATCTGTGGCAGATGATGTTCCGAGGTTACTTCTATCCTGCCGGGCGCGAGAAGCTGGACGCTATCGGCGCTATTGACCTGGCGCTCTGGGACCTTAAGGGCAAGGCGCTGGGTGTGCCGGTCTATGAACTGCTCGGAGGACTCTCACGCGACCACGTGGAATGTTACTCGACCGGCTTTCCTCGCCAGGGCTCGCTTAAAGAGACCGCCCACGCCTGCATCGAGGCCGGTTTTCGAGCCTTCCGCTACGCCGTGGCAGACCCGCCACACGGGCAGCCGTTCAATTCTCACCAGGCAGTCCGCAGGACTTATCAGGACTGCGTGCAAATTCGCGAAGGCGTGGGCCCTGAAGCCGACTGGTCGCTTGACTATCACACTCGGCTGGATTTCCCCGGCGCCGTGCGCCTCTCGACGTTGATTGAACCGCTCGAACCATATTTCGCGGAAGATCTGGTACGCTCGGAAAACTCGGGTGTTTATCGCGAACTGCGCGCGCATGTCAAGGTGCCCATCGCTGTGGGCGAGCAGTTTGGCACAAAGTGGGACATCCGCTGGCTCATTGAAAACCAGTTGATCGATTTCTCCCGGATGACGCTACCCAACGTCGGCGGCATCACGGAGTATATGAAAATAGCGGCGCTTTGCGACACCCATTACGTCGGACTGATCCCGCATTTTACAGGCCCGGTATCCGAGGCGGCGCTGGTCCACTGCACCGGTGTTTTTCCGGGGCCAGTCATG
The DNA here is from genome assembly GCA_021827245.1 of Acidobacteriota bacterium. The sequence goes on along the minus strand of JAKAWN010000121.1, from coordinate 8,181 downwards.
ATGGAAATGCTCGGCACCGGCCAGCATGAATATGCCCACCTGCCTCAATTCTACGACTTCAAGAAAGGCAACCTGTGGCCCAATCAGCGCCCCGGGCTTGGAGTGGAACTCGATACGAAACCCCTGCACCTGGCCGCTGAGATCACGGAGCGCTACCGTCCCATTCCCATGTTCCAGCGTCCCGACGGGTCCATTACGAACTGGTAGGCAGGGTTGGCCGGGTTTTCATGGTGAAGTCGCGCGGGGGCGCCGAGCCCCCGTGCGGCGCCCTTCCGCCGATCGGCGCAGACGACGTGTGGAGGTGCCGGCTAATTTCTGGAGGGAGCTCAGCGAAGGCATCTTAAGGCGGACAAATTCACTTTCGTCCGGCAGTCCAATCGCGCCCGCACTGCCGGCAATCAGAAATCCCCTTCGCTCGACGCGCGCAAGGCCAGGGTTCCTGCGGCAGCGCGCTCTGTCGAAACCGCAACCAATGCCGTCTGCGCGGCGTGAGCTGCGGCAGCGCCCACCAGCGCTCCCTGTTCTTCCCGCATGAACACCAGCTTCGAGCCGTCTGGCTTGGCGTCCACCGTGATAATGTCGCCCAGGCAGACCTGTTTGGTGGCCATCAGGTTCGACAAAGGGAAAACCAGGTGCCGCTCAATCGACCGCTTCAGGTGGCGCGCACCGGATTTGGGGTCGGTTCCTTCCCGGAGAAGCAGATCGCGCGCTGACCGCGTGCACTTGAAAACAAACTGGTTGCCCGGGGCCGCAGTGGTGATCCGTTCCTGCACCTTGGCCAATTCGATGTCAAGAATCTTCTCCAGGTGTTCGCTCCGCAGTGACCGGAAAACAATCACCTTGTCGATGCGGTTCATGAACTCCGGAGAAAACTTGCGCCGGGCGGCTTCCACGGCCACGCGATAGATCTTGTGATCCAGTTCCCGGTCATCTGCCGCCGCCTCTGAAGAGAATCCCATCCCGCCCCGCATCAGTCTTGAAACCTCATGCGAGCCCAGGTTGGATGTCATAAAGATGATGGAGTGCGAAAAATCCACGCGCCGGTTGTCTCCCAACGTCAGCGTGGCCCTGTCCAGAATTCCCAGCAGCAGGTGCCACAGGGCATCCGAGGCTTTTTCAATCTCGTCGAAAAGGACGAACGAAAGCTTCAGTGTCTCGGTGTGGTACGCCTCAAGCGCCTCCTGCGTGATCAGCGGCTGCGTCTCCCGGTGGCCCAGATAGCCGGGCGGCGAGCCGATCAGCTTGGCGATTTCGTGGCTGTGCTGGAATTCCGCGCAGTCAATCTTCAGAACAGCGTCGGCCTTGCCAAACAACACCTCGCCAGCCGCCTCCACCAGCCGCGTCTTGCCGGAGCCGGTAGGCCCCAGAAACAGCAGGTTGGCCAGCGGGCGACCGGGAACTGCCAGTCCCGCCTTATACACTTGATAGATTCTTGCCAGCCGTCGTATTGCCCGGTCCTGGCCCACCACGCGCCGCTTCAGTGCTCGCTCAAAGTCCTTCACTTCGGGGCTGTGCATTGTTGGGTCCAGAATCGTTTGAATTTGAAACATCCTATTGTCCTCCCTGCCCTACCTTCCGTAAGGCTGTACTCTTCCCCGACGCAGTTGATTCAACTTAACGTCCAGAGTGGTGCGAAGCAACTTCAGGCTCGAAGTCAATTGCCCGACCAGCTCACGATCGTGCGTCATAGCGAGAACCGGCAAATGGAGGTCACCAATATCAAGATGGAGGTTGCGAATGCTGGCGAGCAAGTCCCGCAGTTGGCGGGAGTCGTTCTCGAAAGGTTGAACCAGCTCATGGGAAGCCTTCTTCCTTAGTCCCTTCCAGTCAATTTCCATGAAAGGATGGCGGGAAGTCACTCCCCGAATTACATCGTCGCTGATGCGCGGCCGGCGGCCCAGATTGGCCAGATGAATCTGGCGCACTCGGCCGTCCTCCCGCACATTGTGAACCAGGTAATACGACTGTCCTCTCTTTCTAATAAAAGCCATTGGGCATCTTCACCACGTAGTGGATACTCTACCACTACATATAGGTATTGACGCAAGTAAAAAAATGTGGTTACAGCTATAAAAAATTTTTTTGCTCGAAGTCGCCCGGCACCTTGAATCATGCGGTCGTCACCGCATTCCGGATGCACAGTGCCCGGCGCGGCCGCACAACCTTTTCGGCCTGCCGCAGGCTGTGCGTGGGGACAGATTTCGGTCAGGGATTCCCATCCGCCACTGCACCCTTACAACGCTCGCCCTTGCCTACCCGCCGAGCCGCTTCAGGGACTTGGCCATCCGATTTTCCATTCCGCAATGCCATCCGCTGGAATGGTACGTTTTCAAGCTACGCCTGCGACTGCGCCAATGATGTGACAAACGTCATACCTTTATGTGATCAACATCACTCTTTACTGCGTGATAAAAGTCATATCCTGCAACCCTGCCCGTCCCCTACCCTTTTCTCTTACGGACACGCTATGGGAATCCAGATCCATCCTGGAAAGGCAACATCGGCCCCGCTCATCCCGATCGAACCGACCGGGCCGCAAGCCATGCCCCGGAGATTGAAGAAGAAGCTGGTCCGCCGCCGCAGGGCCGACTATTCCCAGCAGTTCCGGCGAGGCTTTCAGATCGTTTTCCTGCTGATGAACGTCTGGCTGGGCGGCCAGTTCTACCTCTGGGTCCGGCAGTTTGAGGTAGCAGGCTCGCCGATATCCATCGCGCGGCCTGCGGGTGTGGAAGGATGGCTGCCTATCGCCGGGCTGATGAACCTCAAGTACTGGCTCACCACGGGCCACATTCCGGCGATCCATCCCGCGGCCATGTTTCTGCTGCTGGCCTTTCTTTCCATGGCCTTGCTGTTCTGCAAGGCGTTCTGCAGTTGGTTCTGCCCGGTGGGAACAATCTCCGAATATCTTTGGCGTGCGGGCCGCAAGCTTTTCCGGCGCAATTTCCGCCTGCCGTCCGGGCTGGATATTCCCCTGCGGGGGCTCAAGTATCTGCTGCTGGGATTCTTCGTCTGGGCCGTCGCCGGCATGTCAGCGGAGGCCATATCGAGTTTCATGCACACCCCTTACGGGCTGATCGCCGCCGTCAAGATGCTCAATTTCTTCCGCTTCCTGGGAGTAACAGGGATGATGGTGATCGGCCTGCTGGTTGTGGCTTCATTGTTTGTGCAGAATTTCTGGTGTCGTTATCTCTGCCCCTACGGAGCGCTGCTTGGCATGGTCTCCCTAGCCAGCCCGCTCCGCATCCGGCGGAACGCTGAGGCGTGCATCGATTGCGCCAAGTGCACCTGGGCCTGCCCATCGTCGCTACCCGTGGACAAGCTGGCCAGCGTTCGCTCAGCGGAGTGCACGGGCTGCATGGCATGCGTGGCCGTCTGTCCGGCCGAGGGCGCGCTCGGTATGTCGTTGCCCCAAATGTTGCAGTTGAGGACGGAATCAAAAAGGAAAAGAAATCACGTGCCCGCCTGGGCCATGGCCGTTGGAATCGCTCTGCTGTTTCTCGGGCTGGTCGGATTCGCCAAAGCCACTGGCCACTGGAATTCCCCCATCCCCAACGCCGTCTACCAGCAACTCGTTCCCAACGCCAGTCTCGCCCAGCATCCCATGCCCTGAGCTGTACCTGCGCACCGGGAAGAACGGGACGATAAGAACACCGAATTTACAGTTTCAGGCAAGCCGTGCGAGAGCCAGCCGGTCGCGTCTGCTATTTCTCGTCCTTGTCCGAGCAGGCCGCGCCGAGCCACTTGGAGGTGAACGTACCGTTGACGTTCATGGTTCTACCTCCGCCGGTGACGGTCGCTTGCACCCAACCTTTGACGTTTTCGGAATCGGAAGCCTCGATGCGGACCTTCGAGTCAAATGTCCCTTCTTCCTCGGTGCACACCTCATGGATCTCCATCTTGCTACCCGTTGAGGTGAGGACGGTCTCCTTGCACGACTTCCTGTCATTGAACGGATCCTTTTGTAACCGCTCCTTGGTCAGGCAGTCCCTGTGCGTCCGTGTCACGGGCGTTCCGGAGGCCATCTTGCCCATTGCAGCTTCAAACCGGGCGCGCTGTTCGGGGGTCATCTTTTCCAGCGTTTCCTGCGGGATGGGCGGAGCCCCGCTGACGGTGGTGACAGATTTCGTTTCCCATCTGCCAGTCTTCACGTTGAGCGGCTGATATTTTTCCGCCGCCAGAAGAATCGACGCCGACAAACAAGTCAAACTCCAAAGAACTATCTTTCGCATTCATTCCTCCTCAAAAAGTACGTTCAAGCCCAAACTCCCCTCGTTGTTCCCCACACATTCAGGCATCGGCTGCCGCCGCGGGCGCCAGCCCCGCCGCCGAACCCCGCTCACAACAATCCAAGCTTCGCCAGCAGAATAGCCATGCAAGCTACTGAAAGGGCCGCGCCGCCAAAGACCATCAGCAAGGCACGTTTTTTAAGGCTGCTTTCAAGCTGCTTTTCCGGCTTGGACGAGATGAGGAACTCTTTTTCAGTAGCACCCTTGACGATCAGGTTCCGATCGTTCGGGTCCTGCGGATGGGGATTCTCCACGCAGGTACCGCTAACGTCGTAAACGCCGTCAGGTACCAGGCAGTATTCCGTCAGGCGATAGCGGCCGCTGGCAGCGCTGAACATACCGCCGCTGGTTCCCTCAGCCCCACCGAAAGCCTGCATCAGCGTGCTCACCTTCAAGGTTGAGTTCGGCCCGTCGGCCAACTGCTCCGCGCGTTGCACGCCTTCCAGGAACTCCGGGCTTCCGGGCGGGTGCTGGAGCGCGTGGAGCATGGTTTGCCGCGCCTCTTCATGCTGAGGGTCGGATTGCGGCCCCATGGATTCAAGACGTTGCCTGATTTTCGGGGCCATCATCGTTGCCATTCCGCTCAAGAACGTCGGAGAACCGGGCGTGTTCTGGAACACTTCCATCAGAACCTGCCGTTGCCGTTCCTTGGCGGAATCCTGGAGCGGCCCCACGTACTTCAATCCGCGTTCGAACAAGCTTCCGGCCCAGTGCGCGTCCGCCTGGGTAACGTATTTCAGCAGCTCCTGCTCAGTGGCTGCCACGCCTGTGGCCGCGCTTACGCCTCTGCCGGCATCACAACGCGCGGTTTGCGGCAGATCAAGTTCCGCGCCATGCGCGTCCACGAGGATTTTGCCGGTCCCATCAACAAGGTGGAATGGGAGACCGTCCACATCCGTGCGGTGGTGCGACCAGTGTCCTCCATGGCCGTCCGATTCTGTTTTCCAGCGCTCAATGACCACCTTGTACAGAAGGCATGGCGTGTGGGTCAAGGGGGACGGAACCGTCTTTTCACCCTGGGCTTTCCCGTGGACCTGCACAAAGCCCATGGGCACACTGCGAATGGGGATCTCCGGCGTGTCGGCGATCAGCAGGTAATTCCGGAATTGACGAAATCCCTTAATAAAGGTGTAAATACCCAATCCGAATCCGAGCAATGCATAAACTGCGAGGTTGTCGTCTTGCGCCATGGCGATAGCTCCAGGAGCGGACCCCAGCAATGCGGACCGGTGTTTTCCGCTCGGGCAGATAGCTCAGCCTGCCCGCTGAAGGCCTCAGCTTTTCTTTTGACTACAGGAAACCCCAGATTTTAGAAACAGCTTTGCACTACACTATTCCGCCCCAACTGGCGAAGCGCCCCCCGGCCGCGATAAGGCTCGCGGGCCGGCCAAGTTATCCTCTCACCAGCTACACGTGGCGGTTGAGAGCACATACCTCCGTCGTGCCGTTCGTCGCGGTCGGACGTACTGCAAGGAATCCGGCCATCGAGAGAGAATTAATTTCAGTTTGATATCGAATGATTAACGACTGGTATGTCGGCTTCATCAGGCACCTACCCCACTGAGATGCAACCTGCCTGGATCTTTTATGACTACCCCGTGGGTGCACTCTAGCACTTTCCTGGAAAGAAGTACATGGATTCTTGCTGGGGGAAGACGCGTTTTGGGTCTTGAAGCGCTGGCCTTCAAGCTGAAGTTAGGGTATGTGCCGGACGGAGGCCCGGCACTGCAGCAAAGGAAGACGGATTATTCTTGGCTACCCCTGGCGCGGGCGGCGTCCCGGCCGGGGACGACGTCAATCTGGAAGGCAGGGTCAGCCGCAGGCACGTATGTAGTCGGCAGGCCGAGTTCGCATAGCTCGTATCTTCCATGGCGCGTTGCATGTTCGGATTGCCCCAGCACGCGTGAACCCAGAGTTCCACGTCGTCGAGGCCTTGGAACTCGCGGTTGAAGGCGTCCATCAGGAACCGGATTTCTTCGTCGTCCTTGCCAAAAGTATTCGCCATAAAGTGGAAGGTCGGCCCCTCGGATTGGATGCACCGGCAGCCCGCGTCCCGCAACCCCAGCAACTCCTTGTTCATGGTCTCCGCCATGTCCCAGATGACTTCCCTCTTGTCTTTGTATTTCGGTGGGTGATTATCGAGAAAGAGTCCCATTACCTGCGAGCAGCAGGTGCCGAACCTGACGGGCTTTGGGGTTTTCCCCTGTGCGATACGCCAGATTTTGGGATAGTCGAGCGGGCGATACTCGATCTTGTCCACTACATGGGGCCAACTCCAGCCCGTTTAAATCTCATTCAGAAGCGTCCCCGGGCGGGTAATGATGCCAGGTGCGGCCCGCCAGATCCTCATCCACGTGGAAGTCGCCGTGCACAAGAACGTCGAGTCCGGCTCGCTCCTGGTCACTGATCACCACCGACATGGCATCCTGGAACTTCTCGCGGAAACGCACATCGAGCACGCAGGTATCCATCGCGCGGCCCCACAAGCAGACGTCAAACCAGCGAGGACGTGGGAACGATCCGGTCACCGTCGTCGGAAGAATTGAATCCTTCGTAGCTGTAAACATTGACGCCTCCAGCCCTCCCGCACTTTACCACAAGATTCCTGTGCCGACGATCCTATTGGGAACCCGGAACGCTTACAGCGCAAGCATGCCTTTCTGGGGTCGTTATGCTTTTGATACCACTGACAAAAGAACCTTAATCCCGCTTCTTGAGACGGTCAAAGATGGGAAACAAGATCACGCCGAGGGCAATGTTCACGACAGTGCTCGTTGCAATATGGAGGGGCGCGAAGGGAGCGGGCAGTCCGAGTATTTGATGGGTAAGGAGGTAAATAAAGCTATTGTGCACGAACACAAGTGACCCTATCAAAAGCGCTCTGACAAGCAGGTTGTCGAACTCGAGCTTCAGGCCGGCCGTTGCCGCCAGGTATCCCACCAGAGCCTTCGCCATGCCCATTTGCCCCAGAAAGCCATGAGACATGGCGTCTTCAAGAATTCCCACGCTGGTTCCAAAGAGCGTGCCAAAGATTTGATTCTCCCTGATCATTGAGAAATAGATCGTGACCAGCAGCGGAAACTGGAACAGCCGGGCGAGAGGGAATACTGGCGGAAGAGTGACTTCCAGCAATAAGCTGGCAAACACGACAAGCAACAATATCGCAGGGTGGGTTCGATAAGCTTCCTTGGGTCTGTGGCGATAGACGTCCATTTCATCCAGTCGTGATGGCTTGCCCGTGTGTCTCGGTCGGGAACCGAGAGGCACGCAGCGTTTCTGCCGTGAGTTATGCGATTGCTGAAATCACGGAGACGAGTACGGAGCCAGTCTCAAGGGCGCCCCTGGTTTGAAGCTTCCGCTGGCTCCGAGGAGGACCTCAGAAGGATCAGCACATCTTCAAGCCGATCAAGAGAGGCGGCAGGCTTGACGGCAATCCGCTGGTAAATGTTGCCTTCCTGGGCGCGGACAACGTACCCCACCAGCAAGCCCTTCGGATAAACCTGGTCAAGACCGGAGGTGATGACAGCCTCTCCAGTGGGTACTTTTTGGTCGTCCATCACGTAGTGCAAGTAGCAACCGTCCTGCCCGCCCCCCTTCAGAATCCCTTGAATGCGGCTCTTTTCCAAAAAACAGCCAACCCCGCACGTGGGGTCCGTGATCAAGAGAACCTGTGCAGTGTGCGGATAGACGGCCGCAATCTTGCCGACAACCCCCTCCGGCGTGATCACGGGCATGTCAACTTTGAGGCCCGCATCCTCGCCGCGATCGATGACGACCGCCTTCGAACCATCTTCCGGGCTTGCGGCGATCACCTGCGCCGCAATGCTTCCGAAGGGTGCGCGCGCTTTGAAATTCAGCAAAGCCTTCAGTCGGTCAACTTCAGCGGCCTTGATAG
>JAKAWN010000120.1 GCA_021827245.1 Acidobacteriota bacterium | reverse complement strand
ATCCCCGCAAACCCCTGCAACCCCGCAAAGCAAAGCCACGGAAATAACAAATGATGGAAAGGCGGGGTGACACGACAACCCCGCCGCCTGATTGATAGTCCGCGCTGAAGTCAGTGCCTCAAACTTCCTCAAGCATAGTTACATGACTCAAGGACCGACGGTCACACTGATCGTCGCCTTATTCGACAATGTGGATGCACCGGGCGTCGCCGTGCCGGTCACAGTCAGCGCATAGGTGCCGGAAGGTGTACCCTTTGATTGCGACTGGGGCGCCGGTGCGCTGCCGCAATGGCTGCGCGTGAATCCGAACCTGTTCTGTGTGCTGAAATGGCAAAGGCTGGTAATGCACCATGCTGTTAGCTCCCTAGGTTGGATGAGTTGTTGACTTCGTCAGGCGCGTTATATACACCTTTTCGGAGTTGTCCATCGCCACGCCATTGCCCTGATCCAAGCGCTCCCGCCCGGAGTTGCCGCCGGAACCCCACGGGACTGCAGATGCTCCGAACGCGGTTGCAACCACATACGAATTTGGAGACGAAAGGAAAGAAGGGCAGATTCTTGTTAGCAGTGTTAAGGCGTCAACTCGAACCACAAGCGCACGGGTCGTGATGGAAACGCAGCAAGGGGCTGGCCAAACAAGGGAGACGAACTCACGGGATCGAGAATCATATAATTCCGGTTTCCTAGAACATTCTCGATTTGAATGCCAACATCAGCTCCGAGACCGCCCTTTTTCTTACTGAGAAACTTCCCCAGCCAAAGATGTCTGTAAGCGTAGAGTGAAACCGAGCGGTAGGCAGGTCCCTTTCCGCTGTTGCACGGCAATCCTTTGTGCTCATTAAAGAGCCTGTCTCCATTGAGATCCTCCCCTGTCAAAATCGTATAAGGGGTGGAAGAGTGCCAGGAGCCCAGAACTGTGAGCGAAATCGAATCCGGCAGCCGGAAGTTTCCAACTACGCTGGTGTTGTGCACCGAGACACCCGTAGAAGGAACCCATTCGGCGCAAAGGTTATCTTGGAATTCAGGAAACGAAAAAGGGCCGTCCGTGTCGTCTCGTGAATGGACCCACTCGTAATTGCCAATGAGATTCTGTTCCTTCCAGCGGTATTGCACCCGAAGGTGAGCCGGAAGGCGACCGGCCTCCCGACCGCGCGGATGTTTTCGCGGAGCGTCCTGAACTGCGGGTAAGCAGCTGAGATGACGCACCGTCTTTCGCGGATACGGGTGCGCACGCGGAACTCGCCGCGATGGCTGGTTAGGGTCCGAACGACGCTGCCCCGCAAGTCAGCGCGATATGGGCGCCCGGGATTGGTCGGCCTTGGGAGTCATGCACGAGCCCGGAGACCCCGGCGGAAAGCACTCGCGAAAAGACCAGCACGGCTATGCTCGCTGACAGCAGCACAGGCAGAAGTCCGTCGCTCTGCAGTTCGCTGTGGAGGGCCAGGACCTGCCTCTCCTCGACGTGGGCAAAAGAACGGGTAACGCATTTATGCGTACGTAAGCCCTTAAAACTAGAGGGGCTTATAAGGCGATTATCACCTAATAAGCTACATGTTCTGGTTGAATTCTTGAGAGAGATGCACGCTTCCGCCAGCCTCGATGGATTCAGAGAGCAGTCAGCAACTTACAGTCCTCAACCATGTCGCTAATTTATTGATTTTACGTTGGAACTCCGTTCTTGGCCGCAAGCGGTCCCCGGTTCGAATCTGTGCGCCCCGACCAATATTCCTTCTGATCGGACACACGAAAAGCCGGAGAACCTCCGTGCGAGTGGCGTGACAAATGCATCATCGCGGTATGGTATTCATCACACGAAGGTGTGACGGGCGTCACAGCTTTATCGCGCTCGGGTCATTAGATTACACGCGTTTCATATCGGTCACTGAGCAAGAATCGAACTACAACGGCACCGTACGATGGATCGGGCATATCTAAGGAAAGAAAGGCCTTCGTTGGCCCTGACCGCTCTTCTATTTACATTCTCGTTGCCGCTTAACGTCCAGCAAACCGAGTTGCGAACCAGCGCTTGGCATCTGTTGGCCCGCACTAGGCATCGGCCAGGAACCTTTTGCCGTCCAGACAACGTGTCGATCAGTCCGGGCTTGGCCTGAGGTACGAACTGTTTATGAATTCCATTGGGAGGTAGGCCATGATAAAAGGTTCCTACCTATTTGTCTTCATGCTCATGATGATTCCATTCAGTGCCTCGGCCGTATCGCAAATGCCACAGAGTGCGGAATACTGCGGAAGCTGCCACCGTGCGATCGAACAAGGATGGAAGGAATCGGTGCACTCGCAAGCCATGGAGAGCCGGCTCTTTCAGGACGCCCTTCAGATGGCCCAGTCTGATTTCGGCGCACACGCCCGCAGTGTCTGCCTGGGCTGCCACTCGCCGACGGTAGCGGCCACGGGGGATCTGTCGCTTGTGCGAAAAATAAGCTGGGAAGGTATCACATGTGACTATTGCCATTCCATTCGAAGCGTATCCATGACTGGTCCCAATCCAAGAGCAATCGTCGAATACAACAATGTCAAAGAGGGCCCGTGGAAAGGAGTTACTTCACCGGTCCACGGTACAGCCTACTCGCCGCTGCACACGTCCTCGCTGCTTTGCGCGACTTGCCACCAGTACCGCAACTCTCTGGGATTTCCGGTGCTCACGACATACGCCGAATGGCAAAAAGGGCCTTACAGCAAGGAGCATAAAGGGTGCCAGTCCTGCCACATGTATCGCGTGGAGGGAGAGGTTGTCGACCCGCGAGTGAAGAAAACGACCGGCCAAGAGATTAATCTCCACCAAATGCCCGGCAGCCATTCGCTGGCCCAGCTCAACAAGGCCATCCGCGGGCAACTTCACGTCTCGCACGAAGGGGGAGAGCTTCACGTTGAAGTGGACGTCACCAACCAGGGGGCCGGCCACATGGTCCCCACGGGCTCGCCATTGCGAAAGTTGATCCTCCTGGTTCGCGCTGAGCCCTTCGGGGGCAAGTCATATCAAGCGGAGCGGGTATTCACCCGGGTTGTAGCCGATGCGCAGGGAAAGATACTGAACCGCGAGGATCTGGTGTTCATGAAGGCGGCGAAGGTAGTGTCGGACACCCGCCTGGCTCCCGGGGAGACGAGAAAGGAAACCTTCACCTTCAACGTCCCGCAAGGCGTGCGCTCAACGGTGGAGGCAGACTTTTACTATTACTATTCTCCGATGGCCACTACTGCGGCACAGCAGGAAGTGAAATTTCTGAGCTTCAGGCGATTTGTGCAGTGAGGAGTGGCACTGAATCGCCGCACCGGCCGTAGTGACGGCAGGCGACGGCGAACAAGCAACGTGCATGATTCAGAAACAAGTGGAGGGACGAATCCGATGAAGGTTGATTCCAACTCTGGAAAATCCGCTGCGGGTGCTGGAAATGGTGAGGTCGATTCTGGGCGCCGCTGGGTTAACCTGGTGTTGGGCACGGGAGTTGTCGCGACCATCGCTTCCTTCGTCTACCCAGCTATTCGCTATGTCATTCCGCCCCCGGTCAGCGAAGCGAGCAATCTTTCGGTGGTGGCTGCAAAGGTCGGGCAACTCAAGAATAACAGTGCCAAGGTTTTCAGGTTCGGGTCCGAGCCAGCCATTTTGATTCACATGGCGGACGGAAAATACCGGGCGTTCACCGCCGTGTGCACTCACCTCGGTTGCACGGTGCAATACCGACCTGACCTGCATGAAATCTGGTGCCCGTGCCATAACGGCACCTACGACTTGCTGGGCCGTAACATCAGCGGACCGCCTCCGCGTCCTCTTGTGCAGTACCAAGTTCACATTCAGGGCGAAGACATCGTCGTCGTCCGCAACGCATAACTATGGCCGGATTCAAACGTCGCACCTTAGATTGGCTTAACGAGCGCCTCGGTGGAGAAAGCATCGAGGAATTTCTGCGGCATAAGCGGGTGCCCCTCCATCGCCACACCATCTGGTACTACTTCGGTGGCATGGCGCTGTTCCTCTTCGTCATCCAGGTCCTCACCGGTATCCTTCTGCTGATGTATTATCGGCCGACGGCCACGGGCGCTTTTGAAAGCGTACAGTTCATCATGACGCAGGTCAAGTTCGGATGGTTGATCCGGTCCATCCATAGCTGGTCTGCCAACCTGATGATCCTCATTGTCTTCATTCATATGTTCAGCGTCTATTTCATGAAGTCCTACCGCAAGCCGCGGGAATTGACCTGGCTCAGCGGGATGATACTGTTCTTCATCGTCCTCGCCTTCGGCTTCTCCGGCTATCTTCTTCCCTGGAACACGCTGGCGTTTTTTGCTACCAAAGTGGGCACGGACATGGCCGGCTTTGTGCCCCTCATCGGCAATTGGATCAAGGTGTTTCTGCGAGGCGGCAATGAGGTCACGGGTGCCACGCTGACGCGTTTTTTCGGCTTTCATGTGGCCGTACTGCCAGGGCTTGCAACCTTGCTCCTGGCTCTCCACCTGCTATTGGTGCAGAAACTCGGAATGAGTGTTCCTCCTGGCGTAGAGAAAAAGATCAAGGAAGGGCAAGTGCCTGAGCGTTCAATGCCGTTTTTCCCGAACTTCCTTTTGCGGGACATCATGGGATGGTACGGGGCACTCGGCGTGCTGGGAGCGCTGGCCGCCATCTTCCCCTGGGAGCTTGGTACCAAGGCCAATCCTTTTGGCTCCGCCCCGGCAGGGATTCATCCTGAGTGGTATTTCCTCTTCATGTATCAAACGTTGAAGTATCTGCCGTCCAAGATCTTCTTCATTAATAGCGAGCTCCTCGGCCTGCTGGGATTTGGGGTTGCTGGGGCCATTTGGGTGATTGTTCCGTTCCTTGATTACAAGAACGGTTTTGGGCGGGTGACGCGGTTCTTTACTGGCCTTGGCATTTTCGCGCTGGGGTACATCATTGTGCTGTCGTGCCTGGCGATTTTTTAGGTTAAAGGAAAAACAGCTCAACTTTTGCGATGCAGATTATGAAATGTCCCTCAATCACCAGTTCACGGATTAGTAACGGGGCCATTGGCGTGGCCGCCGGGTGGCGCCTGCATCGCGCTGTTCGCGATGTGTTCGGTCGGGCTAGATGGACGCCGGCTTACGGTGTGATTCTTGCGGTCATGTTGTTTGGCCCGGCTGCAGCCTTGGCCGCCCCCGTAAAGGATTCCTGTATCGCCTGCCATTCGCAGCTTCCCGGCCAGTACGGGCAACCGGCCAAGCTGTTTCCCCAAGACGTTCACCACCAGGCGGGCCTCAGTTGCGCGGACTGTCACGGCGGCGACAGAAACGATGATTCGATGAACGCTATGAGCCCGGCCAAGGGCTTCCGCGGCGCCCCGACCAAGGCGCAGGTTCCTGAGTTCTGCGGCCGCTGCCATTCCGATCCCCAATACATGCGGAAGTACAATCCCAGCCTCCGCACCGACCAGATGAGTGAATACTTCACGAGCGTGCACGGCAAGCTGCTGAAGAAAGGCGATACCAAAGTGGCCGTCTGCGTGGATTGCCACAGTGTCCATGACATTCGGGCGCCTTCTGATCCGCGCGCTCCCGTTTATCCCACGCACGTGGCGGAAACCTGTGCGCGCTGCCATGCCGACGCAAACTACATGAAAGGTTATAAGATTCCGACCAACCAGTATGAGCTCTACAAAAAGAGCGTGCATGCGGCGGATCTGGCCAGTGGAGATACATCTGCGCCCACCTGCAGCACTTGCCACGGCAATCACGGGGCTACGCCGCCCGGAGTCAGTTCGGTCGCCAACGTGTGCGGCACCTGCCATGCTATGAATGAGCAACTCTTTGACAAGAGCCCGCACGGGGCTGCCTTTGCAAAGATGGGCCTGCCGGGCTGCGTACAGTGCCATTCCAATCATGAAATCGTCAAGCCGACGGACGCCTGGGTGGGAACCACTCCGAAGGCTGTATGCGTCACTTGCCATGTGAAAGGCGATAACGGATATAAGACGGCGGCAGAAATTTCGGCAGGGTTGGCCAAGTTGAAGTCTACTTACCACGACGCCGACCAGGTGCTCAACAGGGCAGAGCAATCGGGCATGGAGGTTTCCAGCGCACGGGTGGAGCTGACCAGCGCACACAGCGACCTGATCAAGGCGCGTGTTGCCGTCCACAGCTTCAACGCAGCCGACGTCCTCAAGATCACCAGCCAGGGTGTTGAGACTTCGCGCAAGGCATACGAGGCGGGCATCGCTGCCCTTCATGAGCGAAATTACCGCAGAAAGGGCCTGGCCATCGCACTTATTGCGATTGTCATCGCCATCTCGGGACTTTACCTCAAGATCCGCAATATGGAACGAAGCTGATGGCGGATAGCGCTCTCCGCCGAGGATCGCGGTTCTTCTCTAATAGCCTCGAGCGTGTTGCCTGAGCCAACGCGAGATTGCCCCTAGAATGATCGCAAACGAAACGGCTCCGGGGTCGGGATGGCCTAGTGAGCGTTCGCCGAGGCGACTTGCGCGCCCAACTCGGCACACCATGTTCGCCGTGTTGCGAGCCGCACCTTCCGCAGCTTCGGCTGCACTGGCAACCATTTCTTCCAGGGGCTCTCCTGAATCTAGGGACTGTGAAGCCGACTCGGCGGCCGCATGAATGGCATCCAGAATGGTCTTGTCACCGGGTTTGGCTTTGCCGGAGCGCACGACCGCGGACTCCATCGCGTTGAGCCACGCCGCAAGCTCCGTCGGTCCGAGGTCGCCGCATCCTTTCAATGCTACCGTGCCGGCGGTCAGCATTTTCCCGAGAATGACCCCAATCGCGCCGCCCGTGACCTGCATGAACGCTCGACCGGATTCTCCGAGAATCGTGTCGATGGCTGCGTCTCCAGGCAGGCTCGACAATCGGGCCGCAACCGCCTGGAACCCGATGCGCATAGTAATCCCATGGTCTCCGTCGCCGATGGCAGAGTCGAACGCGTTCAGGGTGCTTTCCTCCTGCGTTACCGCCTGTGCAACGAAGAGGAGAATTTCTCGCAACTCTTGGGGGCCAATCTTCTCGTTGATGTGCATTGCCTAAGGTTGAATAAATCCGGGTGACTCTGCCGGTGCCGTGAGGAGTCGCTTTAACTCATCATCGAGCCACAAGAGTGAAATCGAACATCCTGCCATGTCCAGCGAAGTGGCATAATTGCCCACGTAAGACCGGAAGATCGAGAGGCTGGCTTCTGCGAGGAGACGGCTAACCGCCCGAAACATGATGAAGAGTTCCCCTAGCGGCGTCGCTCCGAGGCCGTTCACCAGCACCGCGACCTCGTCTCCGACTTCTGCTGGTCTGTCACGTAACAAGCGGCGTACCAGGTCACCTGTGACCGAATCAGCAGCGCGTAGCGGCCCGCGCTCGACTCCCGGCTCCCCGTGCACGCCCATCCCGATTTCCATTTCCGTTTCCGAGATCTCAAAAATGGGCCGCCCGGATGCAGGAATGATGCACGAACTCAGGGCAATTCCCATGCTTCGAGTGCGGTCGTTGGCCTTGGCGACTGTGGCCGCTAAATCCTGAAGTCCCACACGTTCCTCGGCCCTGGCTCCGGCCACTTTGATAACGAATAGATCTCCGGCGATCCCCCTCCTCTCATCGCGTCTCTCGGGGGGAGCTGAGGCAACGTCGTCGGTTATGCGAACCGTCTTCACGGGAATCCCTTCCTCTTCGAGCATTTCCGCCGCCATGTCGAAATTCATAACGTCCCCGGAGTAGTTTCCATAGACAAACAAGATCCCGCGCCCTCCGTGGACAGCCTTTGCGGTCTGGTAGATGAACTCGCCAGGAGGCGCGGCGAAGATATTTCCCGCCACGCTGGCGTCCGGCATTCCCGGGCCCACATAGCCTGGGAACAATGGTTCATGCCCGCTCCCGCCGCCCATAACCACCGTTGCCTTGCCCGTCACGGGGTAATCTGCTCGGGCCACCGCCGGCAACCCGTCAAGCTTCCGAATCAGCCTTGGGTAAGCAAGGGCCATTCCTTCCAGAGACTCCAGCGCAACCCGGTCGGGATCATTGATCAGTTTCTTCATCTTGACACCTCACAACGTCAGCAAAGGCGCGAGGGATGCCGGTGTCCACCAGTCGTTTGATGAGATAGATGCCGACATTCCAACATTCAGGATTCGTCATCGAATTTTTCGTTTCGTCAGGGCGGGCAAGCCTCTGGCGATATTTTGTTCCCGGGTCGAAGATATGGAATGGGGCACTTCCTGCAAAAGTGAGATCGCCCTCCTTTGTCAGCCTGGACTGAATCAAGTCTCGACCTAAGCCGGCCAACCCCGTATGCCTATGACCCGTATCACAGGCTGAGGTGACGACCGCCATCTCGCCCACATGACTGATCAATTTCCAAAAGGTGCGAAGGCCGGCGAAGTCCAGGTGGCCTCGTGTCTTCCTTCTTGACCACCATCTCACATCTTCTTATGATGAACAACCTCTAGTATGCTTGCATGACGCATACGTTACGGCAACCGGGAGAGGAATGCAGGAATGATGTGGCTTCATGAACTGGCGCCTGTACGCGTCAGGCCCGCCCTCCATCCTGAGTTCGCGCCTGCTGCGCTCGCGAACCGTGCCTTTCTGAGGATGGTGGCGGAGTCTGGAAAGTCGGTTCCACTCGTGATCGGTCTCGAACGCGGCGGAGGCTCGATCTCGGTTTACGAGACGAAGGTCTTCGATGAAAGGCATCCCTCCGCGTCTATGAATCTTCATTATGCCGAGAGAACCCTGAAGATGCTTTTGTGGCAGAGGGGCGGATGGCGGGTGATTGTGGGCGGCCCGAAAAGCATTGGCGAACACCTGCGCCAGGTCTATTCGACCACCGGCGCGCGCGCGTTCGATTCTGACTTCATGGGCGGCGTCTATGAGAAACCATTTACGGTTGAAATCACCTCGCCCGGCAAGGTGCCCGCGCCTTCAGAAAGTACGATGCGGCTCGGTCGGCATCTGGACGGGTGCCGTATCGGGTTCGATCTGGGCGCCACGGACCGCAAAGTGGCGGCGGTGGTTGGGGGCAAGGCAGTTTTCAGCGAGGAGGTTGTTTGGGATCCGCGAAACGCCACGGACCCTGCGTATCATTTCAACGAGATCATGGCGGGGCTGAAGTCTGCCGCCAGCCACATGCCACGCGTGGACGCGATTGGAGGAAGTGCCGCCGGCGTTTACATCAACAACCGTCCGCGGGTGGCTTCCCTGTTCCGCGGCGTTCCGAAGGACCTTTTCGACGCCAAAATCACCCGGCTGTTCCTCGATCTCAAGGAAGCCTGGGGCGGCATTCCGTTTATTGTTGTGAACGACGGGGAGGTGACGGCCCTAGCTGGGTCAATGTCATTGAATGACAACGCGGTGCTTGGCATCGCGCTGGGGTCGAGCCAGGCTGGCGGCTACGTGACGCCGGATGGCAAGATTACCACCTGGTTGGACGAACTGGCCTTTGTTCCTGTGGATTATGATCCGGGAGCTCCCATAGACGAATGGTCGGGCGATGAGGGCGTCGGAGCCCAGTATTTTTCTCAACAGGCGGTCTTTCGCCTTGCGCCGGAGGCCGGAATTCAGCTTGACGAGAAGCTGGGTCCGGCAGACAGGCTGAAAGCCGTCCAGGCCATGCTGAGCAAAGGAGATGAGAGCGCGCGAAAGATTTTTGAAACGATCGGCGTGTACGTCGGTTATGGGGTCGCACACTACGCCGATTTTTATGAGCTTCGGCACGTGCTGATTCTCGGCCGTGTGACCTCGGGTGAAGGCGGTACCATTGCCTTGAACAAGGCGCAGGAAGTATTGAAAGTGGAATTCCCCGAACTCGCGGAAAAGGTCAAGTTGCATTTGCCGGACGAATCAACCCGGAGAGTGGGCCAGGCTGTTGCGGCCGCAAGTTTGCCTGCCATCCACTAATGCCAGGAGGAAGTCATGCCATTTCACAATCCCGGATCAGAAATCTACGTGCCGGACGGTGGTCCGGCGGATCAGGCGGTGGCGCGCACCACGCACATCGCCATCGGAGCACACCAGGACGACCTTGAAATCATGGCGTATCACGGCGTCTTGGAATGCTTTGGGAAAAACGACAAGTATTTTACCGGTGTGACCGTGACCAACGGGGCCGGAAGCCCTCGCGACGATCTTTACGCCAATTACACCGACGAAGACATGCAGAGGGTTCGGCGCGTTGAGCAGAAGAAAGCTGCTTTTGTGGGAGAGTATTCAGCACACGTCTTTCTGGACTACACAAGCAGCGCCGTGAAAGATAAGAACAGCCCTGCCGTGGTGGAGAATCTCAAACAACTACTCATGGCTGCCAATCCGAAGGTCGTCTACACGCACAACCTTGCTGACAAACACGACACTCATGTGGCGGTTACGCTCAGGGTGATCCAGGCAATCCGCAGCCTGCCCGTCGTCGCACGCCCGGAGAAGCTGTATGGCTGTGAGGTATGGCGCAGTCTCGATTGGGTGAATGACAACGAAAAAGTCGCCTTCGATGTGAGCGCACACGAAAATCTCTCAATGTCGCTGGTCGGCATATTTGATTCGCAGATTTGCGGTGGCAAGCGATATGACCTTGCGACTGCCGGGCGCCGCCGGGCAAATGCTTCCTACCTTGAATCCCATGCAACCGACGTGGCGACGTCGGTTATTTTCGGAATCGATATGACGCCGCTCATCAAAGACGACCAACTTGACCCCGGCGCCTTCATTCAGGGCTTTATCAATCGCTTCAGCGAGGAAGTTTCGAACCGGCTTGCCAAGCTCGGTTGAGAAGTGCGGGACACGCTTCGATACTGCGCGCGTGCCCCGCACCATCGGCCTTTCCAGGAGAATTCGGTCCGAGTGCTTTGCCAACGCATCATGCCGCGTCTGCGCGGATGTTCTGATTCACGCGGAAGAAGTTTGTTGGGTCGTACTTCTTTTTGATCGTGGCCAGGCGATCGTAGTTGTCGCGAAAGGATGCTTGAACGCGTTCCTGGCCTTCCTCCATCAAAAAGTTTATGTAGGCGCCGCCAGCCGAGTACGGGTGGAGGGCATCAAAATACGCCTTGCACCAATTCGTGATCCTGTCACGGTTGGCAGGATCCGGGTCCACTCCAACAATCACTTCCGCCCAGTTGGCATCGCGGTAACTGAACGCTGTACCCGTGTTTCCAACCCGGTGCGCCGCACCGTCGATGGGATACAGGTGCATCGTGGAATGCATAGTGGGCAGCCTGGCCCCGTGCTCGGTATGCTGAGCCACGGCCATGTCGCTGAGTTCCTTGAAGAAATCGGCCCGCCAGTACCACTGCAGTCCCGGGGGGTAGAGAGCGTCGAAAATGCTCTGAACAGCGGGGAAAGGCACTGGACCTACGTGGTCCAGAACGGGTTTCCCAATCGACCTCAGCGGTTTGGTCGCTTTTTCAGACCCTTCAGGGGATCCTGTGCAACACCACATAACGCCACAGACCTTCTGGTTGTGGAGAGACTCCGGAAACATCGGTACGGGTGGGATTGTCAGAAACGCGAAGAAGCCGTTCACATACTCCGGAGCATTCACAATAAATTCGCGATAGGCTTTCATCACCTGCTCGGACTGGTCTATCGGCCAGAATGTCGGGCCAGCATAAACTGTATCCACAGGATGAAGCCGGAACAGGAAAGACGTGACAACTCCAAAGTTACCGCCGCCCCCGCGAATGGCCCAGAAGAGATCCGGATTTTCCTCCGCGCTGGCGGTGACAAATTTGCCGTCTGCCAGCACCATGTCCACGGAAAGAAGGTTGTCGATCGTCAATCCGTACCTCCGCGTGAGGTATCCGATGCCGCCTCCCAGCGTCAACCCGGCGACTCCGGTCGTTGAGATAAAGCCGCTTGGCGTGGCCATGCCGAAAGGATGCGTGGCGTGGTCCACGTCACCCCAGACGCATCCCGCCGCCACACGGACAGTTTTGGACTTGGGGTCAACATGGACGTGCTTCATCCGCGACAGGTCAATAACCAATCCGTCGTCACAGATTCCCATGCCGCCCGCACTGTGCCCGCCGCCCCTCAATGCTGTCAGCACGTTGTTTTCCCGGCCGAACTCCACGGCCGACATCACATCGGCCACGTCCGCGCACCGGGCGATGAGACGTGGGCGCTTGTCGATCATTCCGTTGTAGACTTTGCGTGCGGTGTCGTAGGTGGCGTCGCCGGGCTGGATGAGTTCACCGCGAAAGCGCTCCTTTAACCTCCCAATGGTTCCTGGATTCATGGGTTCCTCCTCGAAAAGTAAATTGAGTTATGGAGTCCATGGAGCAGGATTCAACTCTGGAATGAATTATGAATGGCAGGAAACGCCAAGGCAGGTTTCCTCCGCGTGGCAGACTATGCTTACTGGCGATCACGTAAAGCCTCCAGCGCCGCAAACGCAGCCATCAACGCTCTCTCAAGAATTTGTATTCAGTAGCCCCGAACCTCAGTTATGAACCTGATGAAATAACCCAGCCTCGTTATTATTCAACTCTCTTGCAATAAGTTGATCTTGCACCTTTTCAATGTCCCGCGCAACCGATTTTGAACGTACCTGGGCACAGCCATCCGTTCGTGGACCACGGGACCAGTCCAGAGACTTGTTCCGAAGGGTCACGCCGCCTTATGGTTTTGAAGAATTTCGTCTATCTCCTCCATCGTGAACTTGTTGAGCCTGATAATCTTCGCCTGAGACCGTAAGGCCGGAGGCACAATGCTGCACGCTTCTTCCTTGTTTTCGACGTCTGCAACGATCCACGCCTTGTGCTCTCCGTCCATGCATCCCCAATCCGCATGGGTCAGAAAGTGGGAACCCGTTTTGAGGAAAATCTGAACAACCCGAGCGCACGCCCCCACTTCAGCCGAATGCGGAACCTCAATCAAAAACTTTGCCATGGCTTAAAGCCTCCTTTGTTTGTGTAGTCTTTAACTTCGCTCTTGTCTCTATTTCACACGCGGATGATCTCTCTCTTCAACGAATAGAGGATCTCCAGCACGTCCTTTTGGGTGGCACGGTCGATGCCTCGCCTGTCGAGCACGCCCATAATGTCGTCCATAACACTCAGGTACTCCTGCTCGCTTATGTTCATTCCCTTGTGCGCGGTCCGCATGTCCCTTCCGGTGTATTTCTCCGGGCCCCCGGAGCCTGCACCAAAAAACTCACGTGCCATTTGTTTGGCGTGATCGAGGTCCTTGATATTCTCGAATCGGGTCCGGACCAACGGATTGGCAAGATGCGCGGCAATAATATCGTCCACAATCTCGGCAATACCCTCTGTGCCTCCCAGTCGCTCATACAAGGTTTCGTTCACCGTTTTACTTGCTTCCATTTCTGGCTACTCACCTCCTCTTACTTGGGTACATGGAGCGCTTCGCGCCGATAGAATTTGAATGAACAAAGCCCAACTGTGACCACCTTTTGCTCGGAACTGGGGAAGGCTCACCCCAAAGTCCGTGTCCAGCGACCACTTCCGGTCCATCTCCGCGAACCTGCCAAGATCGCCGCACGCCTTTCTAAACCAGCAGCACAAAGCTTCCAGTAGCAACCAGAGCGATGCACCAGATCAGATCCAGGTTCAGCCAGGCCTTGCGCAAGAAAGCGAGCCCCAGCTTTTCGTAAACCAACCACGCGACGAATCCCGTAACCACCAGGTAACCCGCCGTGTGAATAGCAACCGCCAGCAGGCCCGTAGTTGTTTCCCCCATCACCGCTGCATGCACGTGATGTGCTGCACCGTGATCTCCCCCCATCGGTGTGGTAGGGGAGATTCTTAACAAGATCGGCAGCAGCATCAGCCCTGCCCCGTGAGCGGACGCCATCAGGAACGACCAGATAGTGAGATCCCTGAGGCCCACCTGCATCCCGCCCCCGTGTGGATGCCGATGGCGCACTAATCGGTAGAGCCCGAGAACAAAGAGAATGGTAGCAACTGCGATCTTCAGAGCGCCCAGAGGAAGCGCCATGCCGATGATGGCGGCTGCAAACACAACAACACCGATGGCCAGTGCGTGGCCGGTGGCGATGGGTACTAAAGATCGCCAGACCGCCAGCCGGCTCTTTTCCTGCATTCCCAGCGCGACCGCAAACAGCCATCCCATTCCCGGATTAATCCCGTGATAGGCGCCAAGCAGCAGCAACGCTACCCAGGGCCACACGCCACTTTCGCTCATCATGATGGGTAGCAATAGGAGTCCGAGGATGCATCGCCGCCGTCCAGCCGCACCTGGTGGCTGCGAAGGCCATTGAACTCCAGGAAAAAGTTCTGGTCGAGTTCCATACCTCCCTCGGGTTTTGTATTCACCTTGGCCATCCAGCTCTTGATCCCGTCGGGATAGAACTGATCGTCAATGACACCGTACAGTGAGTTGGTAAAGTAAACGCGCCGTCCATCACGGCTGATCTCCACCATCTGCGGAGCACCGTTCAGCGGACGATCGGGTTCCTTGGGGTGCGCGGCGCGCCGCACGATGCCGCCCAGGTGCAGCGAGCCGGTTTTCCGGGGATTGAACGGATCGCTCACGTCGTACTGAATAAACTCCCCCGTTCCCCAGCACGAAACGTACAGATAACGGTCATCTGTTGAGAGGTCAATGTCAGTCACGAACGGCGGAACCGCCTTGAAGCCTTTCAGCATGGGCGGAAGCAGATCCGGGTCGGCGGGCTCGGCCGGAATTTCGATGACCTTTCGTATGTCCCAGTCACCGTTGTTGCGATGCCACATCCAGATGGAAGATGAAAGGTCCTTGAGTGAAACGACCACGCCCACAAAGCCATAAGCTTCAGCAGGGTTGTGTGCCGGACGAACCTCAAAGACAAACTGATATTCCTTGCCGAGGTCGAGGGTCTGGACGTGCCGACGCCGGCGCAGATCCCAAAAATGAAGCGCATGGCCGTAACCGCTGTTGAGCAGGACGTCCGGGAGCAACCCGTTCTCAAACGTCTTCGGAGTTCCCCATTCGCTCGAGATCACCGTATCGCAGCCCAGATGCCACCAGAAGTCGTAAGACAGGTATTGCGGTCCACGGTCAAGCTCCCACTGACCAAGGACATCAAAGGTTTCCGGGTCCATCATGAAGATGCCGCCCGGCCCGTCGCCGGAAGGCGAACCGAGGGCGCTCATATAGATCCCGTCAGGTCCGCAATGGACCGTGTGAGGGCGGGAATACGCCGCGCGCCTGGCCAGTTCTTCCGGCTCGATGGTCTTGACAATCTTGGGTTTGCGAGGATCGGGCTTGGTGTCGATGATGTGAATCCTCGAAGACCAGAGGCCCGGAACTACAAGGTAACGCCGCTCCATGTGGGCGTGGGGCGCGTACGGGGAAAGGCAGGAACTGCACGCGTTCCAGCCGTAGTGGTGCAATTCGTCGCCCGCGTTGGGCATTTCGACCTGCCCTACCACCCGCCCGTATCTCGAGGAGGACGGGTCCGCGTCCACAACCGCCAGGGCGTCGTGTTGTCCTTCGTGTTTCGGATTCAGCAGCGCCACGTAAGCGAATTTCTCCGGTGGCGCTTCCGCCGCCATCCTGGGCGAAGGATAGAATGTTGGATCAGGTCTCCACTGGGCCATTGTTTTTACTCCTCCTTATTTTTTTGCTGAACACCCCGATGCCGACTGATAGAATGTAAGCAGTCGGCATCCAGACTGAACGTTGCTCAGACTTGTAAGTCAGTTAACCGCTCGGGGCGGTAGGGCGTCTTTTAATAAATCTGGAATATTCCTTAATTATCTGTTGCACAACCTATGGCTAAGGAAAGCAAGGCCTTTGAATTCGGTCCCTTTAGGCTGGAGGTCCGCGAAAGGCGCTTGAGGCGGGACGGGCACTCGGTGCCCTTGCGCGGAAGAGTATTTGACACTCTGGTGGTCCTTGTGGACAGGCACGGAAGTCTCGTCACCAAGGACGAGTTGATGGCTGCCGTCTGGCCCGACAGCGTGGTCGAAGAGACCAACCTCAACCACAACATTTGCGTGCTGCGACGCGCTTTAGGTGAAAAGGCTACGGGCCAGAAATACGTTGAAACAGTTCCCCGGCAGGGTTACCGCTTCGTAGCAGAGGTCAAGGAGGTGGACGGGTCAGGCGCATCCAGCATCCCATTCGCCCGGGAATCCTCTCAGGATGAAACGATTGCCGACGGGGCCGGCTCTGAACCAGCTACTCCATCGCGCGATTCTCGCCTGCAACCGGAAATCCTGGTTGCCAACCAGAAACCCGATCCAGTCGCCCGTCCTCGCCGATTACTCTCCCCGGCGGTCATAACCCTGCGAGTTGTCACGGTTATTCTGGCTATGGTCGACAGTGAAGTGCAAAGGGT
>JAKAWN010000664.1 GCA_021827245.1 Acidobacteriota bacterium | reverse complement strand
GCCAGGAGGCTTCCGAGGTCGAGCCACGTAGGTGGAAGATGTAGTGCCGACCTTGCAGGTCGCTGTAATGAAAACACAAGAGTTAGCTGACCTCTAACCCTCCATCTGCGAAAGATGGGTTAGGCTGGAACTCGTCCGGATTGGTGGTTGCCGTGAGATCTGGAAAAGTCACGTCTCCAACGGTGAGCGGAGCAAGATTGGGCTGGACCGCATTTCCTGCCTTGTCAAGCCAGGTTTGAAAATGCGATGTTTCGGTTGGTCCGATTCTCAGCAGGATTCGCAAGACTTCCGGATGGTTAACTCTCTGAGCGAGTGAGGGATAAAGACTGCTTCCGCCTTGCTCGATGAACGCGAAGTGAAATGCCGCCGTGTTCGCAATCGCTTGAATGAGGTTGGGATCAGACGCGTCCACATCAGTTCGCGGAATGGCGGTATGTTGCCCGCTGAAGAGCGATGGCACTGCCTGATCGAAGGTGTCACCGAAGTCGGGATTCTTCGAATCGCTTCGATAGCGCGTGTACCAGCTCGTATCCACCGTAAGCTGCATCAGATTCGTGAGCCGGCCGACTTGCGGAACGCCCGAGACTTTGCTGGGAGGCAAGGCCTGGAATTGGCTGAGTTCCTTCTGCAAAGCGGTTGTGTCCACACCCTTTGAATTCAGGTACGAAACAATGAAAACGGCATGGCTAATTTCGTCGCCGGTATTGTCGACAATATATTGAGGCATGTCACCGTCGAGGTTCTGGAGAGCGCTCACATAGGGCTGGCTCAGCCCGGTGGGAAACGGCAGATCAATGGCAGACGCCCCGGGCTGGTCCGTGGCGCCTCCTAATTCGGCGTATTGCCGCCAAAGGTCGCTTTCGATGCTTTCCAAGACGAACAAGAACCTGAGAATGGCCGCGTCCCCCGGTGTGAGATGGCCCGATGGCTCGTCCTCTGCGAAGGTTGTCAGCTTGGCGCCTAATAGGGTGGCGCCAGCCGAAACCGCCCCCGCTGCAATAGCTCCTTTCTTCAAAAACGACCGCCGATCAGACGTTCGTTGGATTTGATTCTTAGTGTCGTTCATTGTTCTTCTCCTCGATTCGAATAATTATTCCGAGGCCGCACTGACGCTTCGTATTTCAGGGAGCACCAGCGCAGCATTAACAGGTGTTGGTGATGTCGAACAGTTCGGAATCTCGGCAAAAAGCGGACCGAGATTCCCTATTATCCGGACGTCATGACGCCGAAAAGCCCGTCGGCGCAATTGTTCGGTCCTCCTGTGAAAAAAAGCTCATTCAGTTTGCCGTTCGCGTTGTTCATGCCGTCTTAGCTGAATGAAAGACCCTAGATCTCGTTGACTCCAATGGCTTGGCCGCGAGCGGATTTCACATGCGGCAGATCATTCCGGTCGTCCACGAAGGCAAGTCTTCGCGAAATGTTGGCTTCGTCGAAGGCGTCTCCGTCATCGAGGCCTTCCCTGTTCCAAATGCCTGATCGCTGGTGACGCGTACAGCGCGCTTCTTGCGATGTCCGCGCTGAGCGAACAGGGTCCATGGAGAGAAGCAAGGAATCTCCAAGTTGATAAAAGCGGAAGCTTGACCAAGGCCACTGATCGGGCGAGGCGCCCCGGCAGCGCCTGACCGGATTGTTATGACTGTAATTAAGATTCTCCAGGTTCCTCCTTCCAGTCCAGATGTTCGTGTCGTAGAAACGGTCTTGCCAGCCGGAGTAAGGACCGTGAAGATGCGCGGTTGGAGGCAGCGTTGACGCGGTCAGCGTGGTGTGCACTGCCCTTTCCCGCACGGCGCGACGAATACCGCGGGCTTGTCCGGGAGTAAATCTCATCATTATCGGCGCGGCAGGCCCCAGGTCTCCCTGATTCCAACGTGCACTCATGAGTCCAACGGGCGAGTGGTGCAGGCCCAGGACGTGCCCAATCTCATGCGCGATGACGTAACCCAGGACCTGTGGGCGCATCCAGAAGGTTCCCTGGGAGAACTCGGCGACTCGGTCGAAAGATACCGTCGCAAGTTCCGGCAGCGCAAAGCCCATGCTGTTCGCATCGGCCGCGCGCGCGACGCATTTCCATTGCGGAACTATCCTTAGCTGGACTTTGGTTGCGAGTTGGTAGCAGGCCGGATCGTTCACTGCCAGGCGCGCGCCGGGGCTGTAATTGTGCCAATCGATCATCACTCCCGCCTGTCGAAAGAGATGGCTCGCTTGTCGGCGAGCTTCCGGGAGGTCTCGAGTCGCTTCTGGGACATAATTGAGTACCAGCACCGTGATCGCTAGCCCGGGAGCTTTTCGAGATGCCTTCCGCCCGTGAGCAAAACCGAAAGAGCTCAAGGCCAACAATAGCCCGCCAACGCCTATGGTCTTCGGAGTTTTCGTCATGTCATCCCTCTCTCCTTTAAATACGTTCTTGGCGTTGCGCTGGGCGCGGCGAGGCTTTGTCCGCAGATCCTTGGGTTAACTGCCGGCCTGCTAACCCCACGTCCACCCGCACACGCATCGCAAGACTTCAAACAAGCTCTCCTTCTGAAGAAGCCGGCGACAGCAAGGACATGTTCTTTGCCATTTCAGGCTTTTCATCTTTGCTTCACCCCATTTCCGTGACTGCGGGCCTCCTGATCGCTCAATCTCCGACACGAGTTGAATGGACCACAAGGCGGACAGTTCGATGTTCTCTGGCCTGGTTCAAAACGCAGGATAGAACAAGCGCACAGGCTGGTTGTCATCGCGTCGTCTTGAAATTGTCAATTCTTCACATCTTTGCGCTGGCCGGGAAAGTAGGCGTATATCAAACCGTATTACCATTTTGGTTTGTAGCTCCGAATCTTCGGATCCTCGCCGTCATC
>JAKAWN010000119.1 GCA_021827245.1 Acidobacteriota bacterium | reverse complement strand
GACCAATCTCCTTTACGAGGTCTTCGCCTCAACAATCAATCCAGCCTGTGACCCGTCTACTCCGAAGGCTGTTTTCAACCTTCGAAGCGTACCGCCTTCGAACTCAAACATTCATACCATCTCCTTTGCCTCCGCCAGCATTGCTGTAACCGTGCCGTCCACAGCCCGACGCTTCGTGTCCTCATCAGCCAGGGCGTACACGCTGGCAGTAATCTTCGAGCCGGGCTTGTGGCCGAGCGTTTGCGCGATCACGTCCATGGGAATACCGCGCGCGGCAAGCCGCGATGCAAAGGTTCGCCGCAAATCACGAAGCTGGAGGTCCGGCATTCCCACGTTCCGCCGAAACGCCCGCCAGGGCTTTGCCACCGATACCCGGTGGCCCTTCCCCCACCGAGCGGGAAATATCCAGGGTGCGGTTCGCGGTCGGGCGCAAAACACGTTCTCCATCACAAAGGGCGAGAGGGTTACAAGCAGCGGGTCGCCATTCTTTGTCTCCCCAATCTTCCACCTTGCTCTTTCGATGTCAATATCCGCCCACCGTGCGGACAGGATGTTCCTCTCGCGTACACCGGTCATGAGCCGGATGGTCAGGTAATCGCGCAGGTCGCGGTCAGGCTCATTGGCCAGCGCCTTCCAGAATTGCGAGTATTCATTACCACGTTCGAGCATGCGACGGCGTGGCTGCTCGTCAAATTTCTTAATACCTCGTGTGGGCGACTCCTGCGTGAGGACTCCCCAGTTATGTGCCTCGGTAAATATGCTCGAAAGCAAGGCCAGCAGCCGATTAGCGGCCACGTGGCCCCCGTGCTTTCTCTTTCGCTCGACGGTCTTGTCCTTAATCTTGACCTTTATCGTATCTATCCTCTGCTGGCCCACCTGCTTGATAAGCCGCTCTACGTCAACTCGGGTAATTGCGCTGAATTGCCGGTTTCGCCAAGGGGCAAGGTAGCGGTCAAAGGTGAGCCGAAGTTCGTGCCGCTGCCGCTCGGTGAGCGGAGTGTTGCGCCGCGTATGCTCCTTTAGGTAGCGTTCCTCGAAGAACTGCCCCAAGGGTGGATTCTTGGTCCCCTGAAGCTCGTCACGTGGATTTTCACCCCGGGCCATTTGCGCGATTTTCTGGCTGGCCTCTTGGCGCGCCTGCCAGACGGTAACGTGCGGGAACTCGCCTAGGGGGTAGGTGATCACCCGGCGACGGAATTTTCGAAGCAGTCCAAATGTCCGTTTTCCAGAAGGATGAATCGCGAGGCGCAGGCCGCGCACCTCGGTATCGTAAATATATTGAATCCTGGCAGAAGGCTGGATTGATGTGAGAGCGCCCTTGGTGAATTTCAGGCGGCGGTTGGCCATCTCTCCTCCTTTTACCTTTCTTTTAACCTTTTGGGTTAAAAGGAGGTAATTTCCAATAATTTATCACAAGTTCGGTCGCAAGTAAATGGTCATAGAGAGTGTGAGTATATCCTGTATTTATGCGGGTTATATTGGGGTTTAGTTTGGTGGACCTGGAGGGGTTCGAACCCTCGACCTCATGACTGCCAGCAAACCGACTAATTCCCATACCTTTCATCCATCCCCATACTTTTCATGGCCTTACACCAATTCGGGGCTTCTGCTTTCGCTCAAAGCAATAACCCCTTTGGGGCCTTTTCGATCGAGTTTTGGAACAGTTTTGGTACAGCAACTCACCGGCGCCAACCACAAGACCATTCATTACTCTGGACTGAATGACTGAGACTACGCACCTCGGGCCTTAGAGCTTCTCGCGTCCTTCTGTGATCCCTCGTTTGGCCCCTCCCACACACCGGCGATCGGTCGCCCGCATTCAGGACACTTCCCGGCGTCCAATCTGTACTCAACGACATCGAAGCCCGATCGGCGAATCAATATCGTTCCACAGGACGGGCAATACGTATCATCATGCGCGTGGCCCGCTACGTTGCCGGTATAAACGTATTCCAGGCCCACCTCCTTGCCGATCTGCCACGCTCGTTCCAGAGTTCGAATCGGCGTGGGCGGCGCAGTGAATTGGTACGCGGGATAATAGCTGGTAACGTGCCACGGCACCTCCTTCCCCAAGTCCCTCCTTATCCGCTCGGCAATCCCGCGGAGAACAAAGTCGGAATCGTTAACAGTGGGAATCACCAGGGTTGTGATCTCGACGTGCACGCCGCGCGAGCGGGCAAGCTTCGAGGCCGCCCAGACCTTTTCGACGTCCACCATCTTGCAGAACTTCTTCACTGCGGCCGCATCACCTTTCAGGTCCACGTTCATCGCCTCCAGGCCCGAGTCAATCAATAACGACAACGCCTGCGGGGTCATGTAGCCATTGGTGACAAAGGTGTTGTAGAAGCCGCGCTGCCTGGCCAGGCGAAATACCTCCAACGACCACTCGAGCGAAAGCGTAGGCTCATTGAAGGAGATGGATGTCCCCTGGCAGGTGCTCTTCTCCACCAGCTCAACGAAGCGCTGCGGAGAGACATAGTCGCCTTTCGCTGACGGCGGAGACTTGCTGATGTCCCAGTTCTGGCACCACGGGCAACCGAAGTCGCAGGACCAACTGCCGGCGGTCAGCGCCTGGGTTCCCGGATGAAAATGGTAGAAGGGCTTTTTCTCAATGGGATTCGCGGCCACGGAGGAGACTGAACCATAGACCAAGGTCACCAATCTTCCGTCGCGGTTCTGACGCGTGCGGCACCAGCCCAAACCATTCGGAACCAGCGTGCAGCGGCGTTCGCACGTGTTGCAGCGAACCTTTCTGCCCACCGCTTCTTGTAGCAGCGCTTCGCGAATGAAAATGCTTTCGACGTCTCCTGGCCAGGAGCGGGCTGCATGTGGCTCTGACATGGCCTTGGCTCTTTCAAGCGGCCTTCTTTCGACTAGTATACCTTTGAAGCTGGTCGGTAGGGTCCGCTGCCGGCTCTGGTGAGTTCACGGTCAAACAAGATGCCCTGAGGTACACGGGCCGGGCCACCGATGGTGAAGTGAACCTGCCATGGGCCCCCGGGGAGTGCGTTTCTCGGGCGCGCGCGGGGCGAACACAATCACCGGAGTAGGTTGCGGACTTTTAAGGATTATGTGTTGTGCTGGAAAATGCAAGCAGCCGTTTCTACAATCAAAAAGGCAAGTTCCATCCTGTACCTGGAACTTCGGGTGTCTGCAGACTGCAGCGCCGAGCTTTGAAGTGAGGACCCTAGGAACACCCTTCGCGTAAGACCGATCGGGGTAGTGTGCAGTCCGTTCAAAAAAGCCAAGGGCACACCCATCCCGCCTGCGATGGCGGAGGGTGCCACGGGCACCGTGAGGGTGTTCAAGGAGTTTCAGGAGGGGCTGAAAGACTTGGAAGGTTTCGAACGGATCTGGCTCATCTACTGGTTCCACCGCACGCCGCATCCGAGACTTCTTGTGACTCCATTCTTAGACGACCGCGAGCGCGGGGTATTTGCCACGCGGGCTCCCACCCGCCCGAATCCTATTGGCATGTCCTCCGTACGCCTTCTACGCGTTGAGGGCAACGTCCTGAGGGTGGCCGATGTTGATATCCTTGACGGCACGCCCCTCCTGGATATCAAACCATACGCGCCGGCCTTTGACTCTTACAGGGTGAAACGGTCCGGCTGGCTGGACAAGGCTCGCAGAAGACGGCGGCTCGCGGACAAGCGGTTTGAGAGAGGCGACGACAAATGACACGACACAAGCTCGAGATTGTCGTTCTCGCGGAAAACACCGTCCGTAAGGCGGGGCTCCTGGCCGAACATGGGCTCGCCTTTTTGATTAACATGGAAGGCCGGAGCCTGCTTTTCGACACGGGGCAAGGCAAAGTGCTGGGCGAGAACGCGCGTCAACTGGGCATTCGTCTCGGAGAAATTGAGGCGGTAGCAGTCAGCCATGGCCACTACGATCACACGGGAGGACTCCACACGGCCCTCGCGCGCGCCTGGGGAGCCAAGGTCTACCTCCACCCAGCAGCGCTCCACGCGAAATATTCGCGCCAGCAGACGCCGCCCCACCGCAGCATAGGGATTCCGCGCGATGACAAGCTCGCCATTCAAAATCCCATCCGCAATGTGGCCTGGACTGCGCAACCGTTTGAGATCGTTCCCGGCGTGTGCGTGACCGGGGAGATACCGCGAGGGACGAGCTTCGAGGATGTGGGGGGGCCGTTCTTTTTGGACCGAGCCTGCACGCGGCCGGACCCACTCGCCGACGACCAGGCACTTTACATTGAAAGTGCCAAGGGCCTTGTGGTGCTGCTGGGATGCGGCCATGCGGGTGTGGTGAATACTCTGGAATACGTGTCGCACATCACCGGAAAAAAGCGAATTCATGCGGTCCTCGGCGGGATGCACCTTTTGAAAGCCTCGCGATGGAGAATCGAGGCCACTGGAGATGGCCTGGAACGATTCAAGGTTCGCGTCATTGCTCTGGGCCACTGCACGGGCTCAGTGGCAGCTGCCTACTTTTGGAATCGCTTTCCTTCGCGGACCGTGGAGTGTGCAACCGGATCGCGCTTCGTGTTCAATTGAGTATCTCGAAAGGCGGTAGGTTCCAGCGGCGCGCCTTCTTCTGTAATTCATTGTTGATAAAAGAGATGTTGGTTGGCCTGAAGGGGTTCGAACCCTCTTCCTCAGAGCTTGCGGTCATGCATCACTGGTGGAATAACTCCTGCCATTTCAATCCGATGCTCGTTTCGGTGGAAACGCCTCAGGGAACAATAACAGGAGTAATAAGTTCAATAAAATCAGGTTGATACGAAACCGGCGATCCTACCCACCGACCGGTAGGCTTTGAGTGCAACCAATAGATTGATGGTAAAAAAGTTATGGTGGACCTGGAGGGGTGTCGAACCCTCGACCTCATGACTGCCAGCCAGCCCAAAACATGTTATCCTATGGGCTCGCTTGGCTTTCTCTTCGGTCAGAAGCTTGGTTTTTAGGGGTATTCGGCGCTTGTCGTTCCCTCAGCGTTCCCCACCCGCCTAGAGCAATTCCATAAATAATGTAGCTTGCGAAGAGCAGTCTTTTATGGCAGAGTGTGCTCATGCGAGCCATACCGATTCCGATCCGCAAGCGCATTTTGGAACTGTACGAACGCGGCCGGGGCACGCGGGAGATCGCGCAGTTTTCTGGCTTCTGCCTGGCGGCGGTGCGTCGCGTGCGGCAGCAGTTTCGCGAGCGCGGCACGCTGGAACCCCGGTCGTATTTATGTGGACGCAAGACGCTGCTCACCGAAAAGCGAAAACAACGCCTGCACCAACTTCTCGCCGAACAGCCCGACGCCACGCTGGCCGAGTTGGGCGCGGGCTTGGATCGCCCCTTCCGCACCTCCGCGATCGATCTCTGGCTGCGGCGGCTGGGTTGGAAGTTTAAAAAAAACTCTGGCCGCCGCCGAACGAGAACGTCCGGACGTCGCCGAAAAAAGGGCGCGCTGGCATGAGGAGTTGGCGGTCGAGCCCACGGCCCACCTGGTGTTTGTGGACGAAAGCGGAGCCAACACCAAGATGACGCGCCTGCGGGGCCGGGCGCGGGGTGGGCAAAGACTGTGGGCGCGCATCCCGCACGGACACTATCAGACCAGCACGTTGATCTCCGGCATTCGTCTGGAGGGTCCCTGCGCTCCTTGGCTTTTTGAAGGCCCCATGAACGGCGAAATGTTTTTGGCTTGGGTGAGGCAGGGGCTCGCGCCCGCCCTGCGCCCTGGCGAGGAGGTCATTCTAGACAATCTGGCCACGCACAAAATCCGGGGAGTCCGGGAAGCCCTGGAAGCCGCCGGCGCCCGGCTGCTGTATCTGCCGCCGTACTCGCCGGACTTCAATCCCATCGAGCCCATGTGGAGCAAGATCAAACAAATCCTGCGCGGGCACGCTCCCCGCACCGACCAACAACTGCTGCGTGCAGCGAAAAAGGCCTTCCAGTCCATTTCCGTCGCAGACTGCAAAGGCTTCTTTTTTAGCGCCCGATACGCTACATAATAAATGGAAATACTCTAGTGCTCTTGACCTTCCGACAAATCTATCGAATTCTGCTTGCGAGTGTTGTTCCTATTCGATTCTGGCCCTCGCAATTCGCGCTTAAAGGGATCCCTCCGCACGAAAATCTGGATTATGTCTTGGCTGGCTAGATGCGTTCAGGGAATCTTCCTAGGGTTCTTAGATCCTCTAAAGAAAAAAGTGCTTGACATTAGAAAAATGTTTTATTAAAAGGACTCACTAGGCCAGTCGGAGTGTTGAAAGAGAGGATGCTGCCATGCAAATCCAGCGGATTCGCTATACGACTCTATCGGTGGTCGTTTGTCTGTTAGCACTTTTGGGCGGACCAAGCTCGGGCGCTGCCCAGACCTTCAACGCGACAATCTTAGGGACGGTCCGGGACCCCAGCCAAAGTGTCCTCCCGGGCGTGACGGTTACCATCGCCAATGAAGCGACAGGATTCACTCGAACAGCCGTGACCAACGACCAAGGAAATTACACTTTTGTCGACGTCCCGATCGGATCTTACGCAGTCACCGCGCAGGCTCCGAGTTTTGCCAAATATATCGCAACACATTTTACTGTCCACGTTGCGCAAGCGGCGCGCCTGGACATAACGATGCAACTGGCGACTACCAAGCAGGAGGTGAGCGTCATAGCTGCCGCTCCCCTGGTGGAGACGGATAAGAGCGCGGTCGAAACAGCTGTTACGCGACGCGAGGTGCTTGACCTGCCTCTCAACGGACGGGACTACACTCAGTTGGCAGCATTAACTCCCGGAGCGGTTTACCTTGGCAACAACGACGTTTCGAGTTCGGTACAGATTAACGGCAATAGGAGCGACAAGACGTCTTTCCTTGTTGACGGGGAATCGAATACTGAAACTTGGTATGGAGGCGCGCTTTCCTCACCTTCTCCGGATGCAATTCAGGAATTCCAGGTCTTGGCGAGTAATTCTTCGGCAGAGTTTGGCAGCGGTGCAGGAACCATAGACGTTGTGACGAAGTCCGGCACGAATCAATTTCACGGCGACTTATACGAATTCCTGCGCAATGATGCATTCGACGCCCGGAATTTCTTTGCTTTGAAGAAACCCAGTCTCAAACGAAATCAATTCGGATGCGACCTGGGCGGTCCGATTCTGAAAGATCGGTTGTTCTTCTACACCGAATATGGACGGACTTCCGACCACGAGGAAATTCCTACTGATGTCCGCGTCCCCACCGATGCCATGCGGAGAGGAGATTTTTCCGCGCTCAGCACTCCGATCAAGGATCCTCTCACAGGCCAACCTTTTCTCGGCAACGTCATTCCCCCGGGCCGAATTTCCTCTATCGCGCAATACTTTCAGCAATTTGTGCCGGAGCCCAATTCCGGGACAGACCGCCTTATCCTCAACACCCCATCGCCGATCGACCGGACCAACTTTTCCGTTCGCGCCGACGCCCATACCCCGAAGACTACGATCATGGGGCGTTACATTTATGGGAGCTTCAAGCACCAGAACGTCAATGGAACGCAGTACTACGGAAGCTCGAACCAACTCGGCAACGTTGTCCGTGAGGTCCGGACACAAAATCTAACTTTGAATTTGACGCGAATCCTGACGCCCAATATGCTCCTCGATGTTCGCGGCGGGTTCTACTACAACTGGTGGTATAACTTCGCGCCGGCAGATAGCGGTCCGAATCGGGTTGTCGAAAGTGGTATCGGAGGATTTGACGAAACCACCGCGGCGACGGGGCACGGGGGCTTCCCCCAGATCGGGATTTCAACATATGGAGGCATACCCGGTGGGTCCTTCCTCAATCTGAAGCCGCAGCAAAAGGTATGGACCCTCAGCGGATCTCTCAACTGGATACACGGCCAACACAACATGAAGTTTGGAGCAGGGTATGAACGTCAGCTCTCTGACGACCAAAATGATTACATTGCGAAGGGTATATTTACCTTCACAGGTTTCTTTACCGGGAACGCATACGCGGATTACCTGTTAGGAGATCTCAATTACAGCCTGCGGACGCCTCCGCAACCCAAATGGGGTACAAGAACACCGTCCTGGTACTTCTATGCGCAAGATAATTGGAATATCAGGCCAAACTTGACTCTCAACATTGGGTCGCGATTTGAGTTCGATTCTATGCCCATTCCGGAGCAGGCGGGCTCGAACTTTTACCCGGATCTCGGGAAAGTCGTCATGAGCGCCCGCAACGGGAAAGTGGATTACTGGTCTCCCTTGGCACCAGTTGTTGTCGCTTCGGAGCCCCAATGGTTTGTGCTGTCGGACCAAGTGGGAGCGCCGTTTGCTTTGACGCACGCTGTCGGAGGCCACTTTGACCCCAGATTCGGGTTTGCGTGGAGACCATTTGGCGGGACGGATACTGTTGTCCGTGGTGGCGCCGGTATCTTCACTGTGCCGTTCCAGGGAAATGTGTCTCGAGTCTACGCGACGGTAAACCCTCCATGGCAGATCTTTCAGTTCCGGTTTAGCGGCGTGCCCTCAGACTGGGCAACGTTCTGGCCGTCCTTCAGCGGACCCCAAGGATTCCTCGCTCCGACAGTTTCTTTCGCTGACAAGAAGTTCAAGACCGCCTACACAAGTGAATGGAACCTGACGATCGAGCACAAGTTGGGTGCGAGCACGGCTCTGGCAGTAAACTACGTTGGAAATAAATCGACCCATTTGAGCTTGAATGACAATCTCCAACAACCGCCTTACGGCCCCAACGCATTCTCAGAAGTCCCATTTCCGCAGTTCAGCACAACATTGGGCCAGCATTTTGGTGCCGGGGGCAATGCCAACTACAACGCCCTTCAAATTCGTGCCACCAAGCATCTGTCCCATGGTCTTAGCTTCCTTGTCTCCTATTCCTGGAGCAAGACAATGGACTACACAAGTAGCGATGAAACCTTTATTGCCGATCGCTTCCATCCGCGGCTGGATTACGCTGTCTCAAGTCTCGACACCGGGCATACGCTGGTGGCGAGTTGGGTGTACGACCTGCCCTTCGGGCCGGGAAAGAGGTGGTTGACCCATGGTGGGGCTGCCGGAAAGATCGTGGGAGGATGGCATTTTACAGGCATTGCGACATTCGCCTCAGGCGCGCCGTTTTCGGTATTGAACCCCTTCGACACGTCCGGGTACATTGTGCAAGATCCGGGACAACGTGCCGACCGCACTTGCGGCGGGCGCTTATCGAATCCGACGGTCAATGAATGGTTCGACACATCGTGCTTTACTCTCGCTACCCCCTATACCATCGGCAACAGCGCTCGCAACATCCTTCGGTCCGACGGCACACAGAATTTCGACCTGGGCTTTCTCAAGGATATACATTTCACCGAGACAAAATACTTGCAGTTCCGTTGGGAGATGTTCAACGCCTTTAATCATCCCATTTTCGGCCCGCCCGATTCTACGATTGGGACGGATACTTCCGGACAAGTGTTTTCGGCAGGGCCTGCCCGAGAGATGCAGGTGGCTTTAAAGCTTTATTTTTGACACTGGGTTGACCTGCGGTCTTCGCATTTGTGCGGGGTGCGTATCCCTGTGGCCCTTACTGCATGCGAGGCGCGGCCAAAGTCAGCTTGAGAAGAAGACGCCTAGGTTTCTGAGATCTGAATGACGAATTTTGTATCGGAACCGCTAAGCAGCGGAAATGATCTTAGCTGTCTATCCTGGGAGGCAAGCTCGGAAGGAATGGATAGCGCCGAACGCATCATCGCCTAGGTACCACGCCATCCCAGGTTCATTCATCAAACCGGGTCAGTATGGCCGCGGAGGTCGTAAGTGGCAAAGCACTCATCCAAAGTAATTGCCGCTGTGCTTCTAACATGTTTGCTGTTGGCTCAGATGACCGGAGCACAGCAGGGGGCCAGACAGAACCAACCAGAGGAGCCCTACGGTGGATGGCCGCACTTTGTGCTCATTCGGCCCACCAAGGATTATCTGGCCCGGTTAAAGGCCGCGCGGGCATCTCAACATGACTATTTCTGGGAACTCACTAAGAACAAGCCTGGCGGGCCCACCTATGAAAATATCAAGAACCTTATGGCGCCCATCCGGTATGTCAACGCGCCCTGGAGATATTCCGGGATCATCCTCTCACCGATGGGATCGACTGAAAAAATGCGCGTGATTGAGAATGGGTTCCAGATTGATGCCAACCTCACCCGGCAGACACCCACCGTTCCGAACGCCTCGAGCGCTATTTGGGCTATGGGGAATACGCATCTCTGGACATTTGTCGGGCCGAAAGACGAGCCCTTTGGAGAAGATGAGCACCGGCAAGGAAAACCATACTATCAAGATGGCTACCTTCCTGTCTTCCACGTGGATTACGAGGAGGGGGGCACCACATATGAAGAAGCCGTCTTCGTGCACCGGCTGCTTGCATCATATCGTTCCCCGTGCATTGATGAGCCAGGGGTTGCCGCCTACATACGCTTGACAGCTAAGAATGGACCTGGACGCGTGTCGTTCGAAGTGAAGGGGCCACCGGTTGGCTATGGATTCCCGATACTTTCTGCCGGATTCGGAAATAACGAGTGGACAGACGCACACAATAACGTCTTCGCGTGGTTTTCACCAGGTGGAACTTATGATCAGAAGACGAAGCTCGTACGGTTTACTTTGAAGCCTGGTGAAAGTGTTTACGTGGTCTTCCCCCACACCAAACAGTTGGCTGGGACGGAGGTGACTGCCGACGCCACTCACTTTGCAAAGGCCCGGAGTGAGGTAATCGCGGAGTGGAAAGACCAGCTAGTGGAAGGTGGACGTATCGAAGTGCCGGAAAAAGTAGCGATGTCGGCCTATAGGAGTTTACTGATCGGAGACTGGGAAGCCAGCATCGGCGATGAAGTTCCATACGGGATGTTTAATTGGTACGAGGGTAATGGCTATCCCGAATCCATGGAAACCCTCTCCCCGTTTATCGAATATGGCTACTTCAGCGACGCCCGCCGCTTCATCCAGCCGATCGTCGATTATCCAATTACCGATAAGGGGGTAGGCCTTCAAGCCTGTATCTCGCAACTCAAACTTGCGACGTACTATTACGAGCTTTCCGGGGACTCGGACTTCATTCGCCGGAATCAAGCGCGGCTAATCAAGATCGCGGACTTTCTGTTGGCCCACCGCAATCCGAAGTCAGGCTTGATTCTTGACGGTTACATGTTTGACCTTCCCAACCTGCGGGTGGTCAATCTCAACACGAATTCGAATGGATGGCGTGCCATCCGTGACCTAGGACTGGTCTTCGATGATATTGGCGAACCGTCTCTCGGACAAAGGTATCTTTCCGTTGCCAAGGTGTTCGGAGACGAGGTCCGTCAGAAGATATTGACAAGCATAGATCACTCAACCGTTCCGCCGTTTGTTCCTTTTGCGCTGGGATTCGAAAAGCCATATCAATCGCTCGTCGAGAGCCGAGCTGCCAGTTACTACAACATCGCGATGCCCTATTTTTTTGAATCGGAGATTTTTGCTCCCCAGGCCGCACCTTATACAGATGCGGAAGAATACATGTGGCATCACCAGGGTGTGATGGCCGGCCTGAATCGCTTCGATTCCCACGTCAATCCACAGCTGGCTCGAGGGGGGTTCCCAATATTCGCCCAGGACGGCATTCACCCCCTGTACACATGGGGCCGAGCGTTCTCGCAGATCGCGCGGCATGAAGCGGAGCGAGCGGTGTATACGTTTTATTGTGAACTTGCCTTTGCCTATACGCGAGGCACTTTCGTGACGGGGGAATGCCAGTCTACAGTCCCCAGGGAAGATGAATGGTATCGCCGTACTTATCTTCCGCCTGAGCCTCCCGCCAATGCTTTGTTGCTTCGCAGTCTACGGCACATGCTCATCCACGAAAACGACTTGAACCAAGACGGGATTTTTGACGAGTTGTGGCTGCTTAGCGCTACTCCTCGGACCTGGTTGGAAAGTGGCAAGGAAATTGACCTTTCTCACATGCCCTCACGCTTCGGCCCCGTAAGCCTTCGGATGGTATCGGACATTGCCAATGGCAAAATTGCCGGCACCGCCACGTTCACGGAAAGGATTAGTGGAAAGGCCGTCCTCTTGTTCGTTCGCTTGCCTGAAGGATACCGCGTGAGCGGCGCCTTTCTGGACAGTGGAAAGCCCTTGACGCTGAGCGAGCGGGGGGACGATCCCGTGGTTGAGCTTCCTGCGACGCCGGGAACCGTTCACTTTTCTATAGAAGTCGTTTGTCAGTGATTCTGCACCTTCGAGTGAGGAGGCTAGGACCAGGTCTCCTGCCGGCGTCATCGCGGAATCTGGCCTTCACGCCCTGTGACTTCTGAAAACATCTGCCGAAGCGATGCCATTCCCTCCGCCGAGAAATCCACCCATGCTCGCAGCTCAGATGCGCTTCCCGGGCGGCTGTGGTCATTGGACGTCTTCCGTGGTGTGACCATTGGCGGGATGATTCTGGTGAATAACCCGGGTACACCTTACGCCATCTACTGGCCCATAGAACATAAGGAATGGAACGGATGGACACCGGCGGATCAGGTTTTCCCGTTTTTCCTTTTTATAGTCGGCGTGTCGATGGTCTTCTCCAATGCTGTCCGGCGTCGGAGGGGACAATCCAACCACGAACTCTTCCATCATGCCCTGATCCGGGGCTTGATCATTGTCGGGCTGGGGCTTTTCCTAAACCTCCTCGGAGCTGATGGATCCAATGTCCCCGTCTTTCATTTTGCAACTTGGCGATATCCCGGTGTCTTGCAACGGATCGGGATCTGTTATCTGTTCGCTATGATCGTCTTCCTTTGTACAGGGTTCAGGGGGCGCATCGGGGCCGTGGTCGGTCTCCTCGTTGTTTATTGGGCACTCTTGGAATTCGTGCCGGTTCCGGGATTTCACGCGGGTGACCTGAGTCCCTCTGGGAACCTCACAATGTTTATCGACCGTGCCCTGATGCGCCACCACATGTGGGAACGAGATGCTGAGGGCATCTTGAGCACATTGCCAGCGATCGCCACGACTCTATTGGGAGTTCTTGGAGGCGACTGGTTGCAAGCGCACAGCCGACCGGAGAGGAAGGCCGTGGGACTCGCCATCGCCGGAATGGTCGGAATTATGCTCGGGCTTGCTCTGCACCCATTTTTCCCAATGAACAAGCACCTCTGGACCAGCACGTATGTGGTCTTCACTGGAGGTTTTGCAGCTTTGCTTCTGGGCGTCTTTTGCTGGCTGATCGACCTTAAGGGCTGGCGAGCATGGTCGCATCCCTTTGTAATACTTGGGACGAACGCGCTCGCCGTTTACATTCCGTCAGAACTGCTCTTGAAGCTGAGCGAAGCCCACTCAATTCACCTTTCCGATGGGCGAACGCTCAGTTGGAGGACCTATGCATTCGAGAAGTTACACTTAGTGTTCGCAAGCCCTTGGAATGCTTCATTGATGTTTGCCGTAAGCTATCTTGTTCTATGCACCTTAGCTATGTGGGCTCTTTATCGGAGGAGGATTTTTATCAAGATCTGAGGCCCAGATACTCATCACGGTATAGGTTAACGCGTAAATTAGTCGCCATCCAACCATCTAATTGGAATGCCGTTGAACGAAGGAACTTGGCGAAGTGGCAACATTGAGTCCTCGCGGACCTTGTCATCGGGTAGAAACTAATGAGAGGTGAAAATGAAGGTGCTTTGGAGTAAGCGTGCCACGTTGCTCGTCAGCATAGTCTTCCTTTGTCTGTTGGCATTCTGTCGACAAGCACGTGCGCAAGGCGAGTTCAACCCCAACTTAGGCGGAATGCTCAATCCAAAAATCGACAAGCCCGGCGAGCCCTTCTG
The DNA here is from genome assembly GCA_021827245.1 of Acidobacteriota bacterium. The sequence continues at coordinate 2,535 of JAKAWN010000119.1, read as the reverse complement.
TTACTTCTGGCACCCTACAGACATCTTAGGGACGCTTTACGCTCCGGTGGCGAGCGAGGTGACACCAGAAGGCTACATTTACAACGGCTTCGGAGATTTGATGTTTTTCACTGGAAATCCCCCCCGTCCGGTCCATCAGCGGATCCGGACTCTCTACAAAGGATACCTTCCCTTAATCGAGTATTCTGTACGGCGGCAAGGAGTCACCTATGAGTTCGCGATGTTTGCGGCCGACCTGGGGGGGGCGCTGGAGGGCCTGCCTGTTAATTTCGTTGAAGTCGCCGTTAAGAATGACACCGCTGAAGAACGTACCGCGTTTCTAAGCTCGGGCTATCGTTTTAGCGGACCTCGGAGCGGTCTGGAACACATAGCTGACTATCGCTTTCACCAACGGTTCGACCTCATCCCGAAGAGCCTTACCGAGGATCAGACTGGATACGACTCCAATTGGCAGTACTCTCTCACCTCCGATGCCCTCGTGAGGAACGATCGAATTCTTTACTGGTTTCCTTCCAACCCCGCGCCATATCAGTTGTCTTTGACCCTGTTTGACAAGGGCTTTCGGATGGTCCGCTTTTTTGGCGGAGAGATCTCAGCCAATCCTCACCCGAAGTTTTCGGGGGTCGACGCCCATACTCCGATGGGCTTTGTAACTTACCGTGTTCATCTCAAACCCGGTGAAAGCCGATCATTGGTTTTCAAATATCCCGTGGTTCCCATCCCTCAGGATTCAGAGAAGGCAAAGGCAATTCAAGAGGCGAGTTTTGACCATTATTTCGATCGCACTGTCTCCTTTTGGGAGAACTTGGTTGGCAATCGTGTCCCGCTGGCGTTTCCCGAAGATAAAGTTCAGGATGCTTTGGTTGCCAACATCATTTACTCACTTCTTGCCATAGATAAAGTAGGAGACAACTACATAACGAACATCAACAAATTCCAGTACCACGGCCACTGGAGCGGCGGTTATACGACAAGCTACATCGACATGGCCCTCGATTACATGGGTTTGAATGATATCGCGAAGAGAGCGGAGTTATATTCTCTAAAGACTCAAGGGCCCAGTGGCGAATGGGGAGACCCCAAAATAGGATACTGGGGCACGATAGGAGAGATTTTCTGGATGTGGGGGAGGCACTACCTCCTGACGCGGGACCAGGCGTTTCTCACGCAAATCTACCCGTCGGTTACACGGGGAGTCGAGTGGCTCGAAGAGATCACGCAGAAAGATCCTCTGGGGCTCCTTCCGCCTACGACCCTTGACGACGACGAAATGCTTAAGGACTGTCATTTTACCGGCGAGAACCTTCGGGCACTCCACGGCCTCCGGTACGCCATTATGATGGCCAAGGCGATGGGAAACCAGCAGGACGCGCAGCACTTCGAGACCTTTTATAAACGTTACCGCGAGGCCTTTGATAGGCAGTTAGCCAATCAAACTGCCAAGACCGGCGGTTACATTCCGCCCTCCCTGGACCGGACCACAAAGGGCAACGACTGGGACAACCTTCTGCTTCTTTATCCCACCCCATTATTCAAACCATTCGATCCTAGAGTGACGGCAACTCTACGAAAAACTAGGAGCGAATACGCAGAGGGGATTTTGACTTACGTCATTCCGTACCCGGTGGCCAAGGAAGGGTCCCAGTATGTCTTCAACACAACGCGCGTTCTTCACTATTGGCAAACTCCCAACAATTCGGAAAACGAGCTGGTGAGGGATGACCCTCAGGATCAGAAATGGGCAGTTGAAGACTTGTACGCGCTGCTCTTACATACCAGTTCTGCCCAAGCCACACAGGAATACGGCGCCTATCCATGGGGAACCCGCGACTTCAGCCTCTCCACGAACATTATGCCGGATATGGTGACTTCGGCGCGGCTCGTTCTTTTGATGCGCGACATGGTTGTTCGCGAGGACCAGCAGGACCTCTATTTGTTCTCGGCGATTTCCCCCGCCTGGGTGAAGCCCGGTGATACCATCCGAATATCTGATGCGCCGTCAGATTTTGGCCCTGTTACTGCTTTGCTGCGATCTGTCCCGCAAGGCTTGATAATTCGAATCACCGATCATTTCCGTCAGGTGCCGCACCATATCATCATCCCTATTCCGTGGTTTTTGCAGCTGAGCAAAGCCGAAGCTGACGGGAAACCAGTAAGAGTGACCGACGGCAAGCTGGTACTCTCGCCGGCTACTCACGAAGTGCGGATATCAGGAAAAGTGAATGGCACAGTCCGAACCATGAGTTTCGAGCAAACGGTTGAGCAATACAAGCGCCAGTACGCGAAGCGGTACAACGAATTCTTGAGAACGGGATTAGCAAACGAGCCTAACTCAGCACGAGGCAATTCAAATTAGAACTCTGGGTTCTGCGCGATGGCCGAGACCGCTGCCATTCGGACGAGCGGCTTTGCTGTGGGAGGGATTCATGGCGGAGCTAAATCGAAGAAATTTTCTTCAAATTTCTACAGTGGCAGCGGTTGCAGCCGCGGCAAACCAGCAGGCTTTTTCAACAGCCGAACAACCTAGCACGAAGC
>JAKAWN010000663.1 GCA_021827245.1 Acidobacteriota bacterium | reverse complement strand
CGATCTACCTCTTGGGAGCGTGGCTATCCGTGGCGCAAGCCGATATGCTCGTTGGAAATTTGGCCATGCGCCTGCCTCCGTCGACTTCAATGTAGTTTCTCGACCACACGTTCACGCTTTCCGCCCGGTCGTGCGAGAACGGCCATGATCGTGGGGGGTGGCAGCAATCTGCTTCGACCATTGGCGAAGCCTGCTGGACGCTTGTGCCCTCAGAGAGCCCAGTGCTCTCGTGCTGATCCGGATCGAGCAAAGCGGACCGGCTCGATTGCAGGTCCTGATTCGGGGGCAGGCGGCGCGAGTTGGTCGAGGGCGGATGGGGCGCAAGACTGCCGGTGCTCTCACCCGAGTGTTCTATTTTTGTCATCAGTAAACAAGCTAATACAATCCCAAACAAAGCTCGTGATGAAATCTCCGAGCGGGATTCGACAGGTTTGCGTCTCATCGAGCAGAATCGATCTGGAAAATCAAGGGACGAGCTACTTCTTCCTGCGGTTCAGTCTCCTGCAGATCGCGGAAGTCGTCCTTTCCTGCCGTCTCGATCACGGGAACGGAGGGGATGAATGTCATCGAACAGTCTGAACGGTCACGGGTGTCGCCTGATAGATGAATTCGAAAGGCTTGCCGAAGAACTAGAGAGAAAACTGGCGACCGGAAGCTCTTTGCCCAAAAATAAGATTCAGCGGCTGGAGTCAAAGCGATTGCAGGTCCTTCGGCGGCGAATTCGCACACTTGAAGAAAAAGGGCACGCGTTGCATTACGCCAAACCAGGGACAAATTCAATTGTCGGAAATTAAGCAAACCCCTCGTCTGACGCACCTGTTGGGCCGTGCGAAGCCCACCTAATCGCTCAGAGCCACCCAGCCCCTACCTTGTCGGGTTCCGCGCTCCCTTCTTTCCTGCGTGTTGCCGCGCGAAAAGTGCCGCTTGAGACCGCACACGCTGAAGTGAATCTCTATAGACCTTCCTGAACCCGACGTCGAAAGTGCTGGCCACCGCTCCTATATCCTCCCCAATCCAGCCAGCCAGACTGTCGATCGCCCGGGCATACTCGCTTTCGGTTTCTTCGCAGGAGAGCCATTGCCGCCGAGCCGCAGTTTTTGCATCCAGGTCAACGGGATCACGAGACATGAGAACCACCCCACATTTGAGAATCACTCCCCTTATGACAGATCAAACAGGAATCACGACCGACTGAACGCCAAGCTTCCTCGCAGGAGCATTCAGCCTGCCCTTACTTACTGGTAGATACGCCCAAAGTAATCCCCTATCACATCCCGTGTTCTTGCTTCAAGAATAGTTTTGTGGATTGGCAAAACGGTTAATTCTAGAACCAGTTCATGCAGGCAATGGCATCTCGGCCGCGCCGGCGTCCGTAGACGGTCGGCGGGACAAAAAGGGCTACTGCCTCAACTCAAGCGGCGGGGCGAAAACCGATCCCCGGTTCCGGTCCCAAAACAATCTTTCCGGGCGAACATCAACGCGCGAACCCCGTCCATGTATTCCCAGCTTCCCTGTTCAGTGGCTCTTTTTGCCTACGGGTTTCCCGCGAACGAATCTCTCACCGGGGGTCCCCCTCGGGGCATACTTCACAAGACGCACGTCGTCCACCCAGACCATCCCGCGGATCCGGTTGGAAAAAAGCTGGCTCGGCCTCCTGCTCAAAACCACCTTGATGCAGTCGGTGCTCGACCCGGTCGTGAGGTCCAACTGCACTTTCGTCCATGGGTGTGTCCCCGTCATCGGTGGAGTCTCGGCAAGCGAAGCGCCAGGGTCGGCGCAGCGGTAGATCACAAATTGAGGACCAGTATCAGTCGAGATGTCCTCAGTACGCATAAAGGCCGAGAAGCGATATCGGCTTCCCGGTTCAACCGCTACGTCTTGAAACAAGTTCGCATAGTCCAGATTGTGGTGGCCGTTGAAACTCACTCGGGCCGATTGCGAACTGCCGTGCGTCACGTCCGTCACCAGATCGAATGCAGCGCCGGGAATCGGCGTTTGGCGCCAGCCGAATCCCCCGTTTACCAGCCCGTACTCGAAATTTCCGTTGAATATCAGAGAGCCAGCGGCGCTCGCTCGCTCGGGGCTGTTCGATGCGGCGAGGGCCTGCATCCAGACCTGGTGGGCGTCCTCGATACGACTGTCGGCGATCAGATCGTCAATCAAGGGAAGCGCCTGTTGTAATTTCACCGTCAAGTGCAGGCTCGCGAGTTTTTTCCAGCAGGCCAAAGCATCGTCATCCTGTTGTTGAGTCAAGAAAAATCCAATGGTTGTCAGATAGGTCTGACGCTGCGGGGGCAGGACCTGATTCACTATCGTGGAAATCCCGGCGCCAGATCTCCAAAATTCTTGGACCGCACTGCCCGTGAAGGCTACCTTACGAAGGAGAGCGCGCCGAACTTGCTGGGCCGCCGCGGCCGGTTGTCCTTGCCGAAGAAGGAAGCTCCCATACTCCCAGGCCGCCGAGGCGGACTGAGGCGCATCGGCCTCGGCTCGCTCGTACGCTTGCCGCGCCTGACTGGCTTTGCCGAGTTCTTCTTGGACCTTGCCCAACTCGTCCCAATAGAGGTACCAACTGGGGACGAGGTGAACGGCATGCTGGAGGCACTCTTCCGCTTTCGGGAGGCTTCGATAGACGGGGTCTCTCTCGTAGTGGATGGCGACTGCCCACCACATTTTGGCATCGCTTGGCTCAAAGCGTGCCGCCCTGGCCCAAGCGCGAGGGTTGTCCTCGTTCTCCCAATGTACCACTAGCCACTGCTGCAAGGCGGCGAAGGCCAGCCAGAAACTGAAGAGGGCGGCTGTGGAAATGAGGAGGATCCTCGAAGAACGCCTACGGATGGGGATAT
>JAKAWN010000118.1 GCA_021827245.1 Acidobacteriota bacterium | reverse complement strand
TTTTCGAGCATCTCAATCCGCGCGCCCACTGATCGCGCATATTGCAGATTTTCTTCCAGCACCGATTCATCTTTCGAGGGTCGACCTCCTTGATGGACGTTGACGACATAAAGCTCACCGCGAAACCGCTCCGCATTGCGACGGCCGCTTTCAACCATTCGCCGTGCGTCAACACCCGCTTTGACACACACGAGGATGCGCTCCTGGGTGCCCCAGAGTTGCTCAATACCGTGGCGTTGCATGTACATTTCCAGTTGACGGTCAACAATATCCGCCGTCAGCAACAACGCCATTTCACGCAATTCTGCAAGCTTCTGCTGCGCTGCAGCGTTCTCCGGGACTCCGCGTTCGTGCTGGAGTGTCATTTCGGGGGGGGCGTCGACCACTTCGATTTCATCTGCGGACTTCAAGAAATGGAGCGGCACAGCTTCGGCGACGTGCTTGCCCGTGATCTCCTCCACCTTTTCCTGATATTCCTCAATGTATTGGAGGTTAACCGAGGTCAGGATTGAAATTCCGGCGGCAAGCAGATCTTCCACATCCTGCCATCGCTGGGTGTGATAGCTCAAAGGATGGTTGTGGTAGGCAAGTCCATCGACCACGCAGACCTGCGGATGCCTGTTAAGGATCGAATGAACATCCATGACCTGGACCTCATCAAGGACTTGCAGTGGAATGACCTCCAACTTTCCCAGCAAGTCCTTCACTTCGGATGAGAGTACAGGTTGAGTTGCGCCGACTACAACGTCCTCGCCTCTTTCTTTCCTCCGGCGCGCTTCATCGAGCATGCGGGCCGACTTCCCGACCCCAGAGGCATAACCCAGAAACACTTTGAGCTGTCCGCGGCGTTCGTGTTTCTCGACCGTCGGCAATTGTCGGAGAAGTTCTTCGTGTTCAGGACTGCGCTGGATCATAGTTATTCAAAGGCGATGGAGAATTATGCCTCAGCCCATCTTTACTTTACTATCTCTGTCAAGGGGAAAATAGAAAAGGTATTCTCCGACAAAAAATTCAGGCTACAATTCCGGTCACAGTTCTTTAACGCTTTCAACCATACCAATTCCGGTTATCCTGGCGCGCCCTTGGGGACGGGCAACTCTGGAGTAATCAGCAACACCTCAAATATGTTTCACGCTAGATTCAATTTGCGGCTAAGCTATTGTTTCAAAGGCGTGTGTTCCTGGGTTTTTAGGGGGAGGCCCGGCAACAATGATTCAGGCGATAGAGAATGAAGCTCAGCCCGAGCAGCAGAGCTTGGCGCCGCAGTTCGGGCTCCAACCGGCCGTGGGCGCGCGCCGAAGGTGTACGCTTCAACGACGAGAAGACACTCTCGATCCGAGGCCTGTGCTCATACCGAGGGGGCGGAGACACTCGACGTATTTCTGCAGACACCTTGCGTACACGCTAAACATTCTTCCCGCGCTTTGGTGGGATCATGCTTCCGGCTCGGAGTCGCTGCCAGATGTAGGTGCGGATCCTCTCGCCATCGAACTCAGCGCCGGCCAGCACCAACCGGGTACACGTCTGCTCCGGAGCCGCCTGCGCTACAACCGGCGCTAAGTTATCTCAGATCGTGAGGTTGAGAAAGTACAAGCTATGGGCAAACTCAATCGACGCCAGTTCTCGACCACGTTGTGGGGCGCACCCCTGCTTGCCGCCAGACTCCGAGGAGCCTTCCCTGAACCCCACGCAGGAAGTGATTGGGCGGAACACCGCAAGGCGATTCTATCCATGATGGAACGCGTCATGGGCCTGTTTCCGAGGAGAAAAACAAAGCCTTCTCTTGACATGAGAATCCTCGAAAACCAAGCTACAGGGACAATCTCTCGATCGAAAATCTCCTATGTCAGCGAGGAGGGCGACCGCACACCGGGGTATCTTTTGAAACCGAAAAAAGTAAAGGGCCGAGTTCCGGGAATTCTATGCCTCCATCAAACCACGCCAATCGGCGCAGCAGAACCCGCCGGCTTGGGAGGTAATCCAAATTACCACTATGCGGAAGAGCTTGCCGAACGCGGTTACGTAACGCTCGCCCCGAATTATCCCGATCTTCCATTCTCGACGGGGTTTGGAGGATACCGCTTCGATTCTTACCGGCAGGGATACCGGAGCCAGACGATGAAGGGCATTTGGAATCATACAAGGGCCGTGGACTTACTGCAGTCGATGCCCGAGATAGACCCGCAACGCATTGGCTGCATCGGCCATTCCCTGGGTGGTCACAACACCCTATTCGTTGGCGCTTTCGATACCCGCATCCGGGTCCTGGTTTGCAGTTGTGGCTTCACCAGCTTCAAGGACTATCACGGCGGCGATCTGTCAGGTTGGGGCCAGGAACGCTACATGCCGTTGATTGCAGTTCAATACCACAACAACCCGGCTGAAATGCCCTTCGATTTTTCGGATGTCTTGGCTGCGCTCGCTCCCAGACCCCTGTTCATCAACGCTCCTCTTCACGATGCAAACTTTAGCGTTGCGGGCGTAAGAGCGACCATGAAGGCTGTCAGACCCGTGTACTCAGAAAGGTTCGACGCCGGTGACAGACTTGTAGTGCGGCATCCCAACGCAGCGCATTCATTTCCGACAGCGGTTCGCAATGAGGCCTATCAATTTATTGACAAGTGGCTACGGGATGAGCCTCCCGACGGCAAACGGTGAAGTCGGTTGCTGATCTGGCGATCGAAAAAGCTCCTGCCCTATGATCTGACTTTGTGGCAATAGGGCAATGTTCTTACGTCCGGACACCCGAGAACCCAATTGGAGGATCGCGCATGGCTGGAATTCGTGTGACGCGGCGGGAATGGTTGCAGGGGGCCATTGCCTCGGCAGGATGGGCGATGGCAAGTTCTGCCGCAGCAGCCTTCGCAACCAAGTCCGCCGGCCTTGCCACGAACTCGCCCGCGAAGCGGGAGAATCCGGCAGAGGCATTCCGTGTTGTGCTTCCCGGCAAAATTCTGCCCCTGCCCGAAGGCGTGCTGAGTCACAAGACGGCGCCGGGATTCAAATTGCGGGGAATCAAGGGCTGGGCGTGGACTCCTTCGCAGTATCTGGCGGAGATCCCTGTGATGGCCAGGTACAAGATGAATTTCCTGATGAACTGTTACACCTCGCTCTGGGACCTGGAACTTCATGCCAATGGGAGTTGGGCCCAAATCCCGCCCGGGCAGAAGATCAACCACTGGTATCAGCCGCTGCCGCGAGAGAAAAAACGCTCCTATCAACAGGTCGTTCGGGAGTGCCAGCGTCATGCGATGGAATTCTGTTTCAGCATGAATCCCATCCTCGACTCAGACCGGCCTTTTGACTACGACCAGCCGCAGGACTTGGAAACGCTTTGGCAGCACTATGCCTGGATGCAAGGTTTGGGCGTCAAGTGGTTCAACGTCTCGCTCGATGACATCACGCAGGGCATCAACGCCGCGTCACAAGCAGGAGTCGTGAATGAAATCCTGCGCCGCCTTCGGGCAAAGGATTCGGGCGCGCAAATGATTTTCACACCGACATGGTATGCCGGGACCGGAAATTCCGGTCCTGAAACGCATGCGAAGCTTGGAGCAGGAGATACGCCCGGAGTCCGGTATGTGAAAGAGCTTGGAGAGAAGCTTGACCCGGATGTTTATCTTTATTGGACCGGTCCCGAGGTTTGCTCGGTGACGATCACACGCGCGGATGCAGAGAAATACAGACACCTGACAAAGCATCGCCTTTTTATCTGGGACAACTATCCGTGCAATGATCAGCAGCCGACGCTGCACTTAGGCCCATTGACGGGGCGAGATCCTGAGCTGTCAAAAGTTGCCGAAGGGTACATCTCAAATCCGCTAAGTCCCTAGGACGAGGCGAACCGGATCCCGATGCTGACAATCGCCGACTACCTCTGGAATCCCAGAGAATATAATCCTGACCGGTCCATCGGCCAGGCCGTAGCGCATCTTGGAAAGACGCCGGGGCAAAGGCTGGCGCTCAAGCATCTTGCTGAGTTGTATCCCGGGCGGCTTGTGGCAAGAAGCCAGTCCACCGCCTGGAATTCGCTGCGGGAAAGTTTTGGCCTGATTCTGAGCGAAGGATCGCCTAACGCGGCCAAGGACTTTATCGTTCGCGCCGAAAGCGTCTCGCGCCGCCTGGCAAAGGAGTTTCCTACCGAGTTTGTGCTGGCACGAAAGACGCTGGATGGCAACCTGGTGGGAATCAAAGCGGAATTTTCACAGAAATATTCTTCGAGTTAATCACAGTAATCGCAATTAAGAGTTTTCTCCATCGGCTTGTAGTTTTCAGGCTGTCCTTCCGTGAGAGGGACACTCAGTTCAGGGAGGCTATCGGCATGGGTAAACTTCACGTGGGAACAAGCATCCTCCTGGGACTCTGTTTCTTGTTTCTTGTGCGCTGTCCCTCGTTTGGTCAGGAGAAGATGCTTCCGGGGCACTTCAATGCCCTGACTGAGCGAGCCCTGAATTCCAACCTCGATCTGCTGGGGCGGCAGGTCTTGCTTCAAGGAGAGCCATCCTTCAATTCGGTTGCGAAGTTCTTCCCTGCCATGCAGCGCCCTCGAGAAGTGGTTGGCGTGAAAGAGAGTCCCGAAGACTTTGGCATAACATGGGATGGCGAAATCGAGGTTGCCCGGCCGGAGATAGTTTCTTTTCAATTAGGCAATCCTCCTTCGCCATACAGCCTTGAAGGGCCTGTCACTCGGAGCCTTCTGGACGGGTACTTGTCAATAGTCGAGACCCGCTGGGAATATCATGGGCTCGTGTACGAGGAACGGGTCTTTGGATATTCCGACAATCTGAGCGCAGAAGCGCCCTCGTTTGCCATCGTCCGGTTGCGAGTGGTGAACATCGATGGAAGTGAAAGGAAGGCGACGGTCAGCGTATATTACAACCCCGCTTTTGGCGCCCCGGTGCCGGCCTCCTCGGCCTCCATCCCCGCAAACGGCCACCGTGATTTCTACTACAGGATCCCTTATCGCATCGGTCTCCAGCACCTGGTCCAGAAGATAACCGAATCTGAGTTCGATCACGAACTCCAGGTGACGCGGACCTTCTGGACGAGATTGCTTGCCCAAGGCATGCAAATCCGGACTCCCGAGAAAAGAGTTAACAACGCCTACCGCGCCTGGCTGGCCTACAACTTTCTGAACGTTGACAAAGTCAAAGGTATTTACGAGATCCACGACGGGTCTGGTTTTTATGAGCACATTTACGGCTACAGTGCTGCGCTTTACTGCGACGCTCTCTCCCTCTTCGGTTACTGGGATGAAGCCGAAAAGTACCTCAAGAGTCTTCTCCACTTCCAGAGTGCCAATGGCTCCGTCATCATCAATTACGGTCAGGCAGACAACGGCGCTTTGCTGTTTGCCATTGGCCAGCAGTATTTGTTGAGCCGAGACCTCCGCTGGTTCAAGAGCGTCGTTCCGCAAGCAATCAAGTCTTGTGAGTGGATCGCGCGCAGCCGCGCGCAAACGAAAGTGCAAACGGGAGGCCAAGAACCGCTCACGTACGGACTGCTTCCGGCCGGGCAATCCTATGTGGATTACCCGCACCCGGTTTACTCCTATTATTCGGATGTCTATAACTGGCTGGGCCTTCAGGAAATGGCGCAGGCTTTTCGCGAAGCCGGCATGAATTCCGAAGCCGATCGGTGGTCACGAGAGGCCGAAGATTTTCGTAAGGATATTCTGGCTTCCATGGAGAAAGCGGTCGTCAACGTCGGCGCGCTCAAGGTTCTTCCCGTCGAGCCGCTAACCCATCGGGTCATGAACCAGGGCGCCGGGAACTATTATGCGCTGATCGCACCTCTGATTCTTGAAACAGGTTTTTTCTCGCCCACCGATGACCGCTCGGAATGGATCACACGGTACATGGAACAGCGTGGGGGACTGCTGCTCGGGCTGGACCGATTTGGCGACGGGGTTGACCACGCCTACACGTATGGCTACGCCCTGACCCAGCTCGAAAGTGGGGATGTTGACAAATTCCTCCTTACCTTCTACTCGATGCTGGCTTATGGCATGTCGCGAGATACTTACTCGGCTGTCGAGGTTACGCACATTGCACAAGGCATCAACGAACTGACCCTTCCCCATACTTACTCGAACACCAGCAGCTTCGGATGCTGCGAATGATGCTGGTGCGGGAAGAAGGAAACAATCTCCTTCTCGCGTCCGGCACCCCGCGCGCCTGGCTCGCCTGCGGCAAACCTCTCGTCGTCCGCCGGGCGCCCACGCTATTTGGCGAAATCAGCTTGACGCTCTCGCCGGACGAAACACATCACACGGTGAAAGCCACAATCGAGCCGCTTGCAGATTCTCAAGGGCGGTACCCGGAATTGGTGCAGCTTTGGCTGCGCGCACCCGGAAGTTGGGGCCATCTTTCGCGCCTCACCCTCGACGGCCGGCATCCAGAACCAGCACACGGAGATATGGTTCAATTCCCCGGTTCAGATCTGAAACACCAGGTCTCAATCGTCGCTGAATTTCACTAATGCTGAGGCACGTGATCACGTTGCACCCAATGGCAGTTCAGGCCTTCCTGTAAGCGAAATTAGTAATGGTACGGACACATTTCTGCAGCCAATGCCACGCATGGCCATCAGCCTCGACTCAAGCGAAAACAGGCCGGACGAAAGTCCCCTCAGTTCGGTAACAGGTCTTAATGCGCAGACCTCCGAGCTTCCACGTGTTGGTGAGGACGGGTGCCGGGCAAACGGTCGCCGGCCTCTGCGAGCCCGGTCGGTACGGAACTCTGCGTATTCTCCCCCTCGGGAAAACAATATGATGAAGTGAAATTCTGTGGCAAATCTACCGGACTATAGTCGAGAAGTGTTTCTAATTCGCCGTCCCCGTCGAAGTCGAAAAACATGATTTTGCGATGCAGAGAGAGCGTGGCGCCTGGATGCGTGTCCGTCTGTTTGCCTTGGGGGAATCCCTTCTTCAACGGCGTATTTCCCTGATGATCCGCCACGACCAGGGGCAGCGCCCCATTACGGAAACCGGTGTGCGGTTGGTGGTGGGACTCGTCGAGAAAGTGCGTGGATAGGCACGCTACAGCGATGATCAGAAATACCGTCGACAACGCAGCATAGATCTTGAGGTAGACAAGATTGAACCACGAACGACCATGGCAGGAAGCCGACCGCCTCCACTGATCCAGTTCGGCGGGGTCTGCCGCAACCCGCCCCTTTTCTCCCGGCATGCGACGAACCGGCAGCCCTTTCTCGCGCTCCCACGTCTGGGCCGTGCGCACCGCGACGTGCAGATAGTCCGCGATCTCCTTCCATGACGCGAGCTGCTGGGAAGCCTTCCCCTCTTCAGACATGCGCACCTCCGGATCGAAAGGCGCATTCAGGTTGGCAGGAAACCTATACTGTCAAACTAGAACAATTCTCCAGACCGGGCAATAGGGTGATTCCTCCAATTCGCAGTAGGGGAAAACCACGAAGTAGGTTCCATGCTGTTCTCCCGCAGTCCAACGGTGCGCAATGATGCGCAGTTTTGCGCAAGCGCATCGCCTCGCTTGCAACCGCCGGGACTGAACTTCCATGCTGTGAGCTGAAGATTCCACGCCCCTGGAACTGCGAGGGAACGGAAGAGAGGTTTACATAGGGCGGGGCTTGAATTTCGGTTGAACTTCCTTCCAAGGGCTGATGCGAATTCCAGTGGCGGAACAAGGAGCAGAACGGCAAACGCGGAAGGAGCTAAGAGAATGAAAAGACGAACAATAGCTTTGGCCATAGGGTCTCTATCTATCGCCGCACTCGCACTGGTCTTGTACCCGCTGGCGGGTGCGCTGGCACAGCAACACGGCGGAGGTAGCGGTCCAGGCAATGGCAACAAGCCGCCGAGCGGAGAGGAATCGGCGACGAACCTGTCCTACCCTGCCTATTTCTACGGAACCCCGCTTCAGACTGGCAGCATAGGAATAACGCCCACTCTGGATGCAAAGTTCCCTGAGGGTGTGAGCTACGGCTGCGCCATACCGGAGATCATCGGGACGACAACCTATCCCAACACGTCCTGCGTAACCTCAACCGGCACTCCACTTTCTTACGAGGACTGTAAGGCAGTGTGCAACGCAAAAGACCCGAGTAAGTCAATCGACCGGATCTATTGGCAGAAGAACATTAACAACAAGTGGCAGGCAGGATACGCACAGTCGACTGATGCAGGGGGTACCGCATTGGCACTCTCAGTGAAGTACGTCGACTGGGGTGATAATCTCGAAAGCAAGTCCTGGCCGATCCAGGTGATTCGAGTTGAGACCAACACCTTTTCAACCTTGCCTGAATCTCCTGATACAACGGTTGCAGAGGGAAACCCACGGCTGCGGTATGAGGTGTGGCACGTGCGCGGCCAGGGAACGGACGAACTTTGGGGCTTGCACACCACGAATCCCGAGACCGCGGAAGAATCGCCAGTTGCTTACGCTTATTTGGACGACTCGGGCGGTGTCAACTGGGAATATGGGGTGAATGTGGTGAACGTCCCGGGCGCGGGGGCGCGGCTCAACCTTGCCAAGCTCGCGGCTGGATTCCCAGTGGGAGGTTGCCCGGCCACGTATACCCCACAAACGACCTACAACCCGGTGTGGGTTTCTATCGACGGAGTGCGGCATTGGGCCTATGTCAACAACAGTACCACCAACCTTGTTCCATACGAAGCCGACCTGGAGTACGGCGCAGAGCTTAACATCAAGGGAAGTTATGTCTATGGCTACAACTGGAACCTGCGTTCCGCACCCGTGCCGGAAACCGTAGGGAAGGCCGGGTGGTGGCGCCTGACCTTCTACACGCCGAACAACTCGATTGTCTTCAATGATTGGACCGAGCCAACACTTACAGACAATACCCTGGCCCCGCCTCCGAACATCAGTGTAGGGCTAGTTCCATCCGGCACGGAGGGTCTGATCGAGCCGACAGCGGACACCGGAATGCTCTACGTGCCGATAGTCGATAAGGCTAACCAACTGACCTACATCGACATCTGCGTCACGGAAGGCAAGGGCAGCGGAGGTGGTCGAAAAGGGCGTTAGATGGAGTGCGCATTGACACATTACACTCCGGCGCGTTGCGGCCGCTTTTAGATCCCGGCCCCGCGGAATGGCTCCTACGCGGGGCCGGGCTGGGGCCCCAGGAGCTGCGCCCCCGGCGTATCCGGGGTTGAGGGGAGTGCCCGGACTATGGACCTCCGGCCCCAGTCCAGGGTAACGAGGCTGGTGAAAGCTTTGGAAATGGGTCCGAAATTCCAGGCGACCGAGGCACTCAAAGATCGAAGGAGGAATCGCTTGAACAGGTGGCAGGGCAATTCATGCCCGTCGTGAGTCTGGCAGGGAGGGGGACGCAAAAGTGGGAGGAGGTGCGAAGTATTTCGGCGAGAGAAGCGCGGCAGGATGCAAAGTCTACGTCAGGCATGGCCGTAAATGGGTTCCGCTCCATTTGCAGCCCAATCTGGCGAAGTATTCTCCTGCAGGTTTTGAATGGGGGTCGATGAGCAGCGGCGCCGCGAAGCTGGCGTTGTCGATTCTCGCTGAGCACCTTAAAAACCAGGCACGGGCGCTGGAGCTTTTCGAGGATTTCGAGTTCAAAGTGGTGTCGCGGCTGGACCGGAACCAGTGGCTGCTGACCGTAGAGGAGATCGACTCTGCAATCAGGGAAATTGACCGAGGGCAGAAGGGAGCAGCGTGAACTGCCAGATTGTCCCGGGAACTTGGAAGAATTAGCAGGTTGCTGAAAAAGGCTGTAGCGGCGGCTTTACGCCGCCAGCCCGTGCTGAAAGCAATAGGCTTATGACGGAATGAACCCGCCGCTACACCCCCTCTAATGTGTTTTTCAGCAACCTGTTAGAACCGGTGCGGAGATGTTTCACTTTCCCTGATCGCAACATGCCAGGCTCACCCCGGATAGGTAGAGGGGCGATGGGCTGCGCGGCCTCCATCGAGTGACCCAGGCGCGGCGATTCAAACTTCGTGAGATCGCAGGGGGGGAGGAAAGCGATGCAAAAGATCCGTTCCTGCTTTGAATTTCATCTTCTGATGGGAGTTCTCTTCCTGATTCCTGGCTCTGCAGCGGCTCAGGAGGTGCTGGCGCCTTCGCCGATTGTGTCGACCATCAATTTCAAATGGCAGACAGTGGTGAACAACGGCGTTTATGTCCCGGGCGACGGCCGGAAGTTCAACAGCTACAACGAGCCTTCGATAAACGTCAATCAACTGGTGGTGTTCCGCGCGCGGAGCAAGGGCGGGTCGGGCGGTGAGCCCGCTCACGGCATCTTCACGCGCAACATGGCCACAGGGGCTCCTCTGATGACAATCTTTGACCGCAACACGGCGGTGCCGCAGCCGAACAACCTCGGGACGGCGTTCACCGAGCCGCCTTCGTTCCCGCGCATCGAAATGTGGACGGACACCATCGCTTCCCGCGGGAATCACCAGCCGGTGTGGAGTTACCTGCTTCCAGATGGAATCAGCGAGTCGCGTGCCGGAACCACCGGCATCTACACCAATCCCTTCGGCCTCCTGATCACCGGCGCGAGCAACCTGGGCGCGACGCCCGGCTTTGGCTTTTTCGCGGTTCCGGGAACCGGCGGAATCAAGTTTGACGTTTTCCCGGGAACCCCCGCGCTCACTGGCGCCACGATTGTGTTCAAAGGCAACTACACGGCGACGGACCCTGGTAATCCTGGCAAGACGATCAGCAAGACCGGAGCGTACTTTCGAACCCTGGCGAGTGCGCCGATTTCGCTTTCTGACGGCAGGAAGCTCGAACCCGCTGGCGGCGACTCGCCCGTAGTGGTGATCGCCGACACGGACACCACGATTCCCGGCGCCAGAATAAAGTTCGGTTCCGTCGCTCCGCCCAGCGCCGCCGGGCGCTGGGCAGTATTTGCCGGGTTTGATAACGAGGGCAACCCCACCAGGGGCGGAATCTATAGGGCGCCGCTGGACGGGCCGAGACCGCGGCTCAGGCGGCTGGCGGAGATTGGCGGCCCGGTCCCCGGCGAGAAAAAGGGAACGGTATTCAACAAGCTGGGCGAGGGGGTCTCCTTTGACGGGCGCTTTGTCGCTTTCTGGGGAGCCTGGGGGAGCGAGACTAAGACCGTGACCCTGCGCTGCCCAACCGAGGGGAACAAGATCCGGAACGGATATTGCAGGGAGAATGCGGACAACTTTAACGTGCCTGTCCCGGTGCATCAGGGCATCTTCGTCTACGACACAACCGCCGAGAAAACGACGGTAGTTGCAAAGTCGCCGACCAGCTTTGACGACTTCGTCTTCTGGAAATTTTCCGGCTACGTCGAGGGCATGGGTACGGGCGAATCTGAGGACTCGAGCGAGCCGGCGAGGTGGCGCTCAAGCTCGTTTGTGGCAGTGTCCGGGCTGGCTGACGGGAGTTTGAATGACGGTACCTTCCACGTCGCGTTCAAGGCCCGGAAGGGCCAGGTGGTCAACGGAGCGTATTTGAGCCCAGTTGACGGCGTCTATCTCTACGGCGGGCCAGGCGGTGGACCCACCGCGGCCGTGCTCACGACCGGCATGCCCGGGACATCGATCGACCCCGATGCTCTGAACGATGAGACAGGAGCGCCGTTGCCTATCACCAAGCTCGGTATAGAGCGCGACGGTTTTCGGGGCAGGTCACTGGTCATTAACGCCGGCATGGGCGCCGAAGAGACCGGCTGGGCCGGCATCTACATGACCGAGGTACCGGCCGAGATGATGAGGGAGTAGCGCCGAGTCACCCGCCGGGCCGGTATTTGCGTTCCGTCACTGGACCCGGTGTCGGGAGTCACGGACTAGAAAGGCAGTTTGGAGATAGTTTCAGACTGGGAGGAGAGAAGCATCAATTTCGCTAGAAGGAGGAAAGGGTTATGAAAATGAGGATGCTCTGGGTTGTGATGGCAATAGCATTTTGCTCTGCCTTCCTGCCAGCACAAGGTCGTGGAGGCGGCGGTGGAGGAGGCCAACGAGGCGGCGCCGGAGGCCAGGGGCCTGCGATGGGCCAGGGACAGCAGAAGGGGGGACAGGTAGGATCTCCGTCGTCGCAAGGTACTCAGCAGCGTGACCAAGATCGTGATCGTATTCGTGCCACCGACCAGCAGCGTGACCAATTACACACCTGTGACCAGACGGCAAAACAGATCCGCACCCAGGCTCGCCAGATGGCGCGTGATTCTAGCGGATCGAAATTCAATGCGGATCAGGCGCGGCAACAGCGCGACCAACTGCGACAGCAACTCCAGACCATGCAGAGGGATCATGAGCAACTCATGAGCGGCCTCTCCGAGCAACAAAAAGAAACACTGCAGAACCGCGTTCAGAACATGAACCAGCTGCAGGAAAGGGTTAACACTCAATTTCAGCAGATGGACGAGGCGCTGAACCAGAACGACCCGGACCCCAAGGTTGTTCGCGAGCAGGCGCGCGAAATGGAAAAATCCATGAAACAGTGGCAGAAGCAGTACCGGGAGATGCAAAAGGAAATGAGTGCCGGCTCCTGAAGAAACGCGGCAAAGGATAACCAAGGATAAACAAGCCACGGCATCGTTTTGTGCCGCGAGTGGCGCATCAGAAATTGATCCTGAATGTCTGCGATCAGCGAAGCTGAAAAGCGCGGGCCACCGGTTTTGCGGCCCGCGCTTTTAGCCGGAATTTACCGCATACCGTCTCTTGTCTCGAACGCAGGAGTGCAGGCTATGCCCCAAGTCCGCGTTCGGGGGTCGAGGGGCGTGCTGACGCGGTCGATGATGAGGCCGACTGCCGGGCCGACCGACATTTGCGGATTTGCCTGCTGAACAGGTAGCGGGATCAAGATCAGCAGTTTCCTGTCAAGTTGGCCGTACGTTCGTTTGTCCCACAGGCCGGTCTTGCGAGACCACCAGTGTGAAGGCTATCGCCAAGCACGATATTCCACCTGTTCACATCCTGAAAAATGATCCCATTTTTGCCGGGATGAACAACCCGTTCTATGGTTCGGAATTCCACACGTGGATGGTCCACGTGGTCCCGAAAGGGTGGGAAGTTCTTGCGACATCCAAGGACAGCAAAGGCTTCGTTTGCAACGAAGTGGCAAAGGCGATCGGATGGCCCGTTTACGGATGCCAATTTCACGCCGAATATACGGTTCCCTTTAGTGGCGCCAAGGGTGTCCAGATGAACTTTTTGGCGATGGCGGTTGAAAGGGCCAAGAAGCAGGGGACTTGGATCCGTCAGTGAAAGAACTGACTGATTGTGGAGTGTAAAGCAAGTTGAGTCCAGTAATGATCAAGAATCGCAGCGCGCTCGAAGCCGTTGGTGATGCGCCGGCCCGAAAGACTGTCCCGGAGGTGATGGAAGCAAGCCTTCAGGCGCTGAATGCCCGTCGGATCATCCGAGGCTTATTGCGGGTGGAAGGGAACACCCTGCAGATCGGGCAATGCCGGTGGAACCTGGCCTCCAAGCGTCGCGTGATCGCGGATACCGCTCCCCGGCAGATCGCAGGATTGACCGCTGGCGTTTTTAATACGTTCGACAACATAGCGGCCATCACCACACCGGTCGTGATCGGCTACATCGTCCAGGCCACCGACAATTTCAAAGGAGCAGTGGTTTTCCTGGCGGCAAATGCGCTGGCTACTGTTTTCAGCTACCTGGTGATCGCCGGCCCGATCAGACGCCTGGAGATTGATCAACAGGCAGGAGCAGTCGCCTAAGTCGCTTTGCCACATCTCGAAGGGTGAAAATAGCGGTGGAAGAGCGGGATTTCAACCCCGCCGCTCGGGCGCCAAGCCTTCACTGCAACTCTCTCCCCGCGTGCGCAAAGGGCAAAACATGGCGTCGGGTGGGCGCTGACGGCACGGTTAATATTCTGCCTTTCCGCCCTCGACATCGAAACTCTCAAGACAAGCGAATTCCGAACAATGCGGTTGGAACTCGATCCTGCGGCGGTCGTCATCCCAATGACGTTCTGTCGTCCGTACTGAGACATGCCCCAAAAAGAATTGGATCAGCTCCAGATCACCTCCTGCAGCTAAAAGATCCCCGTCGTCAGATGGCCTGGAAATTATTTCAGTGGATGGGAAACCGTCGCCGGGAACCTCGCAGGCTGCGATGGTCATCGCTGGTTGCGGAACATGGCGCCATTGTCGTCCGAGAATCGGTTTGGGAAGGTCAAAGTAGTCCACCCAAAACCAAGAAGGGATACCGGAAAATCCTGTTCACGGATGAGCAGATGGAAATCCTGCTCCAGTACAAAAGGCAGTACTTTCCAGATGCTCAACCGCACGACTAGTTTTTTCCCGGGAGACGAGGCCGCCGATGGACATGCGCTGGTTCATTAGAGAGGTACGCGAGACCGGTGGCTGAGAAGCTGGGGATTCCGTGGCTTCATTGGCACGCACTGCGGCACCTGAACAACAGCATGATGCTGGACGAAGGCGTGGATTTGAAGACACGGATGGACCGACTGGGGCATGTTAGCGAACGAGTGAACATGATTTACTCACACACTGGAGACGCAGCTCGCCAGGCAGCCGCAGAAGTGGTGTGGCAAAAACTCAAGACGGCGGCTCGGCGACAGGAAGAAGCCAAAGCTGTTTCGCTTCAAGTAGCCGGGACGGTAGGCGGAAGGAGGTCAGCAATGAGCTAAGTTATTGAAAACATGGCAGGCGTGGAGGGATTCGAACCCCCGACCCTCGGATTAGAAATCCGATGCTCTATCCGACTGAGCTACACGCCCTTAATCCCAACAGGATATTACCACACAGCGACTTATTGCACACGCAAACCCAACCACAGGCGGCTTGAGGGTTTGGATACCGATTTAGCCGCTATGCCGTTCCTCGGAATCGAGATGTTGTTGCCAGACAGCAAGCCCGCGTCCGTACGCTCGCGACTGCGAAGGATTGCTGATTGTGGTGGCGACCTTGGTTGCATTTTTCGGCGCTGAGGAAAGCAGCATTGTAGTAAGCGGTGTCGTTATAATTTGCAGCGCTTGATATGGGTCAAGTACAACAGTCATTTCTTCTTCGCGAGTCGCCGACCTTCAGGATGAGACCACAGCTCGCGCTGCATGGTGCAGCCGGAGCTTACGGACTGCACCCCCGGGGGAACGCTCATGTTGTGATGAGGGTGAGGTGCTGGTATACAAATGCGGGGGCTGACCAGGAGTCGAGCAAGAGAACCAGCATTCGAGGACAGCCCACTGGTTGCAGAAACCAGGCCTCACGCCCTCAGGCAGTGCGAGCATGGGCTCGCTCTGGCGCCTCGACCCCGCGCAATCTTCGCAGGACTGTTTCAGCCTGCCTCCCAATTCCCCATCCCGCTCTCTCGGCGCCAGCACCGAACGGATTTTAGACCTTGTGCAGGCATCGTCGTTTTGTTTTAAGCCGTGAACGAGAGATGATATGATCCTGTTCGCCGTTAAGGCGTGAACCCATTAAGGAGAAATGTGACCATGGACTTCAAAGGAAAAGTTGCAGTTGTGACGGGTGGCGGATCTGGAATCGGAAAGGCATGCGCCCGGGAATTCTCCGAAAATAACGCCGCAGTTGCCGTGGTGGATCGTGACCCAAAGGCCGGACGGGAAACGGCCTTAGAATTGAAGAGCAAGGGCGGAGAGGTGGAGTTCTTCCAGGTTGACGTGTCTTCCCGCTCTGAGGTTGAAAGCTTGGTGCCCAGGATTGTATCTGCCTTCGGCGGCATCGACATGCTCGTGAGCAATGCCGGAATCCAGCGCTACGGCACAGTCACCACGACTTCGGAGGAAGAATGGGACGAGGTAATGAACATCAACTTAAAGGGCGCCTTCTTGATGTCCAAATATTTCATTCCCAAAATGATCGAACGCGGTGGCGGGTCGATTGTGATCGTCGGTTCAGTGCAGTCGGTAGGAGCGGTTCGCAATTCGGTCCATTATGTGGTCAGCAAACATGGCCTGCTGGGGCTCACGCGATGTATTGCGCTCGACTACGGAAAAGAGAACATCCGTGCAAACTGCGTTCTTCCTGGCGCTATCAACACCCCAATGCTTCGATGGTCCATCAATCTGGACAGCAATCCTGCAAGGGTCGAGCAAGCGTGCAACGATCTCCACATCAGGGGCAAGATGGGCAGGCCGGAGGAAGTCGCGCACGTGATTGTGTTTCTGGCCAGTGACCTCGCTTCGTTCATGACCGGGTCGCCCGTTATGGTCGAAGGCGGATTGCTAGTTCCTATTGGCGGGATGGCATTCCAGGAATCCGGAACGGGAGGAATAAAAGCATGAGCTCTCAAGAGGTGGCGCATTGGCGCACTTGCCCGAAGCTCAGAACAGCGGCGGCAAGCCACAAACCTGTGGGGTGAGCCGGCTCGGCTGGGAAGAAATGACGCCGCTGGAAATTGAT
>JAKAWN010000117.1 GCA_021827245.1 Acidobacteriota bacterium | reverse complement strand
GTGAACGAACGATGGTTGACGCCTGGACAGCAGGCGGGGCTTGAGATTTTCAGCGGACGACCCAGCAAAGCGGAGACTAGCCTGTGGCCGCGTGGCTCAGCGTCTGGCGTACCGCCTGTTCCATCAATGCCGTTGGCGCTGCCTCGCCTGTCCAGATCTCAAACTGCCGGGCCCCTTGAGCAACCAGCATTTCGAGCCCTGAAATCGTGACAAGCCCGCGCCCTCGCGCTTCAGATAGAAAGCGAGTTTCAACGGGGTAGTAAACCATGTCAAAGACCACACGAGTCCTCAATCGCGCCAGATCGATAGGGTGAGAGTCACTGTGAGGCGCCATGCCCACCGGAGTAGCGTTGATCACTGCGTCCACTTCCAGGCTGTCCGCGCTATCCCAAGGCAGAGCTTCGGCTGCCACGCTGCGGGCAAGCTTTCGCGCCGCGGCTTCGCGCCGGGCGGCAATGAACACATCGGCTCCCTCGGCTCGCAACGCATAAGCTGCGGCCCGGGCAGCCCCGCCGGCACCCAGAATGAGGATGCGGCTTCCCGGAAGCCGCAGGCGCTTGGTCAAAACTTCAACGACAGCCGTCGAATCCGTGTTCCATCCCATCCACTTGCCATGCCGGATCGCCACGGTATTGCAGGCCCCGATCTGCTCGGCAAGCGGATCCATCCAGGAAAGTTCGCGCATAATCGCCCGCTTAAAGGGCATGGTCACACTGAAGCCTGCAAATTTCAGCGACCGTGCGAACTTGAGGAAGTCACTCAGCCGGGCCGTCTCACATGGCAGATAGAGCGCATTCACGCGCTTGGCTTGGAAGGCGATGTTCTGCATGGCCGGAGAGAGAGACATCGATGAATGCGTTCCGACCACCCCGTAAAGTTGTGTGCGCTCGTCAAGGTGCTCCACATGGTAGACCGACCGCATGCTTTCCGCCGCCAGTTGTCCGCTCGCCACTGAATTGTGATTTCCAGCCGAGGCGTACGTGAAAGGGCATCCCCACTGGAAGGCCAGGACGCGGGAACAAATGCCGGAATTCCCCATCGCAAGCGCCACAAGCTTGGGTTGGCGCCTGCGATTGGCCTTGAGCAGCTTGAGAACCTTCAAATTGTCCTGAAGCTCCCTGGCATGGCTTGCAATCTTGACGGCGCTGACCGGAAGACGTGCAAGACGGCGATAAATCGCACCAAGCTCCGGCGTATTACGGTAATTGTGATAGGACACGATCACTTTAGCAGGAGCAAGCGCCTTGAAAGGGGGTTCGCGCAAGGCATTGACCGACTCGACTTCGATATCAACCCACTGGCACCCCGCGCGCACGGCCGCGCTGAGCACCTCGATCTGCTCCTCAGCCGAACCCTGAAAGTGCCCTCCAGCCTCTGCCCGGCGGCACGTGGCAATGGTCTGCGGGTAGCGCAACCGAGCCAGCATCCGGTGCAGTTCGATTTCAAGCCGACTCAGGTCGTGAAGATAGTCCAATCGCAGCTCGAACCCCAGCGGCGAAGAAGTGCCTAGAGACTCGATGTACGCCTCTGCGCCATCCAGGCCGGGCAACGCTAAAGTCACGAAAATGCGAGGAGAAGGAGATTTTGCCAAGTCTTTTTCCGGGGTCATCACCCTGTCAAATGAAGAACTCTTTTATTATAAAGCATTTGTGTGAATTCCGGCAAGGTAATTGTCAGCCCGGCATACGGGGTCTTCCTCTTGAAAGCCCTTTTAGGGACCATCGGTCCGATGGGAAACCTCAGGATAGGCATCTTGGCGTCTTTTTCGCCAGGAAAATCGCACATTAACGACGCGGGACTTACCGCATGTTATTTTCTTCCTCAAAACCATTGGCTGCAGGCCAGACAGGAAAGGCGTAAAATCCGGTATTGAGACTTCTAATGACGAATATCTCTCGAATCCGAATCCTGCGGGCTGAAGGGTTCAACCATCTTGGAATCAATTAGTTACTTTAAATATTAGGGAGCGCATAGCCCCGCAAATGAGGCGCTTGACATGAAACGTGAATATCCTGAACACCCGATTGTTGGCGTGGGCGGAGTCGTCATTCGGGGCAACCGTGTGTTGCTGATCCGCCGGGGCCGCGAACCCCTCAAAGGAGAGTGGTCCATTCCGGGCGGAATGCTCGAACTCGGAGAAAGCCTGAAGGATGGTGTAAAACGCGAGCTACTGGAGGAAACGGGCTTGAAAGTCCGTCCGCTGGAAACGCTCACCGTCTTTGACCGCATCCAGAAAAACGGCAGGCGGGTTCAGTATCACTACGTCATCGTCGACTACCTTTGCCGATCCGTTGGCGGTCGCCTGAAGTCCGGCAGCGATGTTCTTGATGCGCGATGGGTCGAGCGTGAGGAGCTTCCGCGTTACCGGATCACTCCGAAAGCAGCTTCAGTGATCGCCGACGCCTTCGACATGGCCGGGAGGCGGCAGCGAGCATCGGCATCCAAAAAAAATAGCCCGATCACTGCATAGGGAGTCCTGCCGGCGGCAACATTTCAACCATTGAATCCAGGTCCCAAAAATGAAAAAACCCTGGCCTTGCCTCGTTGGCAAGACCAGGGATCGGATACTGACTGGGATTGGCCTCCCAGATGCTTTTGGGAACCGGCGCTCCTGGCGCCTGTGCCTTACATCCTCTCTTAGCTAGGGAGAGGTCCTACAAACAAGCACTAGCGAGCGCCTAAGCCTCAGCACCCTCGCTACAGTTACTCTCAATTTGCATGGATCACCTCCTTTCTAGCGTGACTTCGATATTAAAAGCCTCTCGCCTCTGAGTCAAGGAAAAACCTGACGCTGTGGAAACAATACATTCACGCAGAGTACCGGCTAGTCCATGCTCGCCAGCGGAGCGAGACCAGATCGAGAAGCATGCGCGTTGAATCTCGAAGGAAATGAACCTTCGTCGCGGGATTGTCATTCCATCGGACGGGGACTTCAACGATCTTCCCCCCCAAGTGCTGGATCAGGAAAAGCACCTCAGGGTCAAAGCCAAAACGTTCAACCCGCTGCAACTCAAAAGCCCGGCGAGTGGAACCTTTTCGAAAAAGCTTCAGCCCGCACTGAGTGTCATGGAGGTTCAGCCCCGTAAATAATCGCACAAAGAGATTAAAGCATCGCCCGCCAAACTCCCGGGCCCAGGGCTGATGGACCCCAATTAACTTCCGGTCAAGGGCGCGCGAACCAATGGCGGCATCGGCCCTCGCCGACTCAAGCATTGCAAGCAATTTGTCCGCCTCCTCGATCGGGGCAGAAAGATCGGCGTCCGTGAAAAGGATAACTTTGCCCCGGGCTTCCAGAATTCCCCGCCGCACGCTGTATCCTTTTCCGCGGTTAACCTCGTTGCACAGAACACGCGTCTCAGGCCAATGTAATTGGAACTTCTGGAAAATTTCGCGCGTGCCATCGCTCGACCCGTCATCCACCAACACCACTTCAGTCTCGAAGGGCTTGGATGCCGCATACATCTGCACCTCTTCGAGAGTCTTCCCAACTCTCAAAGACTCGTTGTACGCAGGGATAACGATGCTCAGGTACGGATCAGCCATGGGGCCAGACTATAGTCCGCTCACTCCGCAAATTGCAATGGAATTCACTCAGGATCCCAATTTTCTAATGCAATTCCAATCCAGCGCTCGACGCACTGCCGCAGGCCTGCGATTATTGCAGCTAATTCATGGCTTCCGGCCAGGCCTGCTTGCCAATCAAAGGAACAAACTGGCAGGGATCCAGATCCTTCACAGAGAGTTCGTCGCCAGACTTGCGAATCACCTGGAGAATCTGGTACAGGAGAGTCCCGACAGGAATCACCAGCCGGCCGTCCTCCGCCAACTGACTGACGAGCACTTGTGGCACCGCGGGTGCGGCAGCGGTCACAACAATGGCAGAGTATGGCGCGCACACCGGGCAACCAGAGCTCCCGTCCTCGGCAATAACCCGGATGCCGCCATAGCCCAGCCGCGACAATCGCTCTTGGGCGGCTTCCGCCAATCGGGGGATGCGCTCCATGGTGATCACTTCCGCGCCGAGGTGCGCGAGGATTGCTGCCTGGTAGCCTGAGCCTGTTCCAATCTCCAGAACTTTGTCGCCTGGTTCAACCTCTGCAGCCTCGGTCATCACGGCCACCATGTAAGGCTGCGAGATCGTCTGGCCTTCTCCAATCACAATGGGCCGGTCGTCATAGGCCGCCTCCTGATAAAGTGGAGGCACAAACTCGTGCCGCGGCACTTCAAACATAGCCTCCAAGACCCGCTTGTCATGAATTCCACGGCGTCGCAACTGCCACTCGATCATGGCGCGCCGCTCGGATTCAAGGACGACTTCACTCATGGGCATTCAAGGCGCAAGGGCTGCACAGACTTCCTGACTATTATCATGAATGGCGCATCGGCCGGCGTCGAGGACTATTTTCGATAAAGGGCCGGTTTATGACCGGTCTTTTGGAAGGATAAGGGCATATGTCCACAGCCGGTGGAAATGTAGCGGAGGCTTGATGATTCGATGCTTTATTTGGCGCGCTCCAAGGGGCGGCCTTCCTGGCGGTCGGCGCGCAGGAGCAGAATTGCGAAGATCAGGCCGCAGAAGCCGAGCGCCGCGAACATGATCTGGCTGGCGGTATAGCCCTCTGTGGCGTCGCGCAGTGCGCCATTGGCGATCGGGAAGGTCGCCAGGCCCAGGTTCTGAATGGCGGTCATCAGGCCGAACGCCGTCCCCACGCGGTGCTCGTCCACAATGAGCGGCACGGACGGCCAGATGCAGGCGGGCACCAGCACGAAAGCCGCGCCCAACACGATCATGGGGATAACCGGCCAAACGTATGTAATCCCCAGAACGAGATGTGCGGGAACGATGAGCACCGAGCCCAGTACCATCAGGCTGGCGCGGCGTCCCACGCGATCGACGAGGTTGCCGGCAAAGGGTGCCAGCACCATGGAGGCTGCAATGATAATCGACGTAGTGCCCTGAGCGGTGCTGAACATGTGCGTGAAGTTGTAGAACACGCCGGAGAAGAACCCGTGTCCTTCCGCAGACGCCATCGGCATGCCCCACTTGTCGTGGAAGAAGTCGGTGGCCAGCGCCGTAAAGGGAAAGATGGCGGAGTAGAACGCCACGCAGATTCCCACCGCATACCAGTACGAACGGCGAAATTTTCCAACGTCACTCCAGGTGATCTTGTCGCCACCGCCCGCCGCGGGCAGATGCAGAATGGGCTCGGCGTGCCGGTCCATCAACGTGTAGATCCAGTTGCAGATCAGGCCGGCCAGGCACAGCCCCGCAGCTATCCAGAGCGCCGTGCGCCATCCAAACCGGCTTGCCACTAGTTGTTCCGTGTTAAAGGAAAACAGCGTGCCAAGGCGGCAGATGGTGAGGGCAATGCCGAAGGCCAGGGCCAATTCCTTGCCCTTAAACCAGCGTGCAATGATGGCGCTTTGCGCAACGATCAAGGATTCGGAGCCGATGCCGAACAGGACACGCCCGGCGTAGAGAACGGGCAGGTCAGGCGCCCCGGCGACCACAGCGGCTCCCGCAACCACAAAACCGGAGAAGATCAGGCTGGCAAGGCGCACACCCGCGCGGTCGATGAGGAAACCACCAGCCAGCACAGCGAAGACGGCGGCCACGCTGTACATGGTATACATGATGCCGATGGCCGCTCGGTTCGTGTGGAACGCCTGGATCAGGGTGGTCTCAATGGCCCCCACGCTGTCGTAAGCAAAGTAACTGCCGAAAGCCATCAGAGAGGCAAAAGCCAAGATCACGAAGCGGTAGGGTCTGGCAGCGGGATAGAAGGGGCTACGTTCTGACGTAGACATTGAACGGGAGTATAGCATAGGGCGCTGGACGGGGCACAAGCCTGGCAGGACCAGCAGGATGCTGAAACATCTCGACTCTGTTTCAAGACCTGAGCTAAGTCTGCGTCGGGGCACGGTTCTAGCCGTGTCGGACACGCGCGGCTCAAGAAAGCAGCTTCAGCCGCTGAGGGCTACCAATGCGCTGCAGGGGCTAAAGCCCGCGCCGCTGCGCTTCCCTCATCGGCACGACTCAAGTCGTGCCTTGGTGCTATTCCGATAGGTAAACGTCCGAAGTTCAGGCAGACTATACTTCATCTATGGGGCTAACCGGAAATTCGCAGCTTCATCTGCGGCGTTCGGAGGAACCGCGCCGATGCGACATTGAGGCTCACCTGATCGGTTGGTCTATTAACTGCAACAGTACCTGGAAGGAGGAATAATGCAAAAGCGCAAACTTGGAAACGGCAACCTGGAAGTTTCAGCTCTCGGGCTCGGCTGCATGGGAATGAGCTTTTCTTACGGGCCGCCCAAAGACAAGCAGGAGATGATCACTCTGATCCGGGCAGCCGTCGAACGCGGTGTCACCTTCTTTGACACGGCCGAAGCCTATGGCCCTTACATCAACGAAGAACTGGTGGGCGAGGCCCTCGAACCGTTCCGCGGGCAGGTGGTGATCGCAACGAAGTTCGGTTGGAAGATCGATCCCAAGGTGGAGCGAGGATTGGCTGGACTTGACAGCCGGCCGGAGCAAATCAAGCGGGTCGCCGATGCTTCGCTCAAGCGGCTGCGAGTCGAGGCCATCGACCTGTTCTATCAGCACCGCGTGGACACGAATGTGCCGATTGAAGACGTGGCGGGAGCCGTGAAGGAGTTGATCCAGCAAGGCAAGGTGAAGCACTTCGGCCTTTCTGAAGCTGGAGCACAGACGATTCGCCGCGCGCACACCGTCCAGCCGGTCGCTGCGCTCCAGAGCGAATACTCGCTGTGGTGGAGACGTCCTGAAGAGGAAGTCATCCCGACACTCGAGGAGCTTGGAATCGGCTTCGTTCCCTACAGCCCGCTGGGCAGGGGTTTTCTCACCGGCAAGATCGATGAAAACGCAGAGTTCGACAGGTCCGACTTCCGCAGCAGGCTGCCCCGCTTCACCGCGGAGGCTCTCAAAGCGAATCAGGCGCTGATTGATCTGCTCCGCAAGGTCGCAGAACGGAAGAAGGCAACACCGGCACAGATCGCCCTCGCCTGGCTGCTGGCCCAGAAGCCCTGGATGGTTCCAATCCCCGGCACGACGAAACTGAATCGTCTCGAAGAAAACATCGGAGCTGTTTCCGTCGAACTCACGCCCGAAGATCTGCAGGACATCAATGACGCCGCCTCCGAGATCACTGTAAAAGGCGCTCGCTACCCGGAAGAGATTGAAAAAATGACCGGCCGCTGAACGGTGAGAAATGTATTTCTCTGTTGGATTCCGGTCGTCGCCACAGTAAGTTGCAAATTCAAAACAATGAAAGCTACTTTCAAATAGAGGAATTGAAACAATGGAAATCATAAGAATTGGTTCACAACCTTCCGGCAAGGGCCCATCAGACTGGTTCACTGGCACGGTGCGGATCGATCCACTATTCCAGGCGCCCGATCCGGCGCTTGTTCAAAGCGTCAGCGTAACGTTTGAACCGGCCGCTCGGACGGATTGGCATACCCATCCCCTCGGTCAGACTCTCATCGTCACGGCCGGGTGTGGCTGGGTCCAGCGCTGGGGAGGTCCCATTGAGGAAATTCGTCCGGGCGATGTGGTCTGGATCTCGCCTGACGAGAAGCATTGGCACGGCGCCACGCCGACCACCGCCATGACGCACATCGCCATTCACGAAAAGAAGGACGGCAAGACCGTCAACTGGTTGGAAAAGGTCACAGACGAACAATACCGGGCCTGATCCAGCGCCGAGGCGAAACCAATGGGAGGATGAACTGATCCGCAACGTGGGCTTTGAACCAGTTGATGCCGGATCGTTACGGATCGCCCGATACGCCGAGCCGCTCGCGCTGCTGGTTGCCCAGCCCGGCTCCGAGGGCGAAGGTGGGCCGGAGTTGGCGTACTGGCTCAAACGGTCTGGGAAAACGGGATAGACCTATAAGAAGATAGCCAAGCGAAAGAATTTAGAAAATGAGTATCAAGAGAATACTTAGATCTGTCGGACGCAACCGCCGGCGCTTTCTGAAAGACCTTTCCTACAACGCGCTGGCGCTGGTACCGTTGTACTTTTCACTTCAATGGGTAAAACAAAAACCGATAACAGGAGAAGGAATCATGAATAAAGAGCCTTCAGGAGCACAGAAGCTGATGGGTGACATCGCACCCAAGCTGGCTGATCTGACTGACAACGTGCTTTTCGGAGACGTCTGGGAACGCAAGGAGCTATCAAAGCGTGACCGGAGTCTCGTAACCGTTTCGGCTCTGATTGCTATGAATCGTCCTGAGCAGTTGCGGTTTCACCTGCAGAGAGCTGTTCAGAACGGGGTTAAGAAGGAAGAACTGATCGAGGTGATCACGCATCTGGCGTTTTATTCAGGTTGGCCGAATGCCGTGACCGCAATCACGACGTTCAAGGAAGTGTTATCGAAATGAGAGGCTTCCTAATAGCTGGAGCCCCTGCCGGTTTCTGGGAGAATTATCAGAAGGACGCAAAATGAAATCCCGCAACAGTCCGCCTCGATTGCACGCACACGCCGCCGCGGCGCCAAGCGAGCCAGACCCGGAAAAGCTGGCGCGCTTGATTCGCGCCTATGCCCCTCACGACGGAAGTTTGGAGCTGCACGTCACCGGTTTGCACGCCAGCCGCTCTTCACGAATTAACCGCGAGTGTGCCCGTGCCTTTCGGTTGCCCTACTTGTGCATCGTCGCACAAGGTCACAAGACCGTCATCGTAGGGCAGCAGGTTTGCCAGTGCGAGGCGTCGGGGATGGTCTACCGGCGCCCTGATCGGGCGACAGTTCGTTGCCACAACTCTCATCGCTGAAACGCAGAGCGCGCGAGGTTGGGCGCAGCCCAGCGCCGCTAAAGCCCCGCGCGCATTTCAATGACGCCGTCAGCAAGGCGCTCGACAACGTTTCCCGCATGCGCACTTACGGCATCACAAGGCCGGCCTCAAGGCGGGCACGGCGGAATTTTTCGTGCTGCTCTCACTCGAAGGAAAGTCGGCGGAAGTCAAATTCATTTCCGGTTCGGAAAATTTGCGCGCCGCCGGACACCTCGCCGCCGTCCACTATAACGATCCCTTCCCCGACAACGGCCCGACGAAAATTCTGCGCCGCGGCGTCCTCATCTGCAGCGAGTCGATTGCCACTTGCGATTTCGTCTTGCTTGCACCGGAATCAGTGCACTCGGTGGAATAACAGGTCGCGCTCACAATGTTCCTCCAGACCGAATTCCAAACGGCACGAACCAAGGATGGCAGCGTAGACGTAAATTGGCTGTCCCCTGCTTTCGCTTCGTGCCGCTTCCGCGGCGCCAGAGCTATAATGAAAGGCGAAAAGACCTTTAAACAACGATGAACCAGGAAAAATACTCACGCCAGATTCTCTTTCAGCCGATTGGCAAGGAGGGCCAGGAAAAGCTGCTGGCATCGAAAGCTATTATTGTGGGATGCGGGGCTTTGGGAACAGCTCATGCTAACGCGCTGGTCCGTGCCGGCGTTGGCGCCCTGCGCATCGTGGACCGTGACTACGTTGAAGAGAGCAATCTGCAGCGTCAATCTATTTTTGACGAAAACGATGCCCGCGAGAGCCTTCCCAAGGCAATCGCTGCGGAACGCAAACTGAAACAGATTAATTTCGAAGTGCAGACGGAAGGCGTCGTGGCCGATGCAACCAGCGGTAACATTGAAGACCTCGTTCGCGGATTTGACGTCATCCTGGACGGGACAGACAACTTTGAGACACGCTATCTGCTGAACGATGTCTCCGTCAAGATGGGGATTCCCTGGATTTACGGCGCCGTGGTGGCAAGTTCTGCCATGACGATGACCGTCTTGCCGGGCCGGGGACCGTGCCTTGCCTGCGTCTTTCCCGGAGCGCCCAGAGGATTGCACGAGACGTGTGACACGGTAGGAGTCATCGGCCCTGCCGCCGCCTGGACCTCGGCAATCCAGGTGACGGAGGCTCTAAAGATTCTGCTGGGACGCGAGCAGGAACTGCACGGAACGCTTCTTGCGTTTGACATCTGGGAAAACCACACGCAGAAGGTCAAACCAAAGCGCGATCCCGATTGTGCAACCTGCGGCATGAGGATCTTTACTCACCTGGAAGAAGGGGAGCCAGCCCCCATGACGCTATGCGGAAGGGACGCTGTCCAGATTCGTCATCGCGATTCTCGCCACCTGGATCTGGGTCTTCTGAGGGCGCGCCTTGAACAGTTTGGAACTGTGCGGGCCAACAGCTTCCTGCTGCGGTTTTCATTCGACAGCTATGAGCTAACGGTCTTTCCCGACGGCCGCGCCATCGTAAAGGGTACCCAAGACCCGGCTGTGGCTCGCGGCCTTTACGCAAAGTATATCAGTTCCTGATGGATACGAGGGCCGCGGTTACCGCGAACTCAAATTGTATTCAGCGACGCCGGAATGCGTGACCACAAGCTGTTGGCTCAATTCAAACTTTAGCTCCGTGCCGCTGGGCAGGGTCAAATCCGGGCCGCGACGGCGAAAGCTGTCCACGAGTCCGGCAGCTCCGCCAATCACGCCTCCGATAAAAGTTCCGTGAAAGCCGCCAAACACCGTGCCTAGCAGGCCGCCTCCGCCGATTCCGATACCCACTTCCTTGAGATCCCGCATTCGGGCATTCGGCCCTTTCACAATGCCTTCAGAGTTTGCGATGCTGGCTCCAGGCGCGCCGTAAGCATGCAGGAGAACAGCCCTCACGACAAAGTTCTCCCCATTTGGCATGGCGAGCGTTTCAGGAACCAACAGCATCCTCCCCACGCCCTTGATATGGCCCGGCCTCATCAGGCTGGCGATTCGGCCACGAAGGGTGGCGCCAGCCGGAACGACCTGGTTTCCGTTGACAACCAGGGGTTCGTCAAGGGTGGCGGCAAAAAACTGCCCCTGAGAATTCAATCTTGTGGATAGAGTTTGGGAAAGCTTGCAGTTCAGAACGGTGCCGGGGGGAATGGTATAAGTTGCCGCTCTCCCCGTCCAACAGCTCAAAATGGCAAGGAAAACAACCAGCACAGCGCGCTTGACCATGGCTTCACCTCCACTGCCAGTTTCATGGCCGGACCCTGGCGCTCTGTCCAGCTGTTTTTTTGTGAGAACCCGCGAACAGAATCCCGATTGCGAAACGAAACTCGCCCTATCTGGAAACCCTGATTCGAATTTGGCCGGAACTCCGTGGTTTCAAATACTGCCCAGTAGGCCTAGCGCTTCCCCTCCGACCGCGAAGCCATCTGGACCATGTTCCTCGGTGTACTAATATATCCTGTTATGACGCCCTTGTCCACCTTGTTAACAACCAACTCGCAAAAGCTTCGTGAACTCCGAGTCGCGAAAAAGATCGGTTCGTCAATCGTTCGGTGAGTTTTCTCAATCCAGACATCGTCAATCAGCAAGTTCACGCTGAAGCGGTGATGCTTCTTGTTGGTCTTTTTCAATTCCAGCCCGATATTGGCCAGATGAATGGGGTGATGGCGAACAAGCGTAAACTCATAGTAGTCACGCTGGCCTAGCTTGCGAAGAGCATCAATCTCCTCGTGATTGCGCGCAATCAGCGTTCCGAACCGGGAACGCGTCATCCCGAAGCTGTTGACCAGTTCCTGCACACTCTTTTTAGTTTTGTCGAGGTCGGTCTTCGTATTGGAGACGTCGGCAGTCAATGCCCCAACCTGCTGCTGGTCCGCCTTCAGGGCAATTTCATGCTCGAGGTCATTCATTTGTTGCGTGTGCTCAGCCTGCAGCTTGCTGACCATGGCGCGGTCACGACGCAGTTCTCCTCGCTGCGCTCCCAGATGCCGCGAAGCCTGATCCAGCTCGCCTTTCAGCATCTCAAATTGCACCTGATTTGCATGCTCAAGAGCCGTCAGCTTGGCTGAAAGCTGGTCGTTGAACAGGGCGGTAAGTTCTGTGCGCATCCTGGCATTCTGCGCTTGAAAGGTCTTGCCCATTGTTGCAATCCGGCTGATGGAATAAATCTCTCCAATCAAGAGCACAGCCAAAGCAATCAACACCGCTTTCATCAAGGTGCTGATACCACCGCCGGCAGAAGGAGTCGGATTTGTGTCTCCTTCCACACGCACATCATCGTCAACCATCTTCATTCCTCCATGACTGAGAAGCAACAACGCGTCGAACTGGAGAATACAGTCTCCTATTTTTCAGGCAATCGCGGTGCCAGCCTGAACCCAGGATTCGTGATAATGGAAACAGGCCCTTTCCCGCAGATTGCGGAAAAATCAATGTGTTATCGGAGAGAATTTCTTACTTGCCGAATGTAAAAAGTGCAATATGCGGTGAACGCCTTAGCGGTTAGACAGGGGCGCGGGACCCGACGGGGTTCACTTTGCAGCGTCGTAAACTGGAATCGCAGCCCTGCTGGCCGGTATTATTGATCAGGATTCCCATCCGGTTTCTGGGTGCCACTTTCCGGATTGGAACAAGCCTCAGGCCGCTTGTGATTGCGAACCCAGCCTTCTTTGTTGACCTGGCGCGCCCGCCCAATGGCGAGCGATTCTGGGGGAACATCTTCGGTGATCGTTGAGCCGGCCGCCACGTACGATCCTTCGCCAATTCGAACCGGAGCAACCAGCATGCTGCCGCTGCCGATAAAAACGCGGTCCGCGATGTCGGTCGGATTCTTCTTCTCGCCGTCGTAATTGCAGGTGACCGTTCCGGCCCCAATGTTCACTTGCCGGCCCAGCGTGGCGTCTCCCAGGTAGGTCAGGTGCGAGGCTTTTGTGCCTTGACCTACTCGCGACTTCTTGACTTCAACAAAGTTGCCGATGCGCGCCTCGCCCTCGATGACTGCTCCGTCGCGCAAATGTGCGAACGGCCCCAGAGTCACGTCCGACCCGATTTCACAGCCTGTGATCACTGTGCAGGGCCGCACCTGCACCCGGTCTCCCAGAATTGCGTCCGTCAGCGTCGAATGGACCCGAATGGTGCAAGCCCGCCCGATACGGGTGTTGCCTAGCAGGCTGACCCCGGGCTCAATGATGGTATCGTTCCCAACTTCGACCGCCGCGTCGATGTATGTGGTCCACGGATCGACAACGGTGACTCCATCCCGCATCAAAGCCGTTGCCTTCTGCATTCGCAGGATGCGCTCGACCCTGGCAAGCTCAGCTCGGTCATTGACGCCCAAAACTTCGCGTGCATCCGGGACGGGAAATGCAACAACTCTTCTGCGATTTCGATTGAAGACCGTTATAAGGTCCGTCAGCAAGTACTCTTTTTGGGCATTCTTATCAGACAGCTCGTCAAGGTGCTTCAGGAGGTCGGATTTCGAGAAGCAGAGAATGCCGGAGCTTACTTCTTTGATTTTTCTTTGCTCCGGGGTGCAGAGTTTCTCTTCGATGATGGCCCGCACGCGTGCACCACTCGATCGTACAATCCTGCCGTACCCACGGGGCTGGGCAAGCCGCATTGTCACCACCGAGGCAGCCACTCCTTCCTTCCGGTGGACGGCGGCCAGCGCCCGGAGGGTCACGCCTCTCAGCAGCGGAGCATCCCCGACAACCACTATCACCATGGGGCTGGAACACTTCTCCAGGTACGGCCGTGCCATCATCAGCGCATGGCCGGTACCAAGCTGTTCCTTCTGTTCGACAAACGTAAGGCCAGGGCGACCCAACTCCCGGCGGACCGAAGCGGCATCATGTCCCACCGCCATCAGCACGGACTCGGGGCCCGCCCCAAGTGCCGTCCGCACAACATAGTCGCCCAAAGGACGCCCAGCCAGCATATGCAGCAGTTTCGAACGCTCTGATTTGAAGCGCGTCGACTTGCCCGCCGCAAGGATCACAATGGAGAATTCCTCATTAGTCATGGGATAAACTCGCTTCCGTCAAGAACGTGCGGCTCCGAATCCAGGCCACACTTGCCACGTCATGGTGACAATATTTTGTGTAGCGACGTTGTCTCCGGTGGCCCGAGTCCAGAAATCTGAATTCAGCCCCGAAAGACGCCTGCGAAGACTCCAGTGCTGCAACCGCAGGTGCTACTCGAGTTTCGAGACCTCTGTAGATGCCGCGCTTGATAGTTTCCAAACCAGTACTCAGACAATGCTTCTAACACGTTGCGCTCAAACAGTGCTCAAAATGAAAGCAGAGAGAGAAGGCAGCCGGATCAATCCTCGCCCATCCAGGCTCCCCAGGATTTGAGTGACTCGACGTTGTCACAAATCGCCTTGATTGCAGCCGTCATGGGGACGGCCAGAATCAGGCCGATGGCTCCCCACAGCCATCCCCAGAACATCATCGCAATCGTCACGGTCAAGGCGTTCAGACTCACCTGATGACCCACGAATTTGGGAGTCAGCACATTGATAGCCAGGAAATGCACCACCATGACCGTAACCGCAATCACGATGAAAGGAGTTGGTGTGGCATACTGCCCAAGCGCCATCAGCAAGGGAGGCAGCATCGCCACTGCAACTCCCAGATATGGGATCATGCTGAGGAATGCCGAAATTGGTCCGATCAGCAAAGCGAAATGGAGCTTCATCAGTGAAAAAACCGGAGTGATCAGCGCCGCACACATCAGCGCAACCATGAGGTTTCCGAAAACATAGCGCCGAATCATATGTCCGATGCTGAGGATGACCGTTTCGGCCTGCTGACGGTGCCTTTCAGAAAACAAGTTCAGCGTTCCCCTCCAGATGTGGCTCTTGGCCGTCAGCATGAAGAAAACCAGGAACGGGATAAACATCACCGTAATGATGAACGTATACACTGAGCCGATGCCTCGCACCAGATACTGGCCCCAGTGCGATTCCTGCTGCAAGCGGACGGTGGGAAGGTTCGATTGCGGTGCGGACGCCGCCGGAACCACTCCGGATGCCAGTTTTTCAATGTTCCTGATCATGGCCTCGAAACCGGCGAACAGATGCTTGAGCGGCTGTGCGTAAGTTGGAAACTCCTGGATAAAAGCGATGACACGATCGTATATCCCATAGACAATCAGGTAAAGCAGCCCGATGGAGAATGCCAGCATTAGCAAGGCGCCCAGCCAGCGTGGGATGTGGATCTTCTCCAGCAAATGGACGGCGGGCTCCAGCACAAAGGCAATCAGGATCGCACAAACCAGAGTGATGACAATCGAACTGGCGTAATTGATGACTGCAATTACGATTATTGCGGCGATGATGCGACCGCTCGCCGTGGAAATTTTAGCGGTTGGCAGAGCTTCGGTTTTCGTCTCAGGCATCGCCTAAACTCGTGACCTTGATTCTAGCTTGGTGGCCTCAAAAATGCCACCTCGGCCAGGAACCGCAGGAAATCATCATAGGGAAGTGCGACCCTGCAGTGGGGGATTCACGCGCGGTCCGGCATCGTCACTGTCAGGGCCGGGTATTGCATTTGAGTTTCTTGCGGTTATAATGAGCAGCGAATATGGGAACTGATCATTCATGGCTCGATGACCGTCCGCCGCGGCTTGGAGATCTGATTGACGATCACTGTCCGCGTTGCAAGCGTCTGATGAATCACGCCATCGCGAGCTTCGTGGGCGACAGAATTGTCAAGGTCATTTGCCAGACGTGTTATTCCGAGCATCCGTATCTGGAGGGGAAAGAAAAGAAGAAGGCCCCCAAGCCCGCGCCCACAGCCTTCGACCAGGTTTTAGCCAAGGTCGCACCAGCGGCAACCCCTCCACCAGCCCCCACCGGCAAGAAGGGAAAGGCAAAGACGGGCGTCCGGCCCCTCTACCGCCACAAGGCCAAGTCTCCCGGGAAGAAATAGGGTCAGCCGGATTCCCTTCTGACCACTTCGACTTCATGGTCTGACCACAGCCTGTAGTTGATGCCACTCCATTCAATCTTCCGCGCAAAACCCGCAACCACAAAGTTCCACAGCATCACCCACGGAACCAGCGGCGTGAGCTGCCAGTACCGGCTTCCATATTTCTTCAAAAGCTCTCGCTCTCCCGGAAAAATCTCACGAGCGACGGCGCTGCGAATCCACCCTTTCGCCATTCCCAACCCAAGAATGCCGGCAAGAAAAGCAGCGACTCCGAACCGCTCTAGAGGAGCCGATGCAGGTCCAAGAAGCACAAGGAAACCGCAGAGAAAAGTTCCGCAATAGAGGACATGCGCCGCCAGCCCCATCCACCAGAGGCGAGGGGCATAGACGCGGGTAATGATAATCTGGCGGTTCGTCCAGCGGATGAATTCTGCAAAGGAAGAATCCTCGCGCGAAGCCACAAGACATCGCGGCTCAAAGCGAATCTTTCCACCGCTCGCGCGAACGGCCCGGCCAAGTCCGTAATCGTCGCTGACCGTCGAAGCCCAGTAGCGCTCGCGAACCCGGAGGCGCCTGAACTCTTCCGCGCGAATGGCCATCGAGCCTCCCCATGGAAAGCTGCTGT
>JAKAWN010000116.1 GCA_021827245.1 Acidobacteriota bacterium | reverse complement strand
TGGCAGACCGATAGGATTTTGCCAGTAATCGCGGCGAAACTTGTCGGCAACCTTGGCGAACCGCCTTGTAAGCCCTTTCATTTCAGCAGACCGAGTTGCACTAATTCTGTCAACCTACATTCCGGCACACGTGTGAACCGTCCGGCCCTTGTACAGGCTCCGCCGCCGCCCGCATCGTTTCTGTGCCCGGCGCTTCTTCAGCGGGCGCGTCAGCGGTCAGCACGGCGGTCCGTCCATCGACAAAGAGAAGGTTCAGACAATGGGAAAATTGTTCCTTCTCCCGCACGGTCGTCACGCCCTGACCGTCTTCCTCTTCCAAACGCAGGATCGTCTTGACGCCTTGCCAGCGAGCGAGATGCCGCAACTCGCCTTGGCCGAAGATCCCGTCCAGCCGTCCGGACGTGGCCAAGAGCGCCACGTGTCCCTGGTGTAATGGGGTCAGTGGGCGGCCCGCCTCTCGCGCTTCCGGAGCAAACAGGATGCGGCGCGCCTGGCGATAGGCAGCCGATTTCCGTAGCAGGTCTTCGATGGCATCGAGCGGCAAGCCGCGGTGGGTCAATTCCACTGGCCCAGCTTCCGGCACGCAGTACTGGCGCTCGGGCTGATCGGTCAGAACGGGAAGATTTTCATAGTCGCGAGCTTTGCGCGCGTACTCGATCCTTGCCCGGCTGATCTCCCACTCCGTCAGCCGCTCGCGCTCGCGGCGAGTCCGGCGCACTCCAAACAACACGATCTGCTTGTAACGCACACTCTCTGGCTCGCTCAGCCGGTACACCTCAGTGTCCTTGAATTGGACGGACAATCGGTTCCCGCAAACCGCAAGCTGTGCGGCAGGGATCACCAGGATCAGGATGCCGCCCGGCTTGAGCCCGCGGTAGGTGTGTTGGAGGAAGAGGGCCTCCAGGCGTTCGCTGAGGCCTTCACCATTCGTGGCACTGTCATAAGGAGGGTTCAGCATTAAGAGTGAGAAGGATTCAGCCCGGCACTCGACATCGAAGCAGTCGCCGTAGATGACGTGTCCGATCCTCTCTCGCGCTTGGGATGCACGGTGAGCGTCAAGCTCGATGCCGTAACGGTGGCAATTCGCCCCGTCAGTGATTAGCTCAAGGGCGCGTCCCTCTCCAACGCACGGATCGAGCGCGGCAAAACCCGACGTTGGATACATCATTTGCTTACGGATGCGACGGGCCTCTGCTTCTGGCAGAGGGACGTACCCCATCCTCAACTTGTTTTGGGGACGTGACATTGCAAGACCTCAAGTTCATGGCGTTGGACCGGTTTATTGCTCACATCATGCTAATGCGTTTTTCTGACTGAAAAGGAAGGGGTTATCGCGTGGCGCGGAAAAATTCCCGTTACGTTTAGGAG
Source organism: Acidobacteriota bacterium (assembly GCA_021827245.1). The sequence continues at coordinate 15,004 of JAKAWN010000116.1, read as the reverse complement.
TGTTTGCCCGGAAATTTGTCAGCTTGGTGAAACCGTGTTATCAAAGCATTGGAGGTGTTAAATGAGATGTTCCAATTGTGGTTGGCCGCTCGACGAATGCAACGAGTCCCAGCCAGTATGCCCGCGATGCGGTGATGCCGGGCTCGGCGAAATCGAGGAGATGGCCCTCATGCTTGAAGAGGGTGCGGCGAAGGCTCCGGCGTTTGCAGAAAACGGCGAATAAAAGAAGGGGCGCACAGTGGCAACCATCACGCCATTGCCCCTTGAGACCGTTTACGGCGGTACGGTAGTGCGCGTTACGCTGGAGGGAGATCGCGCTGTCTGCCAACTCAGTCGAGGAGCGCCGCTTATTGTGTCCAGCGTTCTGGGCCGTTATCTTGGCGTGGGGGATGAGATTGCAACGCCGCTTGGCGGCGAAGAGACTGCCGGAACGGAGATTCATGTCCGAAAGGCGGCCAGCTCTCGCCGCCTCCGTGAACTGTACCAGGCGCCGGCTGGCTATGTGACCCAGCCGAAGGAAGATAAGCGGAAGGAACCGTTCGTGATGGCGGAAGTTCGAGCTAGCCGCCTGGGGATCACCGCGGTGCACATTCCTTGTCATGCCGTCCGCGACCATTTCTACGCGGCCGACCGGCATCGCGACTGGAGAATGCAACGGCCCTTGTACGAGGTCGTGGGAATGCCGCCAGCCGCAGGCCCGGCGGAGTTGCGGCTTTCGTTCAGGATTCGCCAGATGGAGCTTCAAGCGCACGGCGCAATGCTGAACGCCCACCGAGAACTGGAACGCGCATACAACATCCTTGCTCATCCCGAGCTGAGGGCCTGCTACGATGCCTTGCTGCAAGATCCGGAATCATCGGCGCTGTTCCCGTACTCCGGGTTTGGCTCTCTTCTCGTGAGTGGCGACCGGTCACGCGACGGAAAGACGTTCTTTGCAAACCGCATTCTGGCCTTCCTGCCTGAACTCAGTCGTCGCCGCTTTCGCGCGTCACTCAGGAAATTCGAGTTCTACGGCAACCATGCGATCTACCACGACGCACGCAGGAAGCTGGAGCTGATGGCCGATCAGGCGGCGCTGCCACTAGATGATCGTTCTCTAAATAACTAGCCAATGGTTGTTTCGTCCATTCTGTATTTCCAGCGAAAGAGGACGGGGTCAGCATTCACCTCTTCAAAGTACAGATGGATGCGTTCAATGAGTTCCTGTTTGCTGGCCACGCGGATGCCCCGGAGCATGCTTCGCGTCATTTTGCTGAAGAGATTTTCTACCAGGTTCAGCCATGATCCATGCTTCGGCGTAAAGACAAAGACAAAACGCTGAGGCCGTGTCGCCAAATAGCTTTGGGTCTCCCGTGAAATATGCGCCGAGTGATTGTCCAGCAGCAACCGAATCGGGATGCCCGCCGCATAGGTGACGTCGAGCTTCTGGAGGAAGGCAATAAAATCACGGCTTTGATGCCTCTCGCAAACCATCTCGGTGACCCGTCCTGTGTGCAGGTCCAATCCGGCCAGCAACGACACCGTGCCCAAACGCCTGTATTCGTAGTCCCTGAGAAAGCGGGGGTGTTGGCCGGGTACCGGAGGACGATCCGGCGTCGTGGGCGCCAGAGCTTGGATGCCGGGCTTTTCGTCGTAGGACAAGGTCACCATCGGGAGTTCCTGCAACCGGCCGCTCACCCGCTCTCCGTTGGTGACCTCAACTTCCTTGTAAACATGAAGGATGGCAGCCATTTTGCGCTCGAAATCCGGATCGCGCCGCTCCACGTAATAACGAATCTTGTGGGGACGGATCTCGGCTTGCGTCAGAATCGTATGCAGCTTGGAGCGGCTCAGCCGATGCAACTCGGGATATCCAGCCTCCCCACAATGGCGCCGGAGATGCTCGATCAGGCGTTGATACGTCCACAGTTCGTAAGAGTAACCCAACTCTTTCGGCTTCCGACAGGCGCAGTCTCGCACCCAAGTGATGCCAGCATCGCTCAGTCGGCGGGGCCGTCCGGCCCGCGGCAACTCCCCCAGCGCCGCCTCCACGCCAAACCGCAAGCACTTATTAATGCAGCGCACCACCGTGTTGCGATTGACGTGATGGGCTTGCGCGATAGTTTGGTCACTCATTCCCGCCCGCGAATCCAGAAGAATGGCAGCCCGCACCGCACGTCGCCTTTCTTCCGTCCGCGAGCGGCGAAGCGCCTCCAGATTCTTCAACTCTTCGTCGCTAAAATCCAGGGCCCTGCGCCTCTTCGTGAAGGGCATGGCCAGATTAAAACACAAACAGGGCTAATAGTCTACTTACTTACAGAACGCTTATCTAGTCTGGGATCAAACCTGGAATCAATGGAAACACCTGCTGGGCGCGAAGGTGGAAATTGATGCGACGTTCGTGCATACCGGCAAGTTTCGGTTGAAGTCAGGCGAGTGGCAGGCGGTTGAATGGGAAACCGTACTACCGAGCCGGCTGCAGGTGAATCTGCCTAACAACCTGCAAGAGCAGATCGAGACAGCTCAAAAAACCTATCACCGATTTGGGCAGTACTCGCAAGCTCTGGAAAGAATCCGGGCCAGGATCGAGCGCGAACCGGTGGAGAAAAAAGAACTCGACCAAATTCTGGGGCAGTTGGGCGTGCCCGGCGACTTCGATGTTGCGCAGATTACTTGGATGCCAGATTATGATCCGTTCTTCTACCAACAACTTGCGAAGTGCGCCCGCCGGATATTTCTTTTCCGCGATGAATATATTTTCGATACGTCGGGCGGCGTAGCAATTGAAACACCTCAACTCGGCCATGCCACGTACCTTTTCGCAAAGCCCGCCAGCATGGAAGCTTTTCTTGCCCTATACACCAGGGCCTGCAAGGAGGACATCCGCCGGAATCGCGAGAACGTTGCGATGCGCCTTGGCTTTCTCGGCAGAATCGTGCACGGTGGGAACCCTCGTGCCTGGGTCAAGGATCTTCGCGCCCGTCTCGGTGGTACGGTCGATTACGTTTAGGCCGAGAGTTAAACTGCGAAGTCATCCATTGGCAGTTTGACGCCGTTAGGCAAAATGTCTGTAGCATTCCAGCTACCATCTGTATCATTATCTTCACCATGCCTTGGAACGCTGGCTTGCACGGAACGCCCTTGGACATTGCCGCCTATCCCGGCTCTCCGCTACGGGTTGTCGCCGGCCCGGGCACTGGAAAGACGTTTGCGTTGATGCGTCGCGTCGCGCGCCTCCTCGAGGAGGGGGTGCAGCCGAATCGAATTCTTGCAGTTAGTTTCACCCGAACGGCGGCCGCTGATTTAGTCGAAAAGCTCGCAGCATTAGGGGTCCCGGGTGCCAATCTCGTTTCAGCCAAGACGTTACATTCGCTGAGCTTCGGCCTATTGGGCAGAACCGCTGTTTTCCAAGCGCTCGATCGCCACGCTCGGCCGCTAATGGACTACGAACGCGATACTCTTGTCTGCGATTTGCAAGATCAGTTTGGAGGTAAGAGAGTTGTCAACCGCCTTATTGAGGCGTTCGAAGCCTACTGGGCAAAATTGCAATACCATGTGCCAGGCTGGCCGACAGATTCCCAAGAGCAAGCCTTCGATCACGCGCTTCGCAATTGGCTCTTCTTTCACCACGCGATGCTTGTCGGCGAGGTGGTACCGATTGCACTGGATTTCATCGTGCAAAACCCGAACCACCCAGAGATACCATGGTACGAGCACATCGTTGTCGATGAATATCAGGATTTGAACAAAGCCGATCAGTCGTTGATTGATGCGTTAGCAAGGCAGGCTTCAGTCACTGTGGTAGGGGACGAAGACCAGTCCATCTATGGCTTCAGGTATGCAAATCCTGAAGGCATCGTTCATTACTCTCAAACGCACGCGAACACGCACGATGAGCTTTTGGTCGAGTGCCGCAGGTGCCCACGGCGTGTTGTGCAGATGGCAAACTCATTGATTGGCCATAACCAACGGCTTGCTCCTAAACCCCTAAATCCCTGTCCCCAGAACAGCGAAGGTGAGGTCTACATCGTCCAGCACAATTCGATCGCAGAGGAGATTGACACCCTAGCGGCGTACATAGAATCGTACTTGGCCCTGAATACTAGCATTTCGGCTGGCGAGGTTCTGGTTCTTGCGAACCGAAGACTGATCGGTAACAGCATTCGAGATGTGTTGAACGCGCCTGCGGAGCAGAATCAGCACACATGGACTGCGCGGAGTTTTTACTTTGAGGACGCGCTTCAAACACGCGCCGCGGCGGAGGGCTTCTCTCTGTTGACACTGCTCGTAGACCCGGAGGACCGCCCAGCACTTCGCTATTGGCTCGGCGCAGAGCAGCAAGACTGCCGCCGACTGCCATATGCCCGTTTGCGAAACCATTGCGAACAGACTGGTCTATCGCCACGGGCAGCGCTTCAGGCGCTGGCAATTGGGACGCTACAGTTGCCGTACACGAATGCACTTGTTGCCAGACATACACTCCTTGAGCAGGGCCTACCAGCGATGATGACTATGGATATTGGTGCACTCATCGATTACCTTTTTCCAGACGGGAATCCCGACACAGAAGCCATTCGGCAAATTGCCTTACTGATTGCTCCAAACGTGCAGACACCACGGGAACTATTAAACGAATTAAGAACTGACATTACTCAGCCCGAGCTTCCGGGAACCCAAGGGAATGCAGTCCGCATCATGAGCCTACACAAATCCAAAGGCCTCACGGCCCGGCTCGTTGTTATCGCTGGCTGTGTCAGTGGGATTGTCCCGAGCATCGACTCTCAGGCCCCGTTGGCAGAACAGAACCGGCAAAGGCAGGAACAACGTCGTCTATTCTTCGTTGGATTAACCAGGAGCACAGAGACACTGGTGCTCAGCAGCGCGGTCCGGATTTCTTACGGCGCTGCATTGCAGATGGGGATGCCCGTAGCCGCGAGATCGGGACCTAACGCCATTCTGCAGGCTAGCCCGTTCCTGGCTGAGCTCGGCCCTGATGCGCCTCAGCCAATCAGTGGCGGAGATTGGCGAACAGTGCTGGGCTTTTGAAGCGATCTATGCAGGTAATTCCGTCGGGATTACGCCGCACCCAGAGCTAATTTTGGCATTATCTGAAGGTCGCGCGTTACGGGCGCATTACGACCTTCGCGCCGACTTGCGGGAGCCCGCTTCCCCGCTAGCACCGAAGTACCGTTCTCTGGTTTTGCTTTCCCTCGTTTTCTGACTCGGCGCCAGATCAAAGGTTCGACCGGCAAGGGAGCACCGCGCGCACCCGCCACGTCTACAAAGCCACCATGATGGGAAATTTGACCGTAGCGGAACAGCCGCGCCAGCAGCGCCAATGCGTGCTGGGCCAAACAGGAATTAACGAACGGCTCCTGTCTATCCAACGCCTCGATTGCGCTGCAACTGGGTTCTTTTTCACCGTCAAGATCCGGGTTCACCACCTCTTCGTACATCTCGGCAGCGGTTCTTAATCGCAACCGTGAGCGTTTGTTCCGCGCATTCTGAGGCTCGCCCAGCACAAACTGCCCGCCGGTTGCGTGGTTGCCTAAATCCAGCCAGTATCCGGTGATGCTTGAACCGGCAACACTCTTCGCGATCACGGCCCGCGCGGCTCGTGTGTCCACGCAGCCGATAACGATATCCGGCCGTAAATGCCTCTCGCTGTAACCGGCGCATGCAGGCGCAAGCGTCTGTTCGGTAAGCGCCTGCGGAATCGCTTGCCAGTCGAGCCCCCAGAACAGGTTGATGCGGTTCACCAGGACAATCGCCTTGCTCATCCCGATTTCGCTGGGCCCGAACGGCTGGCGGAGACAATTGACGCCCGAAATCGTATCGCCATCTATCACCGTTACCTGCAATCCACCAGGGTGACCCCACGCGACAAGTGCCTGATGAAGATACGGCAAACCGCCAGCAACAGCGCTTCCGGTCCCGCCGCAGCCCACAACTAAGATGCGCAATTCCCGCCGCAGAAGTTCTTCGTGCACTCTATGGGTTTCCATAGCTTAACGCTCCTAAACAATGAACTCTCGCAGGGTTTGCCGGGCATCGGTCAGGTAACCGACAGGAAACTTCTTCTTCCCCTGCAGACTGTTCCACAGGCCGACGAACCCGCGCGGGTGAGTTGTGAGCCGCACGGCTCCCAAAGGGTGCGTGTATTCACTGTTGTGGAAGGCGGCTTCCCAAGATGGGATCGACCTCGCCGAGGCATCGTCCGGCGCACGCGCCGTTCCGAGACAGACGCGGCCGCTATCGCCTGCCACGTTCCAGTACGGCGCCGTTTTGAGCCGTGTGTCGGCTTCGGGGCGAGCGTTTGCTCCGAGTGCCCGCACGAAGAGCTCTCCGCGACACACCTTGAACACCAGCGGCGGATGAGGAAACACGCGGCCATTGAGCTTTCTTGCCTCCTCGTCTGTCCCGCCGAAAAACATGATTCGCCGTGATGCACGAATCCACCAGACGATCATCTCCGGCGTTCGCGCCAGGACATTTGCGGGCAGAACTTCGGGAGTGACGCGGGAGCCCAGGCTCTCCGCGAGCCGCCGAAGGAAGGCCAGCGACAGGGGCTGAGCCGGGGCGAGCAGCGGAGCGCCCTCGGCCTGCGGCAGAACGTCGTGCAACGTGGCGAACGCGCCGTGCTCATCCGCATAGACCAACAGGGCGTGCCGAAGTTGCAGCTTACAGCTTTCGGAGATCTCGACATGTGCTTCCATTTCTGGATCTCTCAACCTTCCTCATTGTTTCCAGGACACATTCCTGCCAGGCGGCTCGCTGCCGCCATCGTCTCACTGAGGACGCCCAGAGTCTCAAACGCCTGCTGGACATTCGCGTGATCGCCAAGGTTAATTTCCACAATGAAATTCGGTTCAGGACCTGCCTCCATCATGGTTTGGCTCTCATCATCAAAGCAAGACGCGATGGCATCATGGCGTTTGAAGCTCACGAGCAACGCCGGCAAGGGCGGGTTCGAATCTATAAAGGCCTCCCGTGTCTCCTCGCTAATCTCAGCAGGATGGAACTTCTGCGAGAGCCTCTCTAAATCGAGCGCCGCGTTTAAGAGCCGACCAAGGGTATCGTCACTGGTCTCGTCAGCAATCCTCCGCACGGTTTCCGCGTCGAGCGGCTTCTCTTTCATATATGCCGGAACGCAGCCCTCGACATCGGGAAATTCATACTGTTCCGGGTTTTCCTCTCCTTCGACCCAATCCCGCAGCATTTCCACCCGGGCCAGGGCATCGTCGTAATCGTAGACCCGCATCCAGTGCCTCACCGAACCCACGAAGAGATGATAGAAAGAGACGGGTAGCCGGGGATGGACGGGCGCGAGCAACTCAAGCGTCGGACCGATCACGACATACCCAGCCGAATCCGGACTCACGATGAGATACAGCAGTTCGGGGCGGGCGCCTTCATTGGTATACGGGTCCGGCGTGTTGCTGATGGCGGCATCAAGGGTGAACTGCTGCCGCACGATGCCGCCATCATGACACGCTATCCAGCGTTTGAGTGTTGTCAGGATGTAGCCTGATGGACTGCGGTCGGCGTGCGCCCAGTCGGGCGGATCGGCGATCCCCAACTCGGTCAGCGTTTGGGCCAGTAGGACCGCTCGCGGGTCCTCACCGCTGATTCTGTATTCGACCGGCGCTCCGTCGAGCCTCGGTAGAATAGCGCCGCTCCGTTGCCCCATCAGACCGGCAGCAGCCAGCCGGATGGCGGCGCGATCTCGCCGTGTCTGCGGTGGCAGGATTCCGCCTGAATCGCACTTCGCAAAATTATGGAGGCTTGCTTCCATTCCTCGCTCCGCATAAATCTCGCCGTCACAGTCTGACAATCCGGGTGGCGGCCCTCTGCCAGATCGGCAAGTTCGGCAAGGACCGCCTCCCGCGTCAGATTCGATGGATTGTTCGGCTTCTGCATGGCCTCAGCCTTTCGCGCCGATAGCCCGCACGAAGTCATACTTCAGTTTGTCGCCCACCGCTTCGGGGCCGTTGATGGCAGCGGTAGCAAGCTCGGGATATTGGGTTGCATAAGCTGATTTTATTTCTTCGGGTGTAAGGGCCGGATTAATATCCGGGAGCTTCAATCCCATGTACGAAAATTCACGAACGGCAGGGGTGATCTTCACAGTCGCAGACCTCCTTGCTGGGGTTGAACAGATTCGGCGGTTCCAAACAGGCCGGTGGTGCTAGGCTGCGCGGAGTCTGCCGGAACAGTCGCGGCCGGCTGATCGGAAGGCGTTGAGGCCGATGAGGAACTGGGCGCCTTGCTTTTGCGTCTTTCTTCTGCCTTGCGTTTCGCTTCTTCCTGGGCTGCCTTGGCCGCGGCTTCCATTACCGCTTTCGCCTCGGCCAGGGTGCTGCCCAGGCGCTGGTGGGCGTCAACGTAAGCCGCGAGTTCGCGGGCGAAATCGCGGTCAAGCTCCTCCGGCGTGCCCGCAAAACTGAGCGGCGTCGTGATGGCAATGTCTTCACTGTCGTTTGCGCGCTTTGGCAAAACGTTCACGCGCAGGGTGGTATCATTCTCACGCGCCACCGTGATTAACACGGTGCGTCGCGCGAGAAGGGGCATGAGTTCACTAAACACGATAGTTCCTCCTTGGATTGGAATTGAGTTCTCGCTTACGGAATGGTGAATAGAGCGGTTCAAGGTGCGGACGGGCTATGCAGACCGCATTGGATGGATTGATTCCGCTGGCCGTAGCCCCTGAGCACCACAGCCTGGAGGCCTGCGGATGGTTATCCACCAGCGCGTGTGACCGGCGGCGGGTGACGAGCCGTTGAAACCTGTCTCGCCCCGCCGTATGATGGCAGGCACGGTGGTGGAGTATGAAGGCGCCGGTCAAACGGGTTGTCCTCGGCACTCTTGGTGGCCTCATTTTCGTGGCCATCTTGTTCCTCGTCTGGCTCGTTCGCGGCCCCTTTTTTCTCGACTCTTCTCCCAAAACAGATGTCGCCGCGATACTCAATCATGACAATCCGAAGCAAATGCTCTCCGCCGCAAATCACCTTTCCTGGCTGTTGAACTGGCCAAAAGCCGGGCCGCTCTATCATCGGGCGCAGAAACTCTTCACGAAAAATGGAGACGCCCGCGACGCTCTCTACGCCCAAGTCGGTTACATCCGCTCGCAAGCTGAAGGGATGTCGTTTATTGACATCTCGAATTTTCTCGCAGGCGAGCTTCGGACACCGCTCGTCCAGCAGCACCCTCGCCTTCGGCTCTGGTGTCTCGTTTCCAAGGGAAACACGGACATTGAAATCGACACTACCGCCGCCCGGCAGGATTGGAAGGAAGCACGACCATTAGCCCTGCAGTTGGGCGAAAACGGCTGGGCGAATCGGGCGACCGGCGAGCTTGGCTTATTGGCATTCCTGGCAGGAAACCCCAAGCGCGCCTCGCTCATGGTCGGGAAGGCGTTCTTCACGGCGCGGGCGACGGGCGATGTTGGGGGCGAAATCCGCTACGTGGAACTTGCGGGTGACGGACTCAGGGAAATCAACCGGGAGGCGGAGGCGATGGGCTGCTTCAACAAAGCCATCAGCCTGGCTCGCGCAACACCGGACATAGGTTTTCCCTTTATGGCATACGAAGGCAAGGCGAAGGTGCTGGTGGCGCTCCACCGGACAGCGGAGGCCAACACCTTGCTTGAAAGCGCGCTGCGGGAAGCCAATAGGGAATCATATGCCGGCCATGCAGCCCAGATCGATCTGCTGCTTGGCGAGGTGGCGCTCAAGACGGGCGACCGCGACCGTGCAGCCACATACATCGAAGAGGGGAGCAAAGTTGCTATCGGGATGCGCTATTACCGCATGGCCTCGGAAGCACTCTATGACCTTGCGTCTATTTACCGAGATGAGGGGCGGCTGCCGGAAGCGCAAGCAGCTCTGCTACAAGGCATTGACGCCAGCCGCAAGGTGGGCGACCAGTACTTTCTGCCAAGAAACCTGGAGGCGCTCGCGCAGCTGAAAGCCCAGACCGGCCATGTGGCCCAGGCGCACGCGCTCTACGAGCAGGCGGAGGACGTGGTGGACGGCATGCTGGCCCGCTCCCCGGGACCGTACACCGAAAGCTCGCTGCTGAGCGCGATGAGCTCGATATATCTAGGTGATTTTACGCTGGCCGCACGACAGAACGAGACAGCAACTGCCTTCACTATCATCGAGCGTGCGCGGGGGAGGACGTCGGCAGACATGCTGCTCAACCACCCGGTCAATACACACGAAACACCCACCGAGCGCGCTCTGGAAAGCCAGATGGCCACGCTTCAATTGCAATTGATGCGGTCCGACGATGTGCAGGGGAGAACAAAGCTGCTCGACAACCTGCTCGAAGCTGAAGAACGGCTTGCATATAGCCAGGAATCGACCGAGCCGGCCTTGCACCTCGTCTCGACGGATCGCATCCCGCTGCCCGAATTCCAGAAAATTCTCCAGCCCGATGAATCATTGCTGGAATATGTCCTTGCGGACCCGCATTCCTTCTGCCTCGCAGTCACGCACAACGACGTCCGCATCATTGCGCTTCCCGCGGGCCGAAAGCAGATTGATGCGCTGGTTCAAGATTACTTGTCCAGCGTGAAGACACAGGAGCGTGCGGCGCAGATCGAGGCAAAGCTTTACACCATTCTTATTGGGCCCATCCCGAAAGCTTTTCGAGCCACGCAGCTGATCATCGTCCCTGATGGGGAGTTGAACAGGCTGCCTTACGAGGCCCTTCGAAACGCTGCCGGAGACTATCTGCTTCGCTCGCATGTTGTCTTCTACGCGCCGTCGGCAACCACGCTTTACTTCCTCAGAACGTTGCATCGCAATGCTGCTCCCCAAATGGCCTTTCTGGGTGTTGGCGATGTCCCCTATCAGCCGCCGGTCGTGGCGGCCAGCACGATGACCGGTCACATCTTATCGTCTATTGAGCGCGGCCTAGACGACTTGGCAGGCGGTCACCTCGGCAATCTGCCGGCTACTCGACAGGAAATTATCGACGCGAGCCGGGCGCTGGGTCAGCCTGGATCGGTCCTATTGATGGGAAAAGGCGCCACGAAAACGGCGTTCAAGCGTGAGCCGCTAAGCAATTTCAAGATCATTCACTTTGCCGTTCACGCATTCTCCTTGCCCCGTTACCCGGAGCGTTCCGCCTTGGTTCTCGGCCGCGATCCTCATTCCAAGGACGACGGGCTGCTGCAAGGGCGCGAGATTGCCCGATTGACTCTGAGCGCAGATCTTGTAACACTTTCTGCCTGTGATACAGCTAAAGGAAAGCCGGAGGGTGAAGAGGGTGACAACAGCCTTGTCCAGGCATTTCTGATGGCCGGGGCGAAGAGCGTGGTGGCGGCGCTCTGGAAAGTGGACGATGATTCCACGGCGGACTTGATGAAGCACTTCTATACCCATCTCGGCCAGGGTGAAGGCAAGGCGACTGCGCTGCGCGATGCGAAGCTGGACATGCTTAAGCAGTTGGGCAAACGCGCGCCGGTCTATTGGGCCGGCTTCACCCTCACAGGAGACGGCTCCGAGCCGATTACTTTATCCAAATGACAACCATTCCTTTGAACATACGTCAGAACGTTTTTGATAAAGTGTGCCGTCTGGTTGAGAGAAAACATTTTAATCCCGCCCTCAACGGTGCAAGCTGGCCCGCCTTAGTGGAAAGTCGTCAGGCCCGCATTCTGGAGGCTGAAACGATTGAACGCTATGAAACCGAAGTTCAGGAGCTCCTCGCCGAACTCAAGACTAGCCACACGGGCTTCTTTCACAAAAGCCTCCGCAAGGTTCCAGCGCGCTTTTCGATCAGCGCGACTTTTCAGAGGGTTTCATTGAATGGAAGCGAGCACTGGATGTTCCAGGACGTTCACGAAGGCGGCGCTGCTCACGCTGCTGGTCTTGAGCCCGGAGACGTACTGCTGGAGCTAAACGGCGAACCGATTCTGCCTCCGCAGGCTCCCATCTTTCGGGTCGCAGAAACGACCAATATCATCGTCCAGCGAAGAAGCGGCGAGCGAACTCCAATGCGCGTGGACGTTCCGGCGCCGAAATCCAAGAAGCGGCCCATCAACCAGCCCCGGCCGCTTGCCTGGTCGAGGCTTCCGGGGAACATCGGCCTCATGAAGATCACGATGTTCACGGGAGCCATCGGCATTGACTTGGCCCACGACATTGACAGCGCAGTGACGGATTTACGGGATTACACCCGCCTGATTGTCGATCTGCGAGGAAACACGGGCGGCGGAATAGGTGGGCTTCGGTTGATGAGCTACCTGACGCCGGGCAAACGTCCCGTCGGATACAGTCTCACAAAGAAGCGAGCCGCCAAAGGTTACCGCCGTGAAGAGTTGACACGGTTCGGCAAGATACCCTCTCGCAAAATTGCCTTGCTCGGTTTGATCATACGCTACGGCCTGATTGATAAATCGATTGTGGTAGTCACGGAGGGGCTAGGTCCTCGGTCGTTCCACGGGCGGGTGGTAATTCTCGTGAATCAGCACAGCGCGAGCGCCGCAGAGATGCTGGCAGGTTTCGCGCAGGAAAACCACCTTGCGACCATCGTGGGAACGAAAACCCCGGGCCGGCTTCTCAGTGGCGGGGCATTCAAAGTTGGCCACGGCTTCGTCCTGGGTTTACCTACTGCTGGCTACTTTACATGGCAAGGAACTCTTCTCGAAGGCAGGGGAGTCGAGCCAGAGCACCCGGTCGAACTCTCTTACGAAGCCCTGATAAAAGGCCGGGATACGCAGATGGGAAAGGCCATCGAAGTTGTCAGCCAGCTTTGAGCGCCTGACTGGGCGCGGCAAGAGCGCTCATTGCCAGTAACCCGCGGCGGACTCTACCAGTAACCACTACGGCGTCACAGGGGAGCTATCCGGCATTTCCGATGAGAGGCAGTATTCGCCAGTACCCAAAGCGCGCAAATACCTCGGCGAGGTGGCAAGGTGCTGTAAATTTTCTTCACCGCTTGACTTTACCCTCCTGTAGACATACCTTAAGACCCTCGTAAAGCGGCAGTCTAATCGAGGCATCAGCATCGCCGCAGCAGAAGCAGTTGCCGCCACGGCTCGCCACCAGCGGTTTGGTCTTAGGCTGGCCAGAACCGCTTTTATCCAAGTCAGCCTAAACGTGAGTTAGGCGCAGAAGTACATGACAGTAGCGGCTGACTTCACATGCAGTCTTGAGGCGAAGGTCGCAGAGCAACTGAGGGCTCAGCGCGTCGGCTACCTTCTCGGGGCTGGTTCGTCATACCTGGACAACGCGGGATATCCACTTGCCTCCGAGCTTTGGGATCTCATAAGAGATCGGATTCCCGACGCGCAGAAACGAGCCGAGATTCAGGCCAAACTTGACGGCGGCGCGGCGGGGATCGAGGATGCCCTCGACCTCCTCGACGATGGCGGGGCAATGGACACGCCGTATCGTCATCTGGTCACGGCAGCAATCGCGGACCTATTTCTCTCCAAGAGCCCGAGTCTCGACCTGCATATTGAGTTCGTGCGTCGCTTGTCCCATCGCGCGGACCCGTGCGTAAAGGTGTTCAACCTAAACTACGACCCGCTGGTTGAACGCGCGGCTGAGGCCGCCAAGGTCCGGGTAGCGGACGGATTCCTCGGCGTGGAGCACGCCTTTTTCGATCCAGCTGTGTTCGAGGAGCGCGTCGGGCGGATTCGCGGTACGCATAAGGGGCGCCAGTTCGACGAGACTGTTAAGCCGATTCACGTCTTGAAGCTTCACGGCTCCCTCGGGTGGTACGAATGCCCTCAACGCGGAGTGCGGCGCTGCGCATACGGGTCGGTACCGCCGACAGGCACAAAGCGATTAATGGTGCCCCCGCAGAGGAGGAAGGCGACCGATACGATGCTCCCGCCGTATGCAGCACTGTGGTCCACCTTCCGCGGGTGCTTGGGCCTCAACGCGACTCCGATCAACCGCTTGGCATGCTTCGGCTATGGCCTCTCCGACGAACACGTCAACGCCGTCATTGAGGCCGCACTGGCGAGGACGGATTTCACCCTGCTCGTCTTTACGAAGGCGCTGTCCAACGGTGCCTGGAATCGTTGGAGCACCAAGGCGAACGTGGTTGTGGTGACGGAGACGCGGTGCTCGCTGAAAGGGACAGAGGGACCCGGCCATTCCGATCTTTGGCGTTTTGAGAGGATATGCAAGGAGGTCTGATCGATGTCCGATAACCCCAACACAGTGATCGGCCACCTCGTCGATGTCCAAGGAAATCTCCTCATGGCGACCTTGGTCGAGGACGAACAGGGGCACGCGCCGACCGTTACTATCGGCGATGAGGACGTTTTGGTCGGACAGCTTGGCTCGTACGTCGCCATCAAGCAAAACGATATTCACCTGATCGCTGTTGTGACTCGCATGACCGAACAGGAAGCGCTTGCTGCGCCAACTATCGAGACGCCCGGCGACGATACCGCGAGATTGCCCTTCGCAAAACGAATCGCCCGACTCACGCCCGTCGGCTCGATCATCGGGGACGGCCAGTTCGAGCGCGGCGTCGTGCGGTACCCGACTACAGGGGCGGAAGTCCACGCGATCGGCTCAACCGACGTCGCCAAGATGTTCGACCGCTTCCAGTCGAAGGGCCTCGCGGTGGGCACGCTTGCATCGCACCCCTCGCTGAAGGTCTGTCTGGACCCCACGAACTTGTTCGGTCGACACTCTGCCATCCTGGGGCAGACCGGGTCGGGAAAGTCATGGACGGTCGCTTCCATTGTGCAGAAGACCGTCGCCGTGATGCCAAGGGCCCACATCATCATTCTTGACTTACACGGCGAGTATTGCTGGAAGAGATCCGACGGGATGCACTCCTACGCATTCGGGGATGCCATCGTCCGGCACGTGGATGCCCGCGAGCTGGAGATTCCTTACTGGCTGATGACCTACGCGGAGCTCTGCGACCTTCTCATAGAGCACAGCGAGAGGGAGGCCACAAACCAGACGGCGTTCTTTCGGGACTGCTTGCTTGAGGGACGGCAACGTGAGAACACAACGGCCACTCCCCCACTTGGCCTGACGAGAGT
>JAKAWN010000115.1:10138-16393 GCA_021827245.1 Acidobacteriota bacterium | reverse complement strand
ATCGCCGGGACAAGACCCAGGATGGCCGGGAACTGCGGCGCTACTGCCGCCGCTGGAAGATCGAACGATTGTTCGCTTGGCTGCATAATTTCCGCCGCCTCGTCACTCGCTGGGAGTTTCACGAGGCCAACTTCCTGGCCATGCTCCAACTCGGCTGCCTCATCATCCTCTTGAGGCATTTATGAGATGCGCTCTAGCCTTCAGGGTATTGAAACAAACGTGCCATTCGCCTCTCCTTCTCTCTTGTGCGGGTCGCACCCTCCATGTAGCTTCGTGTGTTTTAGTGGGAAAACCGTATGCTGTCCCCCCAAAATCGTCATAGTTCCTCGCGGCAAAGCACCGGCAGTCTTTCACACTTGGGACGAACCACCGCACCGAAACCCGTTGACGAAGGGCTTCCGTACTATTCGCCGAAGCTGGTGACATTCGGAACGCTTCGGGAAATAACGGAAACATCACATGGGCCGATCTTGGATTCTCCGCCGAACTCAAACAGTTCGGGGCACCATTCGTCTTCGGGTCAGTAGCCGAGGTATGACGTTAGCCGACGGCCGCGGGCGAGTGCCTTCAAGGTATTGTGTGATTCAACGCGCCGGCGGGCCTCTGCTCCACGAATCCTCGATTTGTACCGGAGTGGTCTTGCCTGGCTTCGTTCGCTCTCCGAGACCCGCAGTGGAGAACATATCGTGTAATCCGGAAGTGAGCGAGGTGTCGGAAAGATTGTCTGAGAAATGGCCGAGGGCACAGGTTTCCCCAAGCCCGAAGGCAGCCCGTGGGCGACCGGATGGTCACTTGCTGTCTGGAGTGCACAATTGTGGTTGTGAACCAGCTGAAGTGGTGATACTGCCGCTGCCCAGCATTCTGAAAGGGAAATTATGGAGGAGAATCGCAAGGTCTTCATCTACAAAATGACCACGGACGACGGCGGCGCGCCTTGCGTGCGCGACAACTTGCTCTCCCTCGCTATCTGCAAGCCTGCCATCCGCTCTGCCGCAGGACGCGGAGACACAATTCTTGGCTTCGCAGCCAACTCCCTGTACAGGGACAACTGCTTGGTCTATGCAGCTAGGGTCACGAAGAACCTGCACGGTAAGAAATATTTCACACAGCGGCGATACGCCGCGAGGCCGGATTGCATTTACCGCTGGGACGGCACCCGGTTTGAATGGAAGGCCGACGCAAGATTTCACCAGAAGTCCGACCTGGGACACGACCTAGGCGAACACCCTAGCTACGGGAGGGCGAACGTGCTCCTCAGCAAAGGCCGGAGAAACTTCCGCTACTTCAGCTCCGACTGCCCGCTGAGCTACAAGGAAGAGTACCGGCTTCTCAAGACGCTGATCGAAAACCTTGGACAGGGCTTCCGCGTCAACTTTGGGCCGAAACTCCGAGAAGAAATTTGGTGCTTCCTGCTGCGGGTATGGGACGCGCCCTGGGCCTACCGGGAGACTGGCGTGCCGGACGCCCCGTGCGGTGACAGGTGCAGGGACCAGGACGAGGATTTCGCCGCTGTCGATTGCTGACTACTCTGGCATCCATGTCCGATGGCCTCGAATTGGCGCCCTGCCGCGCGTGAGAGCACGGCGCAGCCGTCCGGCGTGCATCCTCTGAATCGATTCGTGGCATCTTGCTCGCAGGGCCGCCGAAAGCGCGGACATCACCTTGCATGGGGCAGCCGCGATAGACAGACATGTCCGTTTGTCTTTGCGAGCACGAGAGTACGATCAACGCGGAGGCCAAAAGCAGGCCAAGCACAAGCTTCTTCATCGCGTGAGTTCCCCTTGCGACAGCCTGTACACCAGGCAGCCGAAGTCGCAGTCCTCCCCAGTTCCGGTATTGCTCGTTCCGCACAACAGCTTGATGACAACCGCACACTGTAATAGCGTTTCGAGTCAATGAATGCTGTTCCTGGTCCGGGGGTCACGCACTCCGACGTCTGTGACCCCCTCCCTTCCCCTGCGACACGGGAGTCGCGATGATTGGCCGGCAAGGTTATTTCGATGAAATGCTCTCGACCTTCAGATTGAAGCCATCCAAGTAGTGAGCGTCTTTTGCCGTGACTCGAATCGGGACACCAGTGGAATTTTGAAGCCTTCCCGCAATCTGCTTGTAGTCGTGTTTGTCCGCTTGGACCGCCATCACCTTCCCTTCCTTGGTGCCGATCGAAAAGTAGTGCTCGTCGTGGGGCATCGAGCTCACAATCAAGCCCACGCCGAGGGTGGGTTCCGGTGCAGTCGATCAGAACTCCGCAGCAACAGCAATCAGCATTCCTGCGGCTCCGGCGGGGATGGAGCATCCGCAAAGGCCGCACCAGTAGCAACTGCTGGGGCGGAATCGACGGGCGAACCGCCCTCCTCAAGACTCGCCAGAACCACTGTGATTAGATTGCCGATCAGGTGACGTAGCTCCTTCGGCGTCTTCGCCGTGTTCTTGAACCCGGCTATCGCACCTGTGAGCACCTCTGCGATCTGGCCGGAAGATAACTCCACTCTCGCCTGCTTTTCGACCTGTGACTCTAATAAGTCGGCCACGAGCCTAGCGAATACACTGAGAGCCATTGTCGTGACTTCCTCAGCGAACCCATACTGGGTGTCATAGAGATTCTTTGTGTCAGGTGACGCTTGCATCAGTTCGAACGGACAGGCATACCACACATCGAAGGCAAAGAGCAGTTTCCCTCGTATGTCGGGGAAACCGTCGATCCCTTGACGAATTTGTTCGAGCATTCGTCTCAATACCTGATCGAGGACTGCAGTAAAAGCTTCCTCTTTGGAAGGGAAAATGAGGTAAATCGCAGGTCTGGAAATGTGTGCCACTTTCGCGATCTTCCCCATTGTTGCCCGCTTGAAACCATACCTCAGGAACACTCTCCCCGCTGCCGTAAGGACCCTTTCTCTCTTTGCAGAATCTGTCATTGTGATTCCAGTGTTGACATTCGGTGCCATTTTGTCAACATAAGGACATATAAACGCTAGTGGCTTCCATCGCAACATGCGTTACGCCCCACGCCCTTGTAGCTGCTAATAGACATTCCGGACAGGTGGGGTATGCTGACCACCCTCAAGAGGAGGTCCGGAATGAAGCGTCCACTTTTCGAGCAGGAGCAAGCCCGCAAGGTCAAGACCCGGTTCCGCATGCTGCAACACGCCCAGAAGATCTCTCACAACGTGAGCCAGACCTGCCGGTTCTTTGGCATCTCTCGCGCGCAGTCCTACATTTGGCTCCGCCGGTTCGAGAAGAACGGCAGGGAAGGCCTGCGGGACCGGTCCCGCAGGCCTTCCAGGATTCGCTATCGTATTCCTCCCGAAGTCATTGCGCTGATCCTGCGCATCCGCGAGGAACGCCGCTACGGGGCCGTGCGCATGAGTCTCTATCTCCAACGCCACTACCAGGTCTACGTCTCGCCGACGACCATCCTGAAGATCTTCCGCCGCCATCACGTCGGGCGTGTTTCCCTGAAGCGGTACCGCCCTGGGCCCAAGCCCCAGGCGGAGGGACCACTGCCGACTCCAGGACAGTCTGTCCAGGTCGATGTGAAATTCGTTCCCCGGGTCGGCCGAGCTCGCCAACGCTTCTACCAGTTCACGGCGATCGACGAAGCGACGCGCTACCGCGTTCTGCGCATCTATGACCACAACAACACGCGTTCCGCGGTGGCTTTCCTCGATGAGGTTCGTCGCCGCTTGCCCTTCGCGATCCAGCGCATCCAAACCGACAACGACTCCTCCTTTGGGTCCCTGTTCACCTGGCATCTTGCGGACATGGGCATTGCTCATCGCCATATCCCGCCCGCATGCCCTGAAGTCAACGGGAAAGTCGAGCGAAGTCACAAGACCGACGCCGAGGAGTTTTATCGGGGGAAGCATTTTGGAAGTCGGAAGGAACTGGCCCGCAAGCTGAAGCGTTGGGAGAAGGAGTACAACGAGCGGCGTCCTCATCTGGCGCTGAAAGGCAAGACTCCAGCCGAGCGAGTTCAAGAACTCGCTCGGCACTCTCAAGCTGTCAGGAATCCCTCTTGACTAATACATCTGGGCCGCGTTCGTGCTTCGATTGGGGTGCCGCGGACGCACCTCCTCGAGGCCGATGGGGACGCGGAAGTAGCCAAAGTGTCCATCCCCGTTCGGTTCAAGCCCGAGTTTCAGCTGGAACGCACCAATCTGCTCTCGCGCGTCGTGGACAAGTGGGATGAAATCCCTGTCGCCCTCTTGCAACATCTCGACCTACGCAAATCCGTTTACGGCTACATCGGCCTCGGGGACTTCACCCTTTACCCCCTGATCCGGCCTGGCTCCCTAGTGCAAATCGATCCCGACCAAAGGAGAATCAGTGGCGAGAAATGGAACACCGAATTCGACCGTCCCATATATTTTGTAGAACTTCGAAACGGCTACATTTGTAGTTGGTGCCAAATCGGCCGCGGCCAGTTGATCGTGATTCCGCACCCTCATTCCCATCAAGACGTGCGGCGCTTTGAGTATCCATCGGAAGCCGAAATCGTCGGTCGGGTGACTGGGGTCACGATGCGAATTGTCGAGGAAAGACCGACGGAGGCCGGCGAAACTGCGCGCCGGATTTCTGATTGAATTTCGTTCGCCCGGCCGGGCCGTCCGCTCCCCGTGGTTCAAGACAGGCGCCCGTCCGTTGTCGGAGTCGGTACGGAAGGCTTTCCCGGTGATTTCCGTAGGGGCTTCGTTCCCGATAGTCGCTTGCCGCTCCCCAGGCGTTTCAGCCGCTTCTGATCTGGCGAGACCCTTTCGCGCGTCCTCTTGCCAAAGCTTTCTGCGAAAGTTTTCTTGACCGCTGAACCTTCCGCGGATATCATGGCCGCCTATGTTGTTCTCTTGCCCGAAGACGCAGTTTTTCATGTGTTGCTGTCGCTAGTGTACCCAAACGTCTTCTGGCGCGAGTTTCCTTCCTAAGAAAAGCAACTCCAGTTCGAAGCCGGAAATCGGTCGCCAGGAGATTGGGAATTCCTATGTTCTTTGGAGGCTCCTGTGATCGAGACCGAAGTTGCGGCTCGGCATTCCCCTGGCGCGATTGAGCAGGAAATCCTCGCTTTTGAACTTCTCGCCGAACGGCTCAGGTGCGGCGAGATTACCGAAGAGGAGTTCCGCCCGTTCCGACTGAAACACGGCATCTACGGACAGCGCCAGTCCGGCTTCCAAATGGTGAGAGTCAAGATTCCTTCGGGACTTTTGAATCCCCAGCAGCTTCGCGCGCTTGCCGGCATCGCCGAGGAGTTTTCGACCGGCCGCGGGCACGTTACCACTCGGGAAAACTGCCAATTTCACTTCGTCCGGATGGGGCATGTCCCGGCAATTATGCGCAGGCTGGCCGCCTGCGGCCTCACTACCCGCGAAGCGTGCGGCAACACCGTTCGTAACGTGACCAGCTGCCCACTGGCTGGGTTGTGCCGGCACGAGTCCTTTGACGTCACTCCCTACGCGCTCGCCACCACGCGATTCTTCCTGCGTCATCCGGAATTTCCCGATCTTCCCCGCAAATTCAAGATCGCCTTTTCCGGATGTGAGGACGACGGAAATTGCGCTGCGGCTGCGATCCACGACATCGGCTTGATCGCTCGCTTGCGCGGATCAAACGGTACGGCGAGAAAGGGCTTCCACGTGCTCGTCGGCGGTGGCTTGGGTAGTTTGCCGACCGAAGCTCAAGTCTTCGCCGAATTCCTGCCTGAAGAAGAACTTTTCCCCACTCTGGATGCCATTCTCCACGTCTTCAACGAGCACGGCAATCGCGGGAACAAGCACAAGGCGAGAATGAAATTCGTCCTTCGTGAAAAGGGTATCGAGGAATTCAAACGATTGGTGGCGGCGAAGCGCGCCGAGGTGACAACGCCCGCGGAAGTTTTCACCGTGCCGCCACCGCCCCTGCCCTCGCTGGTCCCACTGACGCCTTCCTCATCTGGGTTGAATGGAGAAGGCGAAGACTACGAACGCTGGCTCCGTCACAACCTCGAGCCGCAGCGGCAGCCCGGATTCGGGATTATCTGGATCAAGCTGAAGGCCGGAACCGTTCTGACTCGCCAGTTATTGGGTTTGGCGAGCTTGATCGAGAAATTCTCTCTCTCGGTGATTCGCATTGCGATTTCCCAGGACATGATCCTGCCGTGGACACCGCTCCATCATGCAGCCGAGATCTATCGCGAACTTCGGGCGCTTGACCTTGTGACACCCGGTGCCCGCACGATCGCCGACGTCAACGCCTGCCCTGGCGCGACCACCTGCAACCTGGGCATCA
>JAKAWN010000115.1:0-10128 GCA_021827245.1 Acidobacteriota bacterium | reverse complement strand
GCGGAGGAGTTTGCCCACGAAACCGATCCGGAAATTCAGAAAATCCGCGTCAAGATCAGCGGCTGTCCCAACTCCTGCGGCCATCACCACATCGCGGAGATCGGTCTCTATGGCAACGCGCGCAAAGTGGAAGACCGGCAGGCACCCTACTACCAATTGATGCTCGCCGGGCGCGTCGCTCGGGACGGCGTTCGTTTCGCGCGCCAGGTGATGCCACTTCCCGCTCGGAGGATTCCCGCCGCCCTGCGGTCCTTGCTCAACCTCTATCAGCACACTCGATGGAATGGCGAAACATTTGGCGATTGGGCTGAGCGGACCTCGAATGCCGTGATCCTCGAACACCTGGGCCGTTACGCCGCCGTGGGCGACCAAGAAGCGGACTTCTACGTCGACTGGGGAGATCGCGAAACCTATTCGCTCAAGCTGGGCCGCGGGGAGTGCGCCACGTAATGCGCTGGAGATCTCGATCGCGCACAAAATCACGGGCGGAAGGCGAAATCAGGCTCGGTGGGCAACAAGACCTCCTGAGCCTGGAGAGGATCGCAGCCCCTGCCCCGTTGACAACCCATGAAGATCAACCGGCGCAGAAACGTTTTGGGATCAGCTTGGGTCTTTGCGGAGCTGCGTCGAAAACGAGCCTGAGCGGCCAAGAAAGGGGTGATCAAGGAACGGGCTTCGACGGCCAGCGCCCCCCTCTCTTCCCGATTTTTCTGAAGCTGGAGGGAAGGCGGTGCCTCGTCGTCGGCGGTGGCCGAATGGCCGAGGGCAAGATCGAAGGACTTCGCGGGGCTGGCGGCGACGTTCTGGTTATCGCTCCTCGCGTAACCCGAACCATCGCTGCCTGGGCGCGCCGGGGAAAAATCACTTGGCATCAACGCCTGTTTCGCCTCGCCGATTTGCGCGGCGTAACACTGGTGGTTGTGGCTACCCCGTCGCAGAAGCTCCGCGAACGAATTTACCAAGCCTCGCGCGTCCTCCATATCTTCTGCAATGCTGTAGACGATCCCCCGCATTGCGATTTTTACTATCCGGCGACAGTGCGGCGAGGCGACTTTCAAATCGCGCTATCGACCGGCGGAAAAAGCCCGGCTCTCGCCCAGAGGCTCCGCAAACAGTTTGAGCGGCAGTTCAGTCTGGAATACGGCGCTTGGGTGCACTGGCTCGGTACCGAGCGAGACAAGCTCATGGCTCGACCCATGACTCGCTCTCAGCGCCGGCGCCGCCTGCATCGCCTGGCTTCGCAACTTCCCTGGGTTGGCTTTGCCACGCGAAAAGCTATCGCCAGCCTGAGAGGGAGGTTATGATGAGGAAGGTGTATCTGGTCGGGGCGGGGCCGGGCGATCCCGAATTGCTGACGGTAAAAGCACTTCGCGTGCTTCGCGAATCTAACGTCGTCTTGCACGACGACTTGGTGACGCAGGATATTCTCTCGTGGATCCCCGCATCAGCGGTCGTGAAAAATGTGGGTAAACGCCGCAGGAAAAAGCTGATTTGCCAGGAGGAGATCAACGCCTTGATGATCGCTCACGCGATCGCGGGCCGCCTGGTCGTGCGCCTGAAAGGCGGAGACCCCTTGATCTTCGGACGCGCGGGAGAGGAAATCGAAGCTCTGCGCCGGGCGGGAATACCCTTTGAGGTGGTGCCTGGAGTAACGGCTGCCCTCGCGGCAGCGGCCGCTGCGCGAATCTCGCTGACTGATCGCCGATACGCAGGGAAGCTGCTGTTTCTTTCCGGCCGGCGGGCGGCGGAATCGCTCTGCGAGTATAAAGATCGAGCGGTTCCGCCAGGCCTCACGGTCGTCCTGTATATGCCGGGTGAGGAATACAGTCGGATTGCCCGGCAACTTATCGACGCGGGATTCGATGCAGCGACCCCGTGCGCGATTGTCTCAGGCGCTGCCACCGAGTTCGAACAAATCGGTCGCACCACCCTCGGAAGTCTACACGAGACGGCCAGCTACCCTGCTCCCGCGTTGTTAATTGTCGGAGAAGTAGCGGCTCAGGCGGACCTGCCAGGGCACGCAACCACCCGCCCCAGGCGGGGATCAGCCGGGGAATTTGCTTCGACTCTGGCTGGCAAGACGGGTCTTTTCTTGCCCGACTGAGCCCGGTTGGCTGGTTTCACGAACAGCGGCGCTTGTATCAGAGCCCGTAGATGTCCAGCGCACGCTCAACCCCTGCCAAAGTCACATTGGTGCATGCAAAGGCTCTGCAGGTAGCCGATTTTGCCGCCCAGGCACAGCCTGTGGTCAGCTTGGAGCTTGTAGCCGTGGCAGGTTCCGCAGACTCACTGCAGGTCTTCCCTGCGGTTTGAATATCTCGCTTTCCATCGCCGGATTAGCCTCGCCGGCACGATGTGATCCACATGGTGGCCGATCCCTGCTTGGCTGAAATCCGCTTGGCACGGCTCGACTTCGCAATGTCCCCGTAACGCATTCCTTGGGTTTTTCCTCGGCTCCTTGGGGGTGGGAACCGATCCAGGCCACTTCCGGTGGATGTGATTCCAGTACGCTGCCCGTTCTTGCGTGCTGGATCGCCGCTTGCAGAAACGTCGGTGCCGCGCCTGGTGCATGCCGCGCGGGCGATAACAAGCTGTTACCACTTCGGTTCTGGTGTCGCGGCAGTGTGGACAATGCGTTTTTGACCTCCTCTTGCATTTACGGAACTTCGAAACGGCTAGGCATGCAGTTGGTGCGAGGTGATGACTCGGGGCCAGTTGATCGTGATCCCGCGTCCACACTCCCGCCAGCAAATGCGCCGCTTTGAATTCCCCGCGGAAACCGGGATCGTAGGCAGGGTGACTGGGGTAACGATGAGAATTGTAGAAGAAAGAGGAACTGAGGCTGGCGAAACCGTTCGCCACGCTCCCGAGTAAGTCCCTTGCTGTGTGTCCACTCCTCGATCAACGAATCGCGTTTACGCTGATCCTCCAATCACGGGCGACAACGTGAAGATCGGCGATTTCCGAGGCTCTCGGGGAAGCCCGGGGACGTTCAGGGGGCGGCCCGCAGGCCAACGTTGGGCAGCGACGAGTTGTGCAAACCGGACCAAAGGAAGCCTGCGGTAGCGGCGGCCTGCGGCAACCACCAGATGCGTCGCACCCATTTGTGCTGGCTGGTGGCCATGCGTCTGGCCAGCCAATCGAGTCCGAGCGGGCCGATTTGCATCACCGGATACAGCGCTGCGGAATGTGCGAACGGCCGCAGTACGGGGTCAAGCTCCCGACGGCCGCCGATGGCGTCGCGCGTCGTTCGCGCATCGAAAAACGCCGCACCATGCTGGGCTACGGTCAGAAAGAGCCAGGCCCGGAACATCGCGCGCGACATGTGCCGTCGCACGCGAGGAATTTCCGGCCGAAAACGCGCCTTGCCATGCAGCGGGGCCCGAGAAACCACCCGCTGCTGCTGCTGGGCGCATGGTTCCGAAGCAACCGGTACGGCCGCTTGTGCCCAGCCTTGCCCTGTTCCCACCATGACTCCGACGAGCGTCAACGGAACCCAAAGCCACTTGCCACCTTTCCTGTTCACCGGGCCCATGCCGCGAACCATAACAGTTCCTTGGGGCGCAAACCTATCGCACAGCCGTACTCGCCGTTTTATGAATCCGGTATTGGTACGACTCGAGCAAACGCCGGCAAGTCGCAGCCGACCAGCCCTCTGATCAGCGAGCTTGTCGAGCAGGCCATCCGGCGGCGGGATTGGTGCCAGTCTCCCTTCACGCACGCTCTTGGGGCAGAATGCTCGGCGCTCAGAACACACCGCAGAAATCCTATCAGTTTGCGCCGCGTGCCTGATCCATCGGACCCAAAGCGTTCCGCGGTGAATTTCATGGCGCCCTCGCGGTCCTTTGCAAGACACCGACACGACCCTAGTGAAGGCGGAAAGGGTAACGGCTTGCGGGAGATGCGCAAGGCCGCAGTGTCACGGCACAGTCCGAGAGGAGATTTGCCCTCGAGAGAAGATCGATGAAGCACTGCGCTTGACCTCGGTTCCGCACCACGCGAAAATGCATCTAGGGGCAAGGAAAGCAAAGCGAGATTCACCTCACACTCCCAGCGCAATGAAGTCAGTCCATCGCCGATGACCGCAGTAGCAAAAATCCCTCGGACGGAAACGGATTTCCTGGTGATCGGCGGCGGATTGGCGGGTTTGTATGCCTCTCTCGCAGCGGCGCGTCATGGCGAAGTGGCCCTGGTTTCCAAATCCGCCTTGACGGCCAGCAGTTCCGCCTGGGCTCAAGGGGGCATCGCCGCGGCCATTGCTTCGGACGATTCCACATTGCTTCATCTGGAAGACACCCTGCGAGCCGGCCGCGGTTTGTGCAACGAGCGGGCGGTGGAGATTCTGGTTCGTCAAGCGCCGGAATCGATTCACAAGCTGGAAAAACTGGGTGTCGAGTTCGATCGCAACGAAGGTGGATTCGAACTGGGCCGGGAAGGTGGGCACAGCCGCCGACGCATTCTGCATGCGGGTGGGAGCGCGACCGGAGGGCAGATCGTCGCGGCGCTCGCCCGCCGGGTGCTGTGCACCGACGCCATCCGAGTCTACGACGGCCAGTGGGCGGCCGACTTGCTCGCAGACGAAGACGTTTGCTACGGCGCCTTGACGTATGCTCGGAAGGAGGCCCAGCTTCGGGCTTTTGTCGCGCCTGTCACGATTTTGGCCACCGGAGGCGCCGCCGGGCTTTACTTCCGAACGACGAATCCGCCGACGTCCATCGGCGAAGGCGTTGCGCTCGCGTACCGCGCCGGAGCCGATATCGCGGATATGGAGTTTATTCAGTTCCATCCAACCGCGCTCGTAACGCGTGACGGGCGCAGCCCGCTCATCAGCGAGGCGGTGCGAGGCGAAGGCGCCATCCTGCTCGATTCGGCTGGCCGACGATTCATGCCCGAATATCACGAACTGGCCGAACTGGCACCGCGAGACGTCGTCGCTTCGGCCATCCATCGGGAAATGAGCAAATCTGGCTCGGATTGCGTGTTTCTCAGTCTGAGGCATCTTTCGCCCGATCTCGTGAAGAGCCGGTTCGTGAACCTTTACGAAACCTGCCTCGAAGCCGGATTCGATATGACGCGCGATCTCATTCCGGTCGCGCCTGCCGCCCATTACACGATTGGCGGGGTTCGCACCGACTTGAATGGCCAAACCAGCCTTGCGGGGCTCTGGGCCTGCGGCGAAGTCGCGGCGACCGGCGTTCATGGAGCGAACCGCTTGGCAAGCAATTCTCTTCTCGAATGCATCGTCTTCGCCGATCGCGCCGTCGAAACAGCGGCGGCAGGTCCTGCCGTTCGAGAAGCGAAACTCGGTCTTTCTGGCGCTTGGCCAAAAAGCCAGGAGCTTCCGCTCCAGCCGTGCGACGAGGCCAATAGCAAGCGACTGGCGATGCTGTTGACCGAGCGTGCTGGTTTGGTTCGCAGCCAGACGGGTTTGAACGAGGCGTGGAGAGAGCTGGCCGAGCTTTGGGCGCAATCCCTCGAAGCCGTGTCCGAATGGCGAAATCGCCTCCAAGTCGCTCGACTGATCGCCCAGGCGGCGCTGCTGCGCACAGAAACGCGCGGCGTCCACGTCCGCGAGGATTCTCCCAAGGAGGAAGCAAGCTGGCTAAAACACATCGTCCTGAACCAAAGATGCGATCCGCAATTCGTCAGCTTCTGAACCAGTCGCTCGTGCGCGAAGTCGTTCGCCGCGCCCTCGAGGAGGATATCGGCACTGGAGATCTGACTTCGCGAGCGCTCTTCGCCGATGAGCGGCGCACCGCCAGAGCCGTCATCGTGGCGAAAGAGGAAGGCATTCTAGCGGGCCTGCCTGTAGCCGAGTTCGCATTCCGCGAGTTGGATGCCCGGCTCGCCTGGAAGTCGAAGAAGAGCGATGGCGACCCCGTCCGGCGCGGAGAAATCGTCGTCGAACTCCGGGGAAGGCTTGAAGCGATCCTGATGGCCGAGCGCGTGGCGTTGAACTTCCTGCAGCGGATGAGCGGCATCGCCACGCTCACACGGCGATTCGTTGAGCGAACCCGGGGTTATCGGACCAAAATCCTGGATACGCGAAAGACCGCGCCAGGCTTGCGAATCCTCGATAAATATTCCGTCCGGGCTGGCGGCGGATCGAATCACCGCTTCGGCCTGTTCGACGGCGTGCTGCTGAAGGATAACCATATCCGGGTCGCCAGCGGCGTCGGCGAGGCGGTTCGCCGCGGAAGACTTCATGCTCCGCCCGGCATCCAAGTAGAAGTCGAGGTGACGACTTTGGCTGAGGTGAACGAAGCGCTCGCTGCCGGAGCGGATATCCTGCTTCTCGACAACATGACTGCTAAAACCATGAAGGAAGCGGTGCGCCGAGTCGGTCACCGGGCGATTGTCGAAGCCTCCGGCGGTATCCGGCTGGAAAACCTGCGTGAGGTGGCGGCAACCGGCGTGGATTGGATCTCGGTGGGAGCGCTGACGCATTCGGTTCGGGCGCTGGATCTGAGCCTTGAGGTGGTTTCGGCATGACTTCGCCAGAAACAGTCCGCGGCGCGATTCTCGAGCAGATTCGCGACCTTAAGCGGCGCAAAAACGCCGTGATCCTCGCCCACAGCTATCAATTGCCGGAAGTGCAGGATGTCGCGGACCGTGTCGGGGATTCCCTGGGCCTTTCACAGGCGGCCGCAACCACCCAGGCGGAGATGATTGTGTTCTGCGGCGTCCACTTCATGGCGGAAACCGCATCGATCCTCTGCCCCCAAACGAAGGTTTTGATTCCCGATCCTGAAGCCGGCTGCTCGCTCGCAGACTCGATCACGGGCGACGAACTCCGCTTGTGGAAACAACAGAACCCCGGCGCAGTCGTTGTCTCCTACGTGAACACCACCGCCGAGGTCAAAGCGGAGTCCGACTATTGCTGCACATCGAGCAACGCGGTGAAAGTGGTTCAGGCGATTCCGCGCGACAAGGAAATCCTGTTTCTCCCGGACATGTACCTGGGCGCTTACGTCCAGCGGGTGACCGGGCGCTTGATGCGGCTATGGGTAGGCGAATGCCACGTGCACGCGGGAATCCGTTGCGCACAGATCGCCGCCGCGCAGCAGGCACACCCCGGCGCGGAAGTGCTGCTGCACCCGGAGTGCGGTTGCACGACGTCGTTCCTCTATCGCCACGCCGCCGGGGAAGGAACCGAAAAACAATCCTTCCACTCGACTGAGGGCATGGTTCGCCACGTTCAGCAGTCTCCAGCGACCGAATTCATCGTGGCTACCGAGACGGGAATCCTCCACCGGCTCGAACAGGCGGCTCCGGAAAAGTCGTACTACCCCGCCAGCGAAGATGCCGCCTGCCGGTACATGAAGATGATCACTCTCGAGAAAGTGCTCCGTTCGCTGCGTGAAGAGGTGCATCGTGTTCAGGTCCCCACAGAAACCGCAGCGAGAGCCCGCCAAGCCATCAGCCGCATGCTCGCGCTTGTCTGAACGATTCCCCATCCGCCCGCGGCTCCTCTCGCGAAATTCAGGTGGCGAGGTTGTCATTTGACTGCGTCCTGAACATGGATCGAGCGATGGTTGTATCGATGGAGCTTCCGACAAAGAGTGGTCTTGCCAATCCCGAGCATCTGTGCGGCGGCGATCTTGTTGCCGCCCGTTTTCTCCATGGCGCGGTAGATCGTGCGGCGTTCGAGTTCCTCGAGAATCATTTCTTCTCCTTCGTTCACCGGCCGCGCAGGAACCGGTTCCCGCAGATCGACCGGTAGGTCCCCGAGTTGGAGCACCGGCTCTGGATTCAATACGAGCGCGCGGGCAACTACCTTGGCGAGTTCGCGAACCGTTCCGGGCCTATCGTAGACTAGCAGGCGGAGAAACTGTTTGCGGTAGATGCGGTTGACTGATTGGAAACAAATAGGAACCAAGGAGAGCGCAAGAAACAGGCTAGTTCTTGGGGTCAACCGTTCCCCAGTAATCATGGGGATATTGCCAAAACGTAAAGCTCTTTACTCGCAATAACTTCTAATTATTTTGCGCTGGACGAAGGTAGTGCGATTTAGGAAAATTCCCGTTTGGGGATCGATCGTCACTGGCCACCACTTTCGGCCGATCGTCCATCTCAGGAACGCAACAGCAGTTGTACCGTCGTTTACGGGGATAGGAGCGGCGGAGGGCGGGGTTTGCGTTCCGAAATCCCCGTCGTCACATTGCCGCGGCGCCGCCCAGGTGAAAGGAAAGACTCATGCCACGGAGCAATTTGGAAGCGAAAATTGCCCGGCTCCAAAAGGAAATCGAAAAAAGGTCCAAGGACCTGTTAGAAGAAATGGCACATTTGCCATCTTCCACTGGACCCAAGGTCCGTGAACTCTACGAGAAGCGCGCTCAATTGCTCGCACTCCGCGTGCAACGCCTGGGTGAGATGCTTGAGGCAATTAGGGCTCGACGACAGGAAGCAACCCAATCAAAAGCTCACGTCCGCCGGTCGCGCAAGCCACGTCGCTAGTGTCTCGCTCCGAGGGTCCCGGGGATCGTCATCAGGCCGAACCCGCTATGAATATCGCTGCCGCTGGGCCCAGGCCGGCTTCTTCGCCGAAACAGCCGGTAGTCGACCATTGACGGGAGCCAGCAGATTGAAAGCACCTCCCAACAAATCGGCCTGGTTTTCTCGAAACGCGTTGGCGACGATGGATAGATCTTCTCTCATGTACTCGGCGAGCATGAACACAGCCATCTGGTGAGTAACCCGCTTGCTGGTTTTGCCGCACACACTCGAAATTTGTCGGATGCCAGGCCTGAACTGCCTCTCTCGGAACGCTGACATGAACACACCGTCCTTTTGGCGTGGGAGGCTTCATGAGGGCGTATGATGAGGAAAGCCACCCAGCCTTTTCCGCTAGGCCCATGTTTAACACCGGACGGGAAAAACCGAAGGGCACTTCTGCCTTGACGTTGTTTCAGCCTCTATTGACAAAGCAGTAAACATATCAGTACTCCCATAATTTGTAGTTCAGTGACTTGGCCGAATTACTGATATCGATCCCGGTCGCAGGCTAGAGATGAGATCCGATCGCAGGGCGGAAACCTCAGAGACGCGTTGCTCTTCGAATGACCGTTTCGCCGCGGATTGGAAGGCTACCAAGCCGCTAAGGGCGCGATTCTCATGGTACACGGGTCAATATCCGCGCGATTGATTGCGGACGGTCGCCTCGGGTTCGCTTGGTTCTCTTCCAGGCCGGAAAATTTCCCCCCTCACCCGTTCCTGCCGTCGAGTAAGATGGGGTGGGCCGGCATAGCGTCTGCTGCCAAAGGTCATCGGGTCGGCTGAATCAGGAGCGGGAGGGATGTGCGATGGGCATCCTGTCGACGAGGGGTTCACGTAGCGTCAAAGCGGCCGCTGGTGATGCAATCAACGCCAGCATGAAAAAATCGCATTGGACTCGGATGGCTGGGATTGCTTTCTTCCTGCTCCTGGCAGCTGCCTTTGGTTCCTGGTCGGTGATCGGACGCACAGCTACGGTACTTGCTCCTACGGCGGCGAGACCGCAGAACGGGGATCTCACCCCAACTCCAAGCCGCTCGAATCTGAAAACTCAACTTGCGCGATTCGATCAGGCGTACCTCCATATTTTTCAAGCGAGCGCAACTGGTAAATATTCCCGCTATCGTGCACAACTCCGAAGTTTCCTGGCGCAGGCAAAGACTCTCCAGGGCTACGCACAAGCGAATTACCAGAAGAAAATGGAAAACTCGCAAGACGCGCAAAAGTCCTCCCTCGAATTAGCCATGGTAGTGGACGTCGTGACCAGAGTTTCTCGCGTCCTCGATGGTCCGCAAAATGCCAGGTCGGCCCGCAAGCTGGCGCAGCAAACTCGCATGTGGCTGCCGCGCTTGGAAGTCGGTCTCGAGCAGGATAAGGCTGTGCTGGATTCCTCCCGCAAACCCTCAGGACGAGCATCCCCAAGGAAGACCGGTTTGAGCGATCCGTACACCGTTTATTCCGAAGCCACAGGTCGCCTCAGACGAGCGCAAAATCAACTCTCAGCAGGCGACCTCTTGGGAGCGTGGCTATCCGTGGCGCAAGCCGATATGCTCGTTGGAAATTTGGCCATGCGCCTGCCTCCGTCGACTTCAATGTAGTTTCTCGACCACACGTTCACGCTTTCCGCCCGGTCGT
>JAKAWN010000662.1 GCA_021827245.1 Acidobacteriota bacterium | reverse complement strand
TTGAAGCACCGCCTGGCAAGCACGGTACACGACGGGCGCTTCCAGATTCTGAAGGCAAAGGTTTGTTTCATGGATGCAGTGCCAAAACGGGCTGAATTTGAAGCATGGGCTGCACTCGATGCCCAGCGTGACGGTTTCACCACCTGGATTGAATGGGCCAGCGAACTGCGGATCCGTGGGACCATAAACCCCTACGGCTGGAACGCCGAGCGCGTTCGCCAAGTGCAGAGGTCCGCTATCCCCTGCAACAAAGAGGGAGCACCGCTCAATCAGAGCGGCCGCTAATTCCAGGTCAAGCCCCAGCACAGCAGTCGCACGCCCGTGTAAGCCCTCGGTGATCTTTCCGACTACCAACTCCTCCCCCTGTACGCCAAATACGAGGATTTGCACTTTCGATCCCGAGCAGATGCGGCGGGCAAGTTCGAGATACTTTTCCGCCGGCCACCGCCGCTCGACAATCACCCGCGCCGTTGAAGGCGGGCCCTGTTGCCGGCTCGGAGCAGAAGTTCCTGGCCCGGCGGCGGCCCGGGGTCCCGAACCGGGGTGCATCCCGACGAGGGTTCCGGAGATCTTGTGACCAGCGAGAAACCGCGCGGCGGCTTCACGCTTTCCGGGATCCAGCGTGACCTGAATCCTCACATGGTCGTTGTCCTCCTGATGCAGCCCGAGCGGCCCCAGCAGGTTGAGATTGTTGACCGTCCTGTGGATGCGCAGGTCGGCTTTCGGCATGTGGGTCAGGAAAAGGCGCATCCCCGCGAGCCAGCCTTTCAGGCAGTGGCCGACCCGCACGGGAATGCCAAGCAGCCGGGCAATCAACGCGCTGCGATAGCCTGAAGGGAATTCCACAAGGGCCACCTGATAGCGCACGCGCCGGAGCTCAATCAATTGGCGAAAGGCGCACCCCAGGATACCAGGCTGAACTCTATAAACGTAGTCGCACAAGCGGGAATGCCTGAAAATGCCTTCGGCTCCGCCGTCCTCAACGAGGACGTCTATCCTGGCTCCTGGGAGGCGAGATCGCAATCGCTCGAGCGTGGGCGAAAAGAACAGCGCATCGCCCAAGCCTTGCCGGGCGATAATCAATATCCTTGGATTCGAATCAAGATGGATTGAACGGCTTCGCATGAATTGCCTCTGATGAACTGTCCAAGGGTCACTTCTAAACTCGGCGGAGAGCGGACCTCGCTACCTAGCAGCCCGTTGCCCTCCCCATCGCTACATCCTTCCGAAGCACATATTTACCGGTGAGCTCCTGGACGTCACGCGAAATCATTGTAAGGCCCGTGCCCAGAAGATGAACTTCCATCTGTTCAGGCCGAACTCGGTTAACCGTATGGATGCGGTTTTCGCCGATGATCGCCCACAGCCAGTCGGGTGTTGCGTAGTGAGCATCGGCGGGGCGGCGCGGGTCGAAGTGGTGGAAGTGGTCGGCGAAGTCCACGCGATGATAGAAAAGGCCGCCAGGTTTCACCAGCTTCGAGACGTCATTGATGAAAGAAGGCAGCCGCTCCTTCCGGATGTGCTCCAGAACGTTGGTGGTCAGGACCAGATCGAAGGCCGCCGGCGGCTGTAGCGTTTCGACGCGTTGAATCTCGTAATCGGCACCCATGCGCTCGAGAAGTTCCGCCATGGATCTCACTTTCCGAACTTCCCCGAGAGAGTCTGCAAAGCCGTACCGCGTGGCGGCCTGCAAAAACGTAGCGAAATGCTTGAAGTTGAAAAGAGGCCTGATGTCCACCAGGACTTGGTTTCGCGCTCCCTTGAGCCAGAACACAAGGGCCTGGCAGGGAAAGCGTCCCACGCCGACCTCGCAGATACGGAGACTGGACCAGTCGGCACCGACATGCGGCCGCACGAATTCGTAGGTCTCGAGACCCTGCCGGAAGATTCCATCAACATCATAACCCTCCTGGAGCCAGTAATTTATCTTCTCCCCTCCGGGCACAGCGGAAAGGCTCGTTTGAATCGCAGCTTTCACCCACCACGGGGCGCGTGGTCTTCTCATAGCGCGCATATTCCTTCTCGACCCGACACATGTCCCGCAAGCGCTGGCATTCCCCTACCGTGCGGAGGTGCCTGACCGCGATTCGCTCACGAGCCGCCGCCTCCGTTCAAGGCTCGCTCGGGGCGGGGCGATAGTGTGCGCGGCGGGTCGCTTAGGATTGCGACAGCATTGCTCGTCCCAGCCATCCGGACGATCCCGAGCTCCTTGGCGCGTTCGTTCAAGAAACGGACAACGTCGGGCCACGAGAACTGATAATCGTGCCACAAGAGGACGCCGCCGGGTTTCAGTATCCGAAGCGACTTCATTGTGTCGTTTGTCACATACTCATAGCTATGGGATGCGTCAATGAAAACCAAGTCCATTTGACCCTGAAACGTCGCCTCATTGAACTCGGCCGAGTCGGCCCAAATCTGGCGGATCTTGCGCCCGTACCCTGTCCCTTCAAAAAGCTTTCGGGTTTCTTGGCCGAGCACGTACTTTTCTTCCTGACCCACTTCCTTCAGTTTAGGATGGTCATGCGGAATATCGAGCGTATATACGACGGATTCCTCGGGCGTGTTGGCGGCAAAGCTCGCCGCGGTGCGGCCGGTGAACGTGCCAAACTCAAATACGGTCTTTGGCCGCCGCACACGGCAGATTGCAGCAAGCATCACCAGCTCATTCGGCCAAACATTGCCATCTCCCCCTGCCAAAGCGAAGGGCAGCTCCGCTCTGAACCGCCCTGCGAGCCTTGCTCATGCTCGCACGTGTAGCAACTTAAGTCAAGCTGCCAGCTAATCTGCCAACTAATCAACGCAATCGGCGAATTCGGCGGCGCCGGCCAAGGCCGGGGAGGGTCGAAGACGCTCCGTTAACTAACG
>JAKAWN010000661.1 GCA_021827245.1 Acidobacteriota bacterium | reverse complement strand
ATGCAGCATGATATCATGCAGCTAAAGCAAGCACTTGAAGTAGAGCGTGAACAAGCAAGGCCTGTCATCCAGGTCGAGAACCTGCACAAGACTTACGATCTGGGCGAGGTGCAGGTGCATGCTTTGCGGGGAATCTCCCTGGAGATCGGTGCGGGCGAGTTTGTGGCCATCATGGGGGCGTCGGGTTCCGGAAAATCCACCTTCATGAACCTTATCGGATGCCTCGACCGTCCGACACGGGGCACGTACTGGCTTGACGGTCAGGATGTGTCAAAGCTTTCGAAGATGGAGCTGGCGCACATTCGAAATCGGAAGATTGGATTTGTGTTTCAGGGCTTCAACCTTCTCGCGCGAACTTCAGCGCTGGAAAATGTTGAGCTACCGTTGATCTATTCCTCGATACCGCATGAAAAACGGCTCGAACGCGCCCGCGAAGCCCTGCGAATTGTGGGTCTGGAAGGCCGCGAGGACCATCATCCCGCGCAACTCTCCGGCGGACAACAACAGCGCGTAGCGATTGCCCGGGCACTGGTCAATAACCCGTCGATTCTTCTGGCGGACGAGCCTACGGGAAATCTTGACAGCCGCACCAGCGTCGAAATCATGGAGATTTTTCAGCGCCTGAACCTGGAACAGAGCCTGACCATCATGCTGGTCACTCACGAGCCTGACATCGCGCGTTTTGCCAAGCGAACGGTGCTTTTCCGCGATGGCAAGATTCGGCGCGATATGCCGGTGGAAGAGAGGGCTGATGCCGCTCAAGTGCTGCTCCGCCTTCCCAGAGTTAATGAAGAGAATGAAGTAACGGAGGAGAACTGATGGATTACGCAGCGGTTCTTCGCGTGGCAATTCGCGCGCTGGCGCGCAACAAGATGCGTTCCATCCTGACCATGCTCGGCATCATCATTGGTGTCGGCGCCGTCATCTGCACTGTCGCAATCGGGGTGGGAGCGAGCAACCAGGTTCAGGAAGCTATTCGCAATCTTGGAAACAATATTGTGTTCATCGCTGCCGGGAGCATCAACCAGCACGGGGTTCACCTTGGGAGTGAAGCGACCAAGACGCTTACGGTTGGGGATGCCAAGGCGATTGCCCAGCAAATCCCCTTCATCAGCAAGGTGTCGCCCGGAGTCAGGTCGGGCGGGCAGGTGGTTTACGGCGGCCAGAACTGGTTCACTTCCGTCCATGGTGTTACACCCGAATACCTTGATATCCGGCGCTGGCGGGTCAGGGAAGGCAGCGTTTTCACGCAGCACGATGTGGATGCCGCAGCGGACGTTTGTCTGCTGGGACTCACCGTAGTGGAGAATTTGTTCGGCAACGAGGATCCGGTCGGCAAGACGGTCCGGATTATGAATATTCCGTTCCGCGTGGTCGGAGTCCTTTCTGCGAAGGGGCAATCGCCCTTCGGACGCGACGAAGACGACAGAATTCTGATGCCCTATACGACCGTGCAGAAGAAGATGGCTGGAATTGACTGGCTGCAATTCATCATGTGTTCGGCAAATTCTCAGACAGCCATCACCGCTTCCGAGCGGCAGATTGCCGCTCTTCTGCGCGAACGTCATCGTCTGCGCGCTGAACAGGAGGATGACTTCATCATTCGCAGTCCGAACGATCTGGCGCAAGCTCAAGCCGAGTCCGGGCGTGTGATGACCTTGCTGCTGGCCAGCATTGCTTCGGTTTCTCTGCTCGTGGGCGGTATCGGGATCATGAACATCATGCTGGTTTCCGTGACCGAACGGACCCGCGAAATCGGCGTGCGCATGGCGGTCGGCGCCACGGAAGGCGACGTGCAAAATCAGTTCCTGGCTGAGGCGCTGGTGCTGAGTTCAATTGGCGGCGCCGTGGGCGTGGTGGCGGGTATCCTGGGGTCCAGAGCGGTATCGAACATGCTTCGGTGGCCGACTGAGATTCCGCTGGAATCAGTTCTGATCGCTGTCGTGTTTTCCGTCGGGGTGGGCATCTTCTTCGGTTATTATCCTGCGCGGAAGGCTGCTCGCCTGGACCCGATCGAGGCATTGAGATATGAGTAATTGCGCGAGTCAGCCTGCTTCAGGGCTGGCTTGCAGGATGGGATCAATCATGAAAACATCCAAGACAAGCGTCCGAATGGTTCTCGCCGGGATGGTGATGTTGTGGACCGGACTTCTGGCTCTGACTGGAATAACCGGAGCACAGACGCCACAAGGCCTGCAGAGCCGTGGCGAGAGTTTTTTCATCGTCTCTTCGGTGGATGCGAAAAAGCAGCAGATTGTCCTGAAGTTGCCGACCGAGGTGACTGAGGTTGTTCAGGTGACACCTGCGACAGCCTATCGTGACGAAGAGGGAAAGCCGCTCAAGTTCGAGGATCTGCGCGCCGGCGACACCGTGTACGCGACGGTTGTTCAAGAGGCCAAGGGAACTCTTGCCGTCGTGAGCATCCGCCGTGGTCCCATGACTCTTGAAGAGCTTCACAAGCGGTATTTTGCAGAGGAATGAACCGGGTCTGTAACCCATCACCTGCGAACCGATGGGCTTGAGGTTGCCCGATGCTATCCCGCATTTTTCGGAATGGCCATCGAGCTTTGATCAGCTGGTTCGTCTTATTCCAGCCGGTTGGGCTTACCTCTGCGCCCGCCAACACCCCTCATGCAACAGTTTCGCTGGTCTCTGAAAAGGATTCCATCCGGCCCGGACATGAGTTCCGGGTGGGGCTGCATTTCACGATAGAAAAAGACTGGCACATTTATTGGGTCAACCCGGGGGATTCTGGCGAGCCGCCTCGGGTGGAATGGAAACTGCCCTCGCAATTTCATGTGGGCCCGCTCCAATGGCCTGCACCGCGCCGGCTTGAGAATCCTCCGCTGGCTGACTACGGGTACGAGGACGAAGTGCT
>JAKAWN010000660.1 GCA_021827245.1 Acidobacteriota bacterium | reverse complement strand
CCGACAAGTTTACGCCCGTCGATTCCACACAGATTCCGACCGGGAAGATTGAGAGCGTTGTCGGAACTCCGTTCGACTTCCTCAAGCCCACGGCGATCGGCGCGCGCATCAATGAGAACAACGAGCAATTGAAGATCGCCAAGGGATATGACATGAATTTCGTCCTGAACCGCAAGGGTCCCGGCCTGGAGCTGGCCGCGCGCGCTTACGATCCTAAATCGGGCCGCGAGCTGGAAGTCTACACAACCCAGCCGGGCCTTCAGTTCTACACTGGCAATTTCCTCACCGACGCCATTCCGGGCAAGGATGGCGGGACATATGGATTCCGGACAGGGTTCACCATGGAAACGCAGCACTATCCTGATGCGCCCAACCACCCGAACTTTCCTACCACCGAACTCAAACCCGGAGAGACTTATCACGAGGTCACGATCTTTAAGTTCACGACCACCAAAAAGTAAACGGCAAGGCCGCATCCAGGCCTCTGCATCCAAGAAAGTTTGAAAGGCTAAAGCCGGCCAGGTTCATCGAGGACATGGCCGGCCTCGCCCGATCGCCAATCCACCAGCAATCGCACTCCGTATTTCGTTGATTCCATAACGATAAGAGGCTTCCGCTTGGACGCCCGGACGGGCCTTAGGGTCTTTTCCCTAACCTTATAATTTCCCAAAAGCAGAGTTAACTTCCACGCGACTTTTACGTCTAACCTCCAGTAGCTACATTCCGATCGTGCTTCCGGCAGAAGACCGGAGGCTGGCTGGGTGACAAAGCGGAATGTGAGCGCAGAAGGAGTTTGAAACATGAAGAAATTGAATCTGCTTGTGATGTTGGTTGCCTTAGGTGTTATCGCATGGGCGGTTCCGGCGACGTCTGTGGCCGTTACTCACAACCCCGTGCTGACCGCGCAGCAGGAGGAAGAGCCTGCGCAAGCCACCGCGGAGGAAGCTGAGACTCAGACGTTTACGGGGCAGATTGCCCAGCACGAAGGCAAATACGTGCTGCAAGGAGAGGACAACAAGGCCTACCAGCTCGACGATCAGGAAAAGGCCAAGGAGTTTAACGGGAAGAAAGTAACCGTTACGGGCACCCTGGATGAACAGAGCATGACGATTCACGTCACTGAAATCGAGGAAGCCAAGGAATGAGGGAAGCCAACGCAAACCACAAATTTTCCCGGAGGCCAGCCATCGCGCTGGCCTCTTTTGTTTCGCCCAGGGCGTTCGCTGCCGCCGGCTATCACGGTGGCCGCCACGGTTAAATCCCGGATGGATTTAACCGTGGTTTTTTCAATGGAAAAGACCCGCGGTCGGCGCTCTGAGCGCTGACCGCTGCTACCAGGCTTCCAAGTCCCTCAAGGCCTGACCAGCACCCTGACGTCGTAGGCAGGAATACTGACTTCGCTCGGCTCGGTCTTGCCGGTCAGGGCATCCTGCGTGGCTTCGCCGAGTGGAACCGACTGCGGCTGGCCAGTGTAGTTGAGGAGGAAAATGATCTTCTTTCCGGGCTTTTCCCGTGTCGCCATTTCGACGCCGGCCGGCAGTTTGGGACCAAGCGCCACGCCGGCTCTTGCTGCAACGCGAGCGGCGAGCCGGTCATAAAACGACGTGCCTTGGGGCTCTGTACCAACATAAATTACCGCGCCTTTGCCAAGGCGATTCATGGTCACGGCAGGCTGGCCGGCATAAAACTCCTCGCCGTAGGTGGGAAGGGTGTACGCGGTCTTCGGCGTGAGAATATCAAACCACACGCCGGCGTGATAACTCTCGCCATCCATGATGATTTTCTGCCGCTGCGTAGTTTCCGGATCGTAGTTGTGGATGGCGATTCCGGCCCTTTGTTCAGCGCATCAAGAGTTTTGTATTTTTCGCGGCACCAATTTTGGAAGGCGACGAGACAGTAATGATCGTAGCAATAAGGATTGCCAAGCTCGTTGTCAATTGAATGAGATCAAACGGCGCGAATCGAGCCCGCTGCTGGCCTTCAAGACCGTACGTGGTACTGATGAATACGCATAGAACAAGGAGCGCAACTTTGATTGACCTGCGCATGGTGAACCCCCTTATGAGCATTGCGCCGCCACGAACGTATGGATACTTCTGTCGAGTCCATCAAACGATGGCCCGGCGAGAGGACATTACATTGGGCGTGGGACAGTTGTCAATCAACCATCAATCCGCGGGTTCTCTCAATGGCGTGTATCGGAGGGAAGTCAGACCACGAGGGTGATCAATTTCGGATCGGCCGCATTCACCAGGCCACGCGCATGCAAGTGCAACGTTCCTAAGCGACGGCAGCACGTGCGCGACGTTCTCTGCTGGCTTGCGCAAAGCGCATCGCTCGCTGGAGGGTCTCGGCGACGGATTCGGTATCGAATGGAGAGTCTAGACAATCGAAGGCTCCGTATTGGAGAGCCGTCTGGCGAAGCTCCGGACCTTTCGAATTTCCAATCAGGATGAAGCAGATGGGAGCCGGGGCATCTTCCCCGAGATTGAGCACATCAATCCAGGAACCATCGGGAAGCGTCGTGTCTGTGAACAGCAGGTGCGGTTCCGTCTGTTCCAGCAGATGCGCGGCTTCCTCGCAACTACTGACACTGAATGTGTCCACACCCAGACGTCTCAGGACTGGCTTCAGCGCCTCGCAAGGGTCCGGACGCGAATGTACCATCAAAGCAAACAAGTTGCCGTTCATGAAATCCCCTCCCCACCCCAAAAGTCATGCTTTCGTCTTGATTGCCCGGTGCGAACACCAAGGCGAGAGGCACAGGCATCTGGAAACGGGAGGAAACTCCGCTCCACCTTGCGCTCGCGCAACAGCCGCGAGGGCAGCCTCTCGATATTCCGGTGATTTAGTATATACGACAGATGCAATAGAAAGT
>JAKAWN010000659.1 GCA_021827245.1 Acidobacteriota bacterium | reverse complement strand
TGAACACCGCTGCAATATCGGGGTCGCCATCATTGACACACAGGGCCGCAGGGCCATCGACGTCTTTTATCTCACACTCGACGGAAACAAGCTGAGCCCGGCAAAACAGCAGGCCATTGAGGCGGCCCTCCTCGCTGCTCTTCGTTAAGCCGCAGAGATATTCTTTCAGGGATACAAACGGGCGGGCTCGATCTCTGGCGCGGCCTCTCCGGCTTCCACCATTCGCGCAATCAGTCGTTCGCGCAGGTGGGCCGCCACCTCCGGCAGCGGCCGGTCGCCATCGTAATGAACGAGCCTTGGCGGGTCCTTGCGGCCCGCCAGGTTGAGCAACTGGTGAGGGTCAGCGGCAAGGTTGTACATCTGATATTCCTGGTAATGCGTGCTGTTCGGGTCGCGCCCGCCGTTGGCGTTCGGGTCAGCGGCGCAATAGGTCCAGTGCTCGGTGCGCAACGCCCTCGCCACCATCGATTCGCTGATTTGAATGAAGGCCTCGTTCCGCCACTTTTCCCGCCCTTCCGCCCGGTTGATCAGCGGCATGAAGCTGTGGCCGTGCACGGAGTTCGGGATGGCGACGCCCAGCGCGTCCAGCAAGGTTGGCATCACGTCCACCATGCTGGCCAGTTCCCACACCTTCCGCGACTGGTTCAGCCCCGGCCCCTGCAGGATCAGTGGAATGTGGATCGAGCTTTCGTGCGGGCTGCGCTTGTATTCGGTGTTTCGAGTCCGGAAGTGGCAGCCGTGATCACTGATGAACATCACAATCGTGTTGTCCTCCAGGTTCTCTTCGGCCAGCGTCTTCATCACGGCTCCCACCGATTCGTCGATGCTCTTGCAATCGCCATAGTAACCCGGAAGCTGCGCCTGCCAGTCGCCGGGGAAAAAGCGCAGATCGCGTGGGGCAAAGGGATTCTGGTAGCGCTCGATGTAGCCCTTGGGCGGCAGAAAAGCGTTGGCGTCGTTCTGGAAATGGGGCTCGAGCTGCGAAAGCACCAGCAGAAACGGCTTCTCGTGCCGCTGTTTCAGGAAGCGCACCGCCAGGTCGGTGAGATAGTTGACCCGGTAGATGCCCTTGAACTGCATCGGCTTCCCCTCGCCATCCCAGATCGTGCCTTCATAGGGATGGGAGGTTAACTCCAGCTCGTTCGAAGCTTCCCATAAGTCTTTGAAGCCTCCCCGGTATTCCGGCGGCACGTAGCCATGGCTTGCCGGCTCGCTGTGGGAATTGGGAGCCAGGTGCCATTTGCCAATGTAATTTGTCGTGTAGCCCTGGCCGGCCAGCACGGTGGCCAGCGTCACCGCATCAGGGCGCAGGCCCGGGCCGAGTTTCCACACCCCGGTCTGCGTTGCGTACTGCCCGGTGAACAGGCAGGCTCGCGACGGAGAGCACAAAGGCTGGTTTGTGACCGCGTTCTGCATGCACACGCCGCGTTCGGCCATCGCGTCAAGGTTCGGCGTCACCCCCATGGGATTCAGGCCGTTCGCGCCCACAAAATCCCCACGGAACTGGTCAGCAATGTAGATGATGAGGTTTGGTTTCTTCTGCGGGGCTGGGGAGGGTTGGTCGCGCTGCTCTCCTGAAGCGGCGAGTCCGCTTGCCGCAAGACCCGGCGCTGCCATCGCCATCGCTGACCGCTTCAAAAATTCCCTTCGCGTTGCCGGGCCTGGCTGGCCCTGCGGTTTCGAATCCGACATCGGCGTTCTGCTCCTTTTCGGCCTGAATCAGACCCTTACTTTTCTATCTCGAGTTCCTGCAAAGGCCACGATCATATACCAGACTCATCGTCGTTTGTAGGGCGAACCGCTGCGGAATCGGAGGATCGCTTTCCGCGCATGGCGGCACGTGCCGCACCGCGGTCAAATCCTTTCCGCAAACCGTCAGCAGCCTCAACTTTGTTCAATCAGTTTTTCAAGATACGACTTATCTTCCCTGATTTCCTGATCGCGCTGGCTTTGCCCTAGTACCGGCTCAATGGTAATGGGCCCTGTGTATCCAATCTGCTTCAGGCGCGGGATGAGCCGCGGCCAATCCACTTTGCCGTGGCCCGCCGCAACCTGGCGGCCCAGATAGCGCGGGTTGGTGGGATAAAACCCGTCCTTGGCGTGAACGCCGTACACGTACTTCCCGATCACGTCGATCGAGTCCACCGGATTGCCCTTGCCATACAGAATCAGATTGGCCGCATCCAGAACCACCTGCACGTTGTCCATTCCGGCGTCTTCGATTGTTCTCAGCAGCGTGATGGGCGTCTCCTGTCCCGTCTCGTTGACAAAGATCTGCCCGTTGCCCTTGCAGTGGCTGGCGATTTCGCGCACCGCCTTCACCGTGGGTTCGTACAACGGGTCGCTGGGAACCTCCGGAATGTAGCCCCACTGGTTGAACGTCGCCGGGATGCCCACCTGCTTTGCGAAATCTGAGGCCCTTTTCAGATGGTCAATCCGCTGCCGGCGGTACTTGTCAGGAACCAGTCCATAAGTGATGGGACCTTCATACAAATCGTACTTTTCCTCTCCGGGGCCTGAGGTCACCAGCGCCGTCGCCTCAATCCCATTGCTTTCGAGCGCTGCCCGCAGGCGCCTGGCCATGGCGGGCGAAAAATCGGAGGTGATCACATGAGCTGTGGGTATGCCAAAGTGGCGAACCTCGGCCATCGCTTTTTCAGGCTCGCTCGTTGCGCTTATCAGCAAACCCATTCGCATGGGCTTCGGCGTTGCGGCCGAAAGCCCGGCAACATTCGCTCCGGTGGCGGCAGCCGCTGCCGCTGCGGCAATTTGAAGAAATCCTCTCCGGTTGTAACTCTTCATCGTTCCCTCCTTGTTCGCTTTCATCACCCAATCGGGCTCTTCGTAGGTCTCCTGAAGTGCCAGCGCAACCCTCTGGCGT
>JAKAWN010000658.1 GCA_021827245.1 Acidobacteriota bacterium | reverse complement strand
CGTTGCAGACGATAACGTACCGAAGCTGTTCCTGGTCGGCGACGTTGAGCGCCCAGGTGATCGGGGAGTGATCCGAAAAGCGTCGGCTCGGTGTTTCCGCTGATTCGTTGCGATCGAGGAAGATGGCGAGCGCCGTGCGCGTCCCGGCCGCGCGCAGAATTGAGCCTGGCCCAGCAGTTAACGGCTCAACGGAAAACCCCACTGCGCGTAGTAGGGCTTCGCTGCGTTCCCTGAGCACCGGCGTGGCACGTGAACTCGCTTCAGGCCAATCCGCACGGCGGCGCACGTCGTGTTCCAGCTCATGAGTTGCGAACAGCCCTTCGTTGCGCAGACCAGCAAGCGGCGCTTCAACGTTGGGGATGACCGAATGGAGTCGCCGCAAAGCAGCGTGCCGGTCAGGTTCCTCCAAAGCGGCGCGGCAGATTCGCTCGACCAATTCAGGATCGAGGTCGGCGAAAGCAGGCGGCTGGTCGCCGGCCGGGCCGCAGATAGCGGCGTGTGCGTCGTAGAGCGCCACCATCAGCAGCGGCGTCGCTCGGCCCTTCAGCCGCACCTTCCAAAGTGTTCGAAGATCGGAAAGCGAGGGCCGATGGCTGGCCTCGATAACCGCGACTTCAACCGGCTGCGCGCCCTTGCCCAGCGCGAGCCCAACCGGGCGGAACGAGCGCGCATCGGCAAGCTCAAGGGGCCGCAGGTCATGGTCTTCTAAAAAGTTCATTCGTCTCGACTCGAGCGTGACCCCTAACCCTTGTGCGAGGACTCGTTCTTGCGCGCCTCATGTTCGCCCTGTTTTCCGGACACGGCGCCGTCGGCTGCAGGCGCTTGGCTCGGCTGGCCGGGCTCTTCGTTATTTCCGCGGCCGGAATCTTCTGCGACGGACGTGGTGACCGGACGATTGGTATGTCGGGAGAGCATGATGCTCTCCTTCAACCGTCCCATCAAAGATTTCATGAGAGCAGGCCTGCTCGGCTTCTTGCCTAAGGGTGCGCCTAGCTCCTTGACTAACAATGCAAGATCCCCAAGCCCCATTTCCGCAACCCGCGTTTCAACCTGCCGCTCTTGCCCAGAGCGAGCGAGGTCAATCAGTTCCGTATAAAGGTCGAGCGCCTGTTGGGGCGTGATTGTGGGAGGACTGTCGTTCAACTGGGGAAGCTTCACGCGCCCAGTTTTCGCAGACGGAAAGGAGCTGGGGAAAAATGCTCGCAGGCGCTTTTCTATGCGACCGAGCTTGCCCGAAACCTCGCGCAGGATTTCCTTCAATTCTCGCATCTCGCCCGCGAGGGCGATTACGTCTTCCTCTTTCGGCGATATATTTTGCTCAGTCATTGTGAAAGGAACTCCCTGCATTCTTGCCATAAGGCGCGGAAGTCAGGCACCAAGTCCGCGGGCACGCCCCCGCCTGTGATTGCTCTCTTGATGCCCACCCGCTCGCGAATGAACGAATCAAAGAAACGGGCCTCTATGTTCTCGCGTTTGGACGCCTCTGAGCAGACCCTGCCTACTTCGCGTATGTAGAAAGCCGATTCATTTGTAGGTCGCCACCGACCTGTGGTTTGGTCACGCCCGAATGTCTTCGTCTTGTTCATGAACACACCGATCTTCGGGAGC
Organism: Acidobacteriota bacterium; assembly: GCA_021827245.1. Next base: position 1,283 of record JAKAWN010000658.1, on the reverse strand, counting down.
GGATGCGGTTCTATTCGCATCTTCAGCGAATTCAGAATCAAGCTCGTACCCCTGGATGCGAAGAAATCAGGGTTCACCGGGATGAGTACCAAGTCGGCGCAGGTCAACACGCTATACGAGAGGAGTGTAAACGACGGCGGGCAGTCGAACATCACGTAGTCATATCTCGGCATCCTGGGACTGTTCGTGATCTTTCCTATCAGCCGCCGAATAAAGTCGCGCATCGATTCGCGATCGAACACTTCGAGTTCCAACCAGTACAAGTCTTCCACCGACGGAACGAAGTGGAGTTGATCAGAAATCTGATAGATCACGTCGAAGCCAATCGGAAAATCGAAATTTGCTGCGGGTCGCGTGAACGCTTCAATCGCATCGAAGATGGTCTTCTTACGCTGAACCGAGGTTTCGTACCATTTTCCGAATCGGTCCTCGAGGCGGCCACTGTCCTCGTTTAGCGCGATTGCTTGCGTCAGTGACATTTGCGCATCGAGATCGAACATCAGCACTTTCTGATTTGGAAAAAGGGCCAAGGTATCAGCCATGCACCATGTGACGGTTGTCTTTCCGACCCCACCCTTGAAATTAATCGTCGCTATCAGCTTCGGACTCTGATTGCTTGACATGGCCACTCCCGTTATCGACCCTACTTTGATACTCCCTAGTTTCAGTGCTAGAGATTTACTTTGCTAGACGGAAAGAAGCCGCGCGCTTGCAGCTCCTCGCCGAGTTTCAACACGGCGTCAGCCAAATCGCGGTAACGATCTACAGCCAGCGCGAGGCCCTGTTTTCCGGGGAGCCATTGACCCCCGTCGGATCGGTAATAGACCCGGATGTTGATGATCTTCCGCCCGCGAAAGTCGTCGATGCTGACGCGAACTTCCTCTTTGGCGTTTTTCTCAAACTGCGCGACGAGCTGGCTTGAGTCGTCCACCGAAGTTCCCCCGAGTTAGTTTTCCGCCGCAGCAGGTTCGCTCGTAAACTTACGCAGGTCGTTCATGATCAATGAGATATCGGTTGCGCCCTTGATCGACCGCTCTTCCGCCGGCGTCAACTTCAGACCCATCTTCAGCTTGAGGAACGACGCTGTATCCATGCGGTTCTGGCGCCGATTGACCACGTCCGACCCGGCCATCGCGATCCCCTGCCATTCCTTGTTGGTTCGCCGCCAGTCGATCTTGCGCAGCCCACGAAGCCGAGCCTTCCACTCATCCGGGTAGGTTGAAATCAGCGTCCGTCCCATCGAGCCAAGCGCACAGAGCACGACGGCATGCGAATGGATGAAT
>JAKAWN010000114.1 GCA_021827245.1 Acidobacteriota bacterium | reverse complement strand
GCGGGCGTCCTCGCCCGTGCTGCCCTCAAAGCACACGGCCAGGATGGCTGTGCCACAGAATAGGAAACGAACTGAGTCGCCACCTTCTGCCGCCTTTTGCTGATTCTGTGGGTTGGCTCCAGTATAATGAGGATTTTACCGTGCTTTCGGAAAGAGGGTTTGCCGGATTCCTGTTCAGGCCATGAAAATCGCTCTGGCGCAGATCAATACCACGGTTGGAGATTTTGAAGGCAACGTTGCAAAGATCCTCCATTTCGCCAAATCGGCTGTGGACCGCAAGGCCGACCTGGTCATCTTCCCGGAAATGGCAGTCTGTGGGTATCCGCCGCGGGATCTCGTGGAAAGGCCGGACTTTATCGAGCGTTCGGAGGCGGAACTCTCACGGCTGAGCCACCTGCTCCCTGATGTTCCTGCTCTCATTGGTTATGTCCGCGCGTCGCACGTCCAGTTGGGCAAGCCCGTATCGAATGCTGCGGCCCTCATCTACCGCGGCAAGGTGCTCCTCGACTACGTCAAGATCCTGCTGCCATTTTATGATGTCTTTGATGAATCCCGATATTTTGAGCCAGGAAGCTCCGTGGGGATTTTTGACCTGGAGGGCGTTCGGGTCGGAATCACTATCTGCGAGGATATCTGGAACGACAAGAACTTCTGGCGCAAGCGTCTTTACCCGCGTGATCCAGTTGAGGAGATCACGAAGGCGGGCGCCAGGCTGCTGCTGAATATCGCTTCTTCTCCCTACAGCACTGAGAAGATTCAACTTCGCTACGACATGCTCAGAACCATCGCAACGGAGCATCACATTCCTGTCGCTTACGTCAACCATGTTGGGGGTAACGACCAACTCGTTCTGGATGGATCGAGTCTGGCCTTCAGTGCAAGTGGAACTCTTATCGCGCGCGCCAAGTCCTTCGAAGAGGATCTGGTCGTTTTTGATACCGAGGGCGCGGTGGCGGATATCCATCCTGCTCCAGCCTCTGAGATTGAGGCCGTGTACAAGGCCCTCCTGTTGGGGACGCGTGACTACATGCGGAAGTGTGGATTCAAAAAGGCGATTGTCGGGCTCAGCGGTGGAATCGACTCATCAGTAGTGGTCACAATTGCGGCGGATGCGTTGGGGCCGGAAAATGTGTATGCAGTTGCCATTCCCGGGCCCTATTCTTCTTCCGGCAGCCTCCGCGATGCAAAAGACCTGGCCAAACGCCTTGGCATCGATCTTCGCGTCATCCCGATCACATCCATCTATGATTGCTACATCCAAACCCTGGAGCCTGCCTTCAAGGGACTTGCCCCTGATGTAACGGAGGAAAATATCCAGGCGCGCATTCGCGGAAACATTCTCATGGCTCTGTCGAACAAGCTGGGCGCGATGGTTTTGAGCACTGGCAACAAGTCGGAATTGGCTGTCGGGTATTGCACGCTTTACGGCGACATGGCGGGAGGCTTGTCCGTCATTGCCGATGTCCCCAAGACGATGGTTTACGCATTGGCTCGCTATGTGAATCGTGAACGGGAAAGGATTCCGCGTTCCTGCCTTGAAAAACCGCCCTCGGCGGAACTGAAACCGAACCAGACCGACCAGGACACTCTTCCTCCTTATGAGATCCTTGACGTCGTCCTCAAGGCCGCTATCGAGGAGCGCCTCTGTTCAAAGGAGATTGCGGAAAAATACAAGATTGAGTTGCCGCTCGTCGAGGACGTCATGCGACGCCTGACTCGCGCTGAATACAAGCGCCAACAGGCTGCCCCGGCGATCAAAGTGACTGCCAAGGCGTTTGGAATGGGCAGGCGTTATCCCATCGCGCAGAGATTTATCGGGTAGGCAACCGCGGATGATTTGCCCGGCGAATTGCCACCCATTGGGCCTGGAACGCCTAAAATGATGAACAGGGCAGGGAAATCGTCTGCCAGCGACAAGCCGCCGTGCTGGCCGCAACCGTCCCACGAACTTCTGCACAATCGATTAATCGAGGCCGTTTAAAGAACCGCATCACAAAGGTTGTCCACCATCTCCTGCAAGCCGCCGCGATATTCATCCTGCTTGCGCCGCAAGCTCTTTCTGGAGCTGTCAGGCTCCCAGACATCAACATCCGCACCCTTGATTTGCCCAACGGATTGCACGCCGTAATGGTCAACCGCGGCCAGGCTCCGGTGGTCACGCTTGAAGTCTGGTACCACGTTGGCTCCAGAGACGAGAAGCCTGGCAAGACCGGTTTTGCCCACCTTCTTGAGCACCTGATGTTCGATGGGACCAGGACTCTGGGCCGCCATTTCTCGGATTACATCGTGCGAGTGGGAGGCATCGACAACGCTTACACCACAACCGACGCAACGGTTTACTGGGAGACGATGCCGACCTCCAACCTTCCTGTGGCCTTGTGGCTTGAGGCCGACAGGATGCGCAACCTCGACATCAACCAGCAAAATCTGGACAACGAAAAACAAGTGGTCGCGGAGGAACGCCGGCGCCGATATGACAATCCGCCTTACGGAGGCGTCATCCCGGCCCTTTATAAGAATGCCTTTACCGTGAACCCTTACCGTCACATGCCCATCGGCAGCGCAAAGGATGTTGATCGCGCCACGGTCAAGGAGATTAAGGACTTTTACAACACTTACTATGTGCCGAATAATGCCACCATCGTCATTGTCGGAAACTTCTCCATTGACCGCGCCGAGCAATCGATCAGGAAATATTTCGGACCTATTCCGAGGGGCAAGCACCCGATCTCGCCCGCCATCCCGGCGGAGCCGCCGCAGACTTCTGAAAGAGTTGTCACGATGACTTCTGACGTTGCCTTGCCGGCTTTTGTCGAGGCATACCACATCCCGGCGGACGGCACGCCCGACTCATACCCGCTGCGCCTGGCCTCCCGGATTCTCTCCGCAGGCGATAGCGGATTGTTTTACCACCAGTTGGTGTATGAAAAGCAGCTTGCGCTTCAAGCTGACAGCGCGGCCGAATTCAGCGAGAACCCGAACCTGTTTTTTGTTCTTGCCGTCATGAACACCGGCTACACGCCCGCCGAGGGCGAAAAAGCGGTGGCCGCCATACTGAAAAGGCTGAAAGAAAGACCGCTTCCTGCGAAAGAGCTGCAGATGGCTAAAAATCAGGTTCTCTTTGAGCTTGCCCGGGACCGCGGCAACTCGAAGGATTTGGCCGGGGAGTTAGGCTATGACTCTGTGATCCTCAAGGATCCTGATCTGATCGATACGGAGGCAGCCAGGTATCTTTCGGTCACGGCGGAACAGGTCCAGGCTGTGGCAAGGAAATATTTTGTCCGCCGAAACATGACACTCCTCGAAGTTCGTCCGGTCCATTCCGAACAGGTAACTACTAATTTGAACGCAGGTGCCCATTGAGCATGAAGCTGCCAGATCCGAGAACGGTGGTGGTTTGTGTCGCGGCAATGCTCGGCATCGGCCTGGCGAGCGCCAGGCTCCGTGCGCAGGAATCGCCTCCCACGGTTCCTCCGCCCGAAGCTGTTTCCTTCCATATGCCCGTCGTTCACGAACTTCCCAATGGGCTTCGTATAGTTCTGATCGAGCGCCACGATGTCCCGATTGTCAGAACCTACGCCATCGTTCAGGTTGGAGCGGAGGCCGACCCACCAGGGCTCTCGGGAACGGCAAGCATGGTCGCCGGGCTTTTGCCGGAAGGCACAAAGCGGAAAAGCGCTTATCAGATTGCTGAGGCGATTGACGATGCCGGCGGCTCCATCGATACGGGCGCCGGCTGGGACGAGTCCTATGCCAATGTCAGTGTTCTTTCAGACCACAAGGCGCTGGCCTTTGATCTGCTCGCCGACCTCCTGATCCATCCTGCTTTTGCCCCCGGCGAGATTGAACGCATCCGGAAGCAGACACTTTCAGCCCTGGATGTGGTCGATCAGGATCCCGGCTATGTGGCGGATGTGGTCCTGCGCCGCTTCCTGTTCGCAGGGACGGACTATGCCCACTCGGAGGATGGCACTCGTCAGTCGATTGAGCGCATTACCCGCCAGGACCTCATCAACTTTCATTCGCGGTATTACCGGCCTTCGCGGACGATTATCGCCGTGGTCGGTGACATTACGGAAACCGAATGCCTCAGGCTCGCAACCCGCTTCCTGGGTAAATGGAAGAACGGGCCTCAACCGCCAGCCGAGCCTCACCCCAAGCCGCAGCCCCGGCGCTCGCGGGAAGTCGTGGTCATCAACAAGCCGGATGCCGTGCAGACAGAAATCCGTGTTGCCAACCTCGGCATTCCGCGCTCCAGTCCCGATTATTTCGCCCTGGTCGTCGCCAACCAGGTTTTGGGCGGCCCTGCGGCCAACAGGCTGTTTGACGTGCTACGCACACAACATGGGCTTGTCTACGGAGCTTCCAGCGACCTCGACTGTTATTCATCCCTTGGCGCCTGGGTGGCGAAAACCTCGACACGCTCCTCAGACACGATCAAGGCCACTCAAATGGTTCTTAGCCAGATCGCGCGACTTCGCGATCGCCCAGTCAACCAGTGGGAACTCCGCAACGCCCGCGATTACCTGGTTGGGCACGAAGCGCTGCAATTCGATTCCGCGAACAAACTCGCCAATCAGGCCCTGGAGATGATGCTTTATCACCTCCCGCCTGATTATTGGACCCAGTTTCCCAAGGAAATTCGATCCCTCACCGCCGCCGATGTCCTGGCCGTGACGCGAAAGTACCTGAATCCTGATAATGATGTCATCGTTCTCGTCGGCAATGTCGCCGCGTTCAAGAACGGCCTCAAGAAGCTCGGGGCGGTACGCGTAATCCCCATCGCTGAAGTCAGCCATGCGTTCCCTGAGCCGCAGAAGACCAACGCTGATCGTCCCGCTCCCGGAAGGTAGCGGATGAAAAAGAGCCTCCTGGCCCTGGCGGGCCTCACTGTCATTGCGGGGGTGGCCGAAGCCATCCTCCTGGCGCAAATCCATATCGACCCGTGGCGGCTGGCGGCATTGTTTGAATCGCTTGCGCTCCTGCTCGGCGCATTTGTGGCTTTCGCACAACCAGACTTTGTCGACCACCTGAGGAAATGGGCTCTTGCTTCGATATGGTCAGCCCTTCTGATGCCGTTTGTCCTTCTCGTGCCCTATCTTGTGCTGGCCCTCAGCACGGCTACTTTTTCCTTTGTGGCGCTCGGCAAACTCATCGCCTACATTGCCGTGCCGACGCTTCTGCTGCTTCCTGACCGCGTGCATTCTGCTGACCGTGCCAGTTGGCGCGATTTCGCCGCCATGCTAAGCCTCGGATGGCCGGTAGCCGCCGAATGGCTGACCGGCATCTGGGTCTGGCCTGAAGACATTTACGTCTTCCGGCCCATCTTCTGCGTTTGTGTGGGAGCCTATGCCTTCCTCGTCATCCGCAATCTAAAGGACGTCGGATACAAACTCATCTTTACGAAGGGAGACGTGAAGGCGGGCGGGCTGAATTTCATCGCCTTCACCGTCCTGGCCATTCCACTCGGAATGGCTCTGCACTTTATCCATCCGCACGCCCAACACTTCAACTTGTTCGCCTTCGTTGCCGACTATGTGGGCACGTATCTGACGGTGGCCATTCCGGAAGAATTCCTGTTCCGGGGAGTTCTCCAGAACCTCCTTGTGAAGACCTTCCAGGGGCCACGCCGTGGCAGGTACGGGCTCCTGCTGGCTTCGGTTATCTTTGGCCTCTCGCACCTCCATCATGCGCCCGTCCCCAATTGGCGTTACGCCATAATGGCCACATTGGCCGGACTCTTCTACGGCAACTCCTGGCGCCTGCAAAAACGCACCTCCGCCTCAGCTTTCGCCCACGCGATGGTCGATACTGTCTGGCACTTCTGGTTTTGATGATGGAAAGACGTTCCGCCAGAACGCGTTGTTCCTGACGATGGCGCTTCGGAGTCGCGGCAGGCTCAAGAACCGTTCAGGCCGTGCGGGCGGGGAATCGTGTTATGGACCCGGTTCCAGCCTCGCGCGTTGCTTGACGCGGGCAACCAGCAATTTTGAAGCAGCCTGGGCCAGATCGATCTTCAACAGGCCATCCCTGGCCGCGTATTTCCTGCGGGTCCAGGCATCGCTCCAACCCACAAGCCGCCAGGACTTGGGCAGCACAAGAACTGCGTGGCGACTCATATCCGCATCGTTGCGCAGGCCCTCCTCCAGGTTGGCAGCCATGATGCACACCCGGCCGTGCTCCGTGCGCCAGGCTGTTACATTCAAGGTCTGGTTCAGATCAAGGTCTCTTGCGTGCAGGCCGCCACGTCTCGATAGCAGGTAGTTCAGCGCGCCTGCGGCAAGCACATAGGCCTCCGCGCTGCCGCCCCAGTATTCGGAAAGGGGCGCATCGGACTCGTGCTCGATTCCGGGTGGGTCCCACATCACGATCCGCTTTCCGTCCGTTGTATTTACGGTCAACACTGGGCTCGCTTCTACGGAGTAAACAGTCTCGGCGCCCGCTGTAGCCTTGTTTCGGCTGAGCCGCTGGAACGTGTTGAATCTGCCTGAGACATTCCCTGCCAGTGTGCGGCCGAAAGCCGTAGCGGTTGCCGCCTGAACCCTGGCCTGTTTTTCCACCGGACCGCCGCTCCATGCCAGGCCCCCAGGTTTTGCGAGTTCCGGATCGATTCCTCCCGCCGGGCTTCCGAAGATGGCCACAGGATGTCCTTGTCGGATCAGTTGGACAATCTCGGCTGTTTGCCGCGAAGCAAGATGCGAGGGCGTCTGTAGGATGAACAAGGGCGACTTGACCCGTGAAAGCCACTCCATTCGAGTGACGGAAAGGATGGGAACCGGCCACTTGATAACCGAGCCGGCCTGCTCATCGATCCACTCCTTGACATCCCGGTTGGGTGCCGCATGGTTGATTTGCCATTGCATGGCCTCGCGCGAATAGACCAGCGTCGGCCCCAGCAGTTCCGTTGTGCGGCGGGCATCGGCAATGGCCTCGTTGAGATGGCTTGAGAGGAAATGAACGTCGTCCACTGAGAGCAGCCGCTTTCCCTGGTTTGCCCAGGAGATGTAGGACCCCGCAGGCATCTTCAGCCCGCGCGGCGTCTTCACCCCGGCATGCGCATACGCCCAGATCTCCCAGCGCAGGCGTTCCGGCCCGGTGTGAATCACATCCCAGGATTCCCAGGCGTCGAAAGTCTCAGTCAGCGGATAGTGCCGGACCTTCGTCCTGGCCAGAATCGCGGCGTGCAGCAGCAGGTAGCAGAGTTGATAGGTATAGCCCAGGATGGGATTGTTCCAGAAATCGTTCTGGCGGACGCCCACCTCGTTCCACGCGCCGGCCCACGTCTGGTCGACAAAGATGTCAAGATATCCCTCGCCGGCCAGCGTTTCCAGGTCCAGGCCGTTCGAGCGCCAGTCACCAACGGCGCTGGCGGCGTTCGAGTACATCATCACCAGGGCTTCAGGATTTGCCTGCTTGGTTTCGCGTACAAAGAGGGCAACGTCACGGGTCGCTTTGTGGATGGCCTCCGGCGAAGGAGCGTCTCTGCCCCACGGGCCGGAACGCCAATACGGCACCGGAAATCCAAAGGAATCCCGCAGCATAATGGCCTGCAATCCCGCCGCTTTTGAAAGGCTGCCCCACTGCTCCGCATAGGCCCGGTGGGCCGGCAATCCTGCCGGAATCCCCGAGGGATGTGCTCCCAGGTGAGCGGGGTCGGCATGAAGCCTGGCGGTGAGATCGAAATAGCGCGGGCGGTATCCGGCCGAGCACGCAGGCGCGGCAAATGCCTCAGAATGCCGTTTGGCCCAGGGCGCCAGCTCGCCATAAGCTTCCGGCCAGGCATAGTTCAGGATGCCCACTTTGAACCCGCTGACGCCGCGCAGGCCGCCCTCCTGGCGCAGCGTTGCGGCCAGTTGCTTCAAGTCACCGTACGTCCACGGCCCATAACCCCGGTGCGGCACAAGAAGCGGCCTGGCGAACCGAGCTTTCCATTCGCGCATGCGCTGGGCGGTGGTGCCGGTGAGCGCCGCTCGCTCGTCCACCCAATGCTCCTCACCGGTTCCTTTGGGCAGCGTGATGCGCTGGCCGAGATTGCCGGACCACTCCATGACGCACGCAACCGTCCAGCCCACATTCAGAATCACTCCGCGATCTCCCGGCACTCCGGCATAGAGCGGCAGAAAACGGTCCCAGAACTGCCGGACCGATCCTGCAATGTCCTTCTCTTCAAACCAGTACAGATCGATTTCCATCCAACGGTCGCCGGGTATGGGATACGCAGACTCCGCCGCCGTTTCCTGCAAAGGAAAGCCATCGATGAGGCTGGACCTCGCCGCAGCATCTAGGGTGAGCGAAAGCGCCGTGGCAAGCATCTGTCGTCGGCTGAGCATGGTTCAAATTCTCCCTGTGTGTTGGATGGATTCGGGCGACCCGCTTGCCTTTTCCATCGAGCAAGCCTGGCCCGCTCAGGCGCACATCATAGCACGCCAGCGGCGACTTGTGATTCACGCGATTTTATCCCCGCTCAGGACAAGCGGTGGGTAGCGAGGACCTCCGATATCGGTCCGCGGCTTTTCTCTCGAAGGCGGGACGAACGCCGACCGTGAATCAAATGCGTGGCTGGCGCAGATCGATGATGTTTGCGATCTGCGATTTCGCGCATCGCCCATTTCGGCAATGAGCGTTCATCGTACCTGATGCCCTTCGCAGAGCCTGGAGGACGCCGCTCTGTGCCGAATGCAGTGTGGTGACTCAGTTCGTTTCGTATTCTGTGGCACGGCCATCTTGGCCGTGTGTTTTGAGGGCAGCACGGGCGAGGACGCTCGTGCCACAAATCAAATTGAGTCACTACCGACAGAGGCGAACCATTGTTCACGCGAAGAAGCAGATTGTTGGCGTAATATCAGGCCGGCGGTGCCACCTCGCCATCCTAATCCCTTTCAGCTTCGCTGATCACGGAGATTAAAATGGCGTGTCCTCCGGCACGCTCATGAGCGTCGAATGAGGGCGGGGAAGCGGAAGAAATCTCTTGACTTCCGGGCGGGGATAATGTAGACTACAAAAGTGACTTCTGGCCGGGCTTTTTGAAGCTGATCCGCCCGGAAGAGAGCAAAAACGATGCCCGCCGTTCCCGGAGTTCATCCCCGCCTTCAAACCTCAGGCAAGCCATTGTTTTCAGAACACTTATCAACTTCACGCCGCTGCGAAGTGGGATTTTTGGGACAAAAAACATTGTTTTTTCAAAAACGAACCGGAGAAGTGATTGAAAATAAATGATTGGCATCCCAAAACGAACCGAAACGAACCTAAAAACGAAGCGGGGAAGTTGTTGAAAACATTAGAGTGCATAAAAAACGAACCGGAACGAACCGAAAAACGAACCGGAGACTTGCAGCGGGCTAGACAGGGCCAATGTCGGCGCGCCGACATCAATCGGAAAGGGGATTTCACGCTGCGGCCTGACAGCATTCAAGCGTCACCCGGATCGCCTCCGCAATCGGAGTTTCTTTAAAATCCGGCAGAGTCCGCCGCAGCTTTGAGCCGTCAAGAATCACGCTTTGATCAAACAGGTAGCAAAGCTCCATCAGTTCCCGGACCGTCGCGTCAAACATGGCCGCCACCTTCAGCGCCGACCACGGCAGCACGCGGATCGCCAGGTTCGCTTTTCCGGCCTGCTGGGCGATCTGTTCCAGAAACTCCCGCTCGGGGCTGGCGACATTGCCGGAAAAATTGAACACCTCGTAAGCGTTCAGATTTTCCTCGATCGCCAGAAGCTTCAGCGCCGCACGTGCCAGGTCCGGGACAAAAGCCCATTGATGCGCAGCCTCCAGATTGCCGAGCGCCCGCATCGGTTTGCCTTGCGCGGCGTTTCCAAAGATAGGATCGACCAGCCCATTGCGGACGGTTGGCCCAAAGTAGTCGCCGGCGCGCAGGACAATGACGCGAACGGAGCCTTCCTCGGCAGCGTCGCGCAGGGATTCTTCAAGCGTGACACGCAGTTCGCCTTTGTGTCCTGCGGGCTGGTTCGGGGCATCTTCGGGCAAAGGAGCAGAGCATTGGGGCCCCAGTCCATAGACGTTGCCCGGAAACAGGATGGTGGCGTTGGCGGCACGCGCCGCCGCAATCACGTGCGCGGTGGCCCGGGCCATATTGGGCACCCATTGGGGATAGGGGTAGTTAACGGCGTGAATAATCGCGTGGCAGCCCTCTGCGGCACGAATCAGGGTTTGCGAGTCCTGCACGTCGCCCTGGATCAGCTCGAGGTTCGGATCTTCTCCCAGGAGCAAGGAGGCCTTTGCGAGATCCCGAACCAGGCAGCGCGCAGCCAGGCCGCGTCGAAGCAGCTCTTGCGCAACCGCGCAGCCGAAACTACCCGTCCCGCCAAGAATGAGAGTGGGAGCGCTCAACAGGGTGCCTTACAGCCTCCTTTTCAAGGGCCGCCAAAGCCGGCGTGGCTTGCGACCATCCGGTGATATCCCGGCGTCGGCGCCTGAATGCATACTGTAGCGGCGCTCTGTGAGCGCCGGCGTTTCCAGGAAAAAATCCGGCGGTCATAGACCGCCGCTATAACCGCGATAGTGTAACAAAATTGCGATGCATAAAACTTCCCCGGCAACAACCACAAATCCTTTTGGCCGAATCGGCAACACCAGCAACCTCAAGTGATGGATTATAAATTGAAACCTTTTGAAGTTATTCGCCTTGTCTTAAAGCTTGCTGGCCATGCTGAAACTCGGGCCATCGACACTACTACGGTATCTTGGACGGAGCCATGAGGGTCATCGCTATCGAACGTGAAAACTCCTACAGAATCTCCGGACTATTTTCGGCGGGCCGGCGGAAGGCCCGGCTCGGTCATGCGGTGCGGGTCGAGAATCTGCTTCAATTCCTTCTCAGTAAGCACCTTTTCCTCAATGCATACTTCAGGTATCGTCCTGCCGGTTGCCAGCGACTTTTTGACCACCTCGGCCGCCCGCGAATAGCCAATCACCGGATTCAGCGCCGTGGCGATGGAGGGAGAAAGATATGCGTACCGCTCGCAAACCTCCCGATTGGCGCGGATGCCCAGGATGCAGCGCCGGGCGACGACCCTGCAGGTGTTCTTCAGGATTTCCGTGGCATGGAGCACGTTCCATATCATTGCCGGCATCATCACGTTCAACTCAAGTTGCCCCGCCTGGACCGCCAGGGCCACCGCCGTGTCGCAACCGACCACCTGGAAGGCCACCATGTCCAGCAGTTCGCCCATCACCGGATTCACCTTGCCCGGCATGATGCTCGATCCTGGCTGCAGCGCTGGAAGCACGATCTCATTGAATCCCGTCAGCGGACCGCTGGTCAGAAGGCGCAGATCGTTCCCGATGCGGATCAGCTCAAGGGCCAGATTTCGCAGCCCGCCGGAAACCGAAGCCAGAGGAAACTGGGACTGCATCGCCGCACGCAGGTCCGGCGCGGATTGAAGTCGCAAACCGGTCAGGGCACTCAGCCTCTTTACCACCAGGTGCGGAAACTTTGGATGAGCGTTCAGACCTGTCCCCACGGCGCTGCCACCGATACCCAACTCAGCAAGCGGTTCGGCATTGCGCCGAATATGATTGCGAAGATGTTCAAGCGCCACCGCATAAGCGGTGAACTCCTGGCCAAGGCGGATGGGGACGGCATCCTGCATATGTGTTCGGCCGCTCTTGAGGATTTTGTCGAACTCGCGGCCTTTCTTGCGGAAGGCAGTCTCCAGCTCCTTAAGCGCCGGATAGAACTCTTCCAGGAGCAGAAGAGAAGCGAGGCGCATCGCCGTCGGAAAAGTGTCATTGGTGGATTGTCCGAAGTTGACGTGGTCATTGGGATGAACGATGGAATAATCGCCCAGTTTGTTCAGCCGCTTCCCGGTCAGGTACCAGATCGCACGGTTGGCGATCACTTCATTGACGTTCATGTGGAAGCTCACGCCGGCTCCGGCCTGATATACGTCCACAACAAACTGGTCGTTGAGCTTGCCGTCTGCTACGTCCTGCGCGGCCTGGACGACAGCATGGCCTGCCCGAGGAGGGATCATTTTCAGTAGGAGGTTTGTTTCGGCGCAAGCCTGCTTCAACAGGCCATACGCCCTGATCAGAACTGGATGCGCGCGAATGCCGCTGATGGGATAATTCGCCACCGCGCGGGCCGTCTGGGCCCCGTAATACGCATCAGATGGAACGGGTACGTCGCCAAGAGAATCGTGTTCGGTTCGTGTTTGCATGGAACGATTGTACCTGAAAATTCACCAACCTGGACCCCTTCCTCGTTGAAAACAATAGGGCGCACTCGTCTGGAGGGTACGCAAATTGATGCCAGCAGCCAAAACCGAACCTCTGCGGAGTATCCAAAAACCGCAAATTAGGCATCGTAAATAAAGAGGAAGCCAAGGGGACTCGTATGCATGACCTCATCGATGATTTTGCGTGGATAGCAGTCGCGCTCGTTCCGCTGACACTCCTGTTCATGGTAGCAGCGGCGATTATCCTGCTGGACGAAAGGTTGAGAGCCATCGTCAGAGCCATCCGCAATCGCGCTGCGGCGCCCTCCGTGTCCTCGCAGACTATGAACCCGAACTCTCCCGGCCCAAACCTTCGAGGAAAAGCTGCGAGAGCGCTAAAATGGGCGAAGGCGCCAATCGCGGATTCATACCGTACTGTCACCCCAACCATCTGGCACGCCCTCCGCTCGAAAATCCTGGAGGCTGGGTCGCAAACGTCCATGCGGCTCCGCGCCGGGCACCACAAATCCTGAAACATACCACTGAACCGCGTCACTCAGAGAAACCGATCGTGGTGGAAGCCAAACCGCTGGCCCTAAAGACAGAATCGACTTTCAGGCTGAAATCCCGCGATTCTTGGGTTGTTTAATTGGCTTGCAAACGCGTTGCGCACGAGGATATACTCGCTTGGCGGGGGCAATTCCTATATCCAAATCATGGAGGAACACATGCGTAAGATGCTTGTGGCTAGTGTCGTGTTACTGTTTGCAGGCTGCATTTACGCCGGGTCAGCTAGAGCACAGATGCCGGATAACGCCGCAGTCCCTATCCTGACCTGGTCTACTATGGTGCCAGTAACGGGGCCGTATGTCGGCTCAGCCAATCCGATTCGCGGCATCCCGGGCGGGGGCCTGGCATGGACAATTTCGGGTGCCAGCGGAACGCTCATGAGCAATGGGGCCTTGAAACTGCGTACCCATGGGCTGGTGTTTGCCGAAGGCTCAAACGCCGGAACGAATACCATCCCCTTCTTCCGGGCTGAAGTGAGCTGCCGGAGCATAAATGGCAGCGGCGGGGCAGATACCGTCAACCTGTTGACGGACGCTTTCCCCGCTGATTCTATGGGAAACTCCACGATCAATACGCACGTAAATCTCCCGACCCCGTGCATTGCGCCTATCGTCTTCGTGTCTTCGCTTAGCGGGGCGTGGTTTGCTGCCACAGGGCACTAGATTTGAGGGAGTAGGCAGGGAGCGCAAAAGTTCCGGGTTTCGGAGGCCCTGAGCCTTTCGGCAGTTTCCGGGATTTGAGATCGGTGGTCTTTCTGGCATCGGGGGAACCTATTCTCCTCATGATCCGGAGGTTTCGATGAGGCGCTTTGCGGTAGTGTCCTTCCTGTGTTTTCTCGTTTTTGGCATCTTTGCCGTCACTTCGCAGGCAAAGGAAAAAGCCGACGGCAGTCCTGTGGTCGGCACTTGGAATTGCATCGCCCATGGCGGACCGAACGGCGATATACCATTCACTCTTTATCTGGAGCCATCCTCTGAGGGATTGACCGGATCCGTATCAGCGCCTCAGGGTGACACCGACCTTACCTCCGTCACCTTCAAGGCCAACCAGCTCAAAATTGCTATCGATACTGACGAGAACGATTATGCTCTGACAGCAATCTTTGCTGACGGCAAGCTGACGGGCGAATGGTATCGCGACGGCAAGAAGCAAGGGACCTGGGAAGGTAAGAAGTGACCGGGTTGTCTCGCCATCCACGCCGCGACATTCCATCTGGCGAGGGCTGGCCGTATTGTAGGCTAGACAGGACTTCGTTGATGGCTGTCGATTTTCGCAGAGTGAGTGCAAAGATCGTCCTCCACGCCAAGTACCCGCAAGCAGACTTTTGACGCCATTGTTGTTGCGTCCGGCGCCTCGGGCGGTTGGGCGTGTAAGCGGCTCTTGAAAGCCGGGGGGTTCAAGATTCACGCCACTGAAGCCGACAAGCCGTTTAGTTGTGGCGGTCGCTTACTCGTCGGAGCCGGTCCTAAGAACGTCTGGGGCCGGCTGAGCCTTCGTTACACCCATCCTGACTTCAAAGTCGCCTCGTTCGACGGTTACGGTGTCGATTGGCCGCCAGAATGAGTCTCCGAATCTGCGCGATGTCAACTCCACATCCGAAATCCTGGAAGCCACCGGAGCCCGAACATTAAGCCTTGGATGAAGCCGCGCCCGCTGGGTGGCGTCAGACAGGAGGTTGCATTTGCAGTGATTGGCGATAACCTTAAGACCTCCGTCCTCAACCAGGTCCAACAACCGCACGACGTAAAGAACCTGTTCGTTGTAGACGATTCAGGATTTCATACCAATCCGTGCCAGAATCACACCTTGATGATCATGGCCCTTTGCGCTCGGTCGTGTGATGATCTAATGGGCCAAATCAAGCACCGAAACATGTAGGAGGATTTTGCCAGTTGCACGAATGCATGCGACCCGCAAGTTGACATAACATACCTTATCAGACTCTTTAAATACTTTGGAATTTGCCTTGGAATTCAATTGCCCGGTGGTATTTGACCGAAAACCCTACCCTGCTAACAGCCAGGTGTCTGCACTAAAGTCTCTCGCTCGCCGCCATTTGAGGCAGGCCGAAGCAGTTTGCTGACGGCGTGCGGAGTGTATTCAGTTAGTGGCTAATGAGAGCTGCCGGGTCCGTCGGTTGGTACTTCCTGCGTGATTGAACGGTTCTCTCAGTTGCGTGGGAAATAGCCGTAGTCGCCTCCAACTCGGCGCGACCAGAAACGGCACTACTATTCATTGGCGGTCGGAAGGACGGCCTACATTATCGCCTGGAGGCCATGGCAAGCCCGGTTGGGAGAATCTGGAAGGCCCTGCACGTAAATCTCCTGCGTCGCAGCGCTCTGCAGGCGCCGAGCGCAGTGGCTTCAGTCATGTCTGAAAACCTGGCGAGATAACGCCGGCCGCGCAGCTTGACCACGAGCGGCCTGGCTCCGTTCAATCGCCGGGGCACGGTATGAAGAGCGCTCTCGATCGCGAGCCTCACCTGGTACGGGCTGTGGAAGGTGCCCCCGACCTGAACGATCCATCCTGAGTCGGGACGCGCGTCATCTCCGTCCTCACGATGCTCCTCGGGCGTCTCCTCATAATTGTCAGCGGCATGGGCTACGGTCTTGTCATCGGTGGCAGCAGTCAGAGTTCCTGCCTGTAAGCGAGCAAAGCCGCCATTGAGGAGCGAGATCATAAGGCGGTCGCGAGAAAGGGCCGAGCTTCCTCCCATCACCACGCCCACCACGCGCTGGCCGTGGCGAACAGCAGAGGTTACGATATTGAAGCCGGAGGCATCCGTAAAGCCTGTTTTCATGCCATCGACGCCCGGATATCGTCCCAGCAGATAGTCGTGGCCATAGATTATTTGCCCGCGGAAATCGAAGCTCGTTGCCTTGAAGTAATGGTAGTATTGCGGGAAATTGTGCAGGATGGCGAGCGCCAGCTTCGACATGTCCCGCGCAGTAGTTCGCTGATATGGATTCGGCAATCCTGAGGCATTTCGGAACGTTGTGCGGTTCATGCCGAGCTCGTGGGCCCTTTTATTCATGAGTTGCGCAAATTTCCACTCCGATCCTGCTATAGCTTCCGCCAGCACGACCGCAGCGTCGTTGGCAGACCGGGTTGTAATGGCCAGAATGGCCGACCTGACGGAGATTCGCTCCCCGGGTCGCAGATACAGTTTTGTGGGGGGCTGAGCTGCGGCGTGATAGGAGACAGGTATTTCTTCCCCCAGCGTCATTTTGCCGGTGCTGAGTTCCTGAAAGGTGATGTACAGCGTCATCAATTTGGCCAGCGATGCGGGATAGCACAGTCGGTCGGCGTTATGAGCCTCGAGCACCTGCCCTGTCTGGGCGTCCACCAGGATGGACGCGTGCACCCGTGCGGTGGCTAAGGAAGGCGTGGCAGCAATCGCGACCACTGCCATGACAAGCCATCCGGCAATTACGCCAGCACGTGCCCTGAGTCGAAAATCTGATCCGCTCAAAACGCCACAGGAACCCTTACACAACCTCATTAGACCCCCTCTGTTCGGGGGGCATCGCAGCATGCCAGTGCCGGCCACACGCGTGGGGTACTCGATCCCAATCCCCCTCCCCCGATCTACAGGTTACATTGGAAATTTCACCAGTCCTCTCTATTACCGCCCCAATCGCGTCCAGAAATTCAGGATCAGGGCAGCCCATTGTACCAAATTGTTGGGCTACATTTAAAGCTACCTTTTCCTCTCGGGTGCGCGACATAGAAGTGGAAGCGGGGCAGGACCTGTCTTTTGTGGCCTTGTTCCGTGCGTATATGATACGCTAGGTATGAGGAGGACTTCTCCATGCCCCTTTCGCTTCCCGAATTGCAGCAGC
>JAKAWN010000657.1 GCA_021827245.1 Acidobacteriota bacterium | reverse complement strand
GCTGTGACACTTAACGCAAGGAAGTGGTGCCCGATACTCGCCAGCGTAAAGGCTTTATCTAGGTGATGCCGATGGCGGTGCAGAGCGCGACCCATGAATTTCCAGTATTCTTTACGGTAGTCGCTCCGCAAGCCTTGCCGCCACAGAGATCGAGCCACCGCCACGATATCCGAGAAAACGATGGGAGGACTTGCGGTGGAACCAAGGTGGGAAAGAAAAGTCAGCACCCGGTTAAAGTATTCTCCCGGATAATAAATCGTGCTCAGGATGTTTCGGTAACCCTCGATCAGTTCCTGGGTATCCATCCGGGGGATAAAATTCATGTCGAGAAGGGTGTTGCTTCCTAGGCTCTCCTTCAGCAGACGTCCCTCCGCCTTCAGGCGGCGCCAGAGCTGGGTGTTGGGCAAGGCGCTGAGCAGTCCGACCATCGAAATCGGAATGGCGGCATCTCGAATAAATTGAATCTGGCGTTCGAAAACATCAGGCGGATCATTGTCGAAACCCACGATGAAGCCGGCCATCACTTCCATGCCATACGATTGGACCAGTTTGACACTCTCCAAAAGATCCTTGCGAAGGTTCTGGAACTTCGTAGTCTCCTTGAGGCTCTCGGCCACCGGTGTTTCGATTCCCATGAAAACGCTATTGAAGTTAGCGTCGTGCATGAGCTGAAGAAGCTCATTATCCTCGGCCAGGTTCAGCGAGGCTTCCGTGAGGAACGAGAAAGGATAATTACGGTCCCGGTTCCATCGAACCAGCTCCGGCAGCAGCTTCTTCACATTTTTCTTGTTGCCAATAAAGTTGTCATCGACCAGGAACACACGGCCCCGCCATCCCATGTTGTAGATATGGGACAGCTCGGTACACACTTGCTCCGGGGTTTTCGTGCGCGGCCGGCGCCCATAAATCTCGATAATGTCACAGAACTCACAGGTGAACGGGCAGCCGCGGGAATACTGCACGGCCATGGCACTATACTTGCGGAGGTCCACCAGACGAAGTTCGGGCACAGGTACCTGTGTCAGATCGGGTAGTACGGGAGCCTTATAGTGGGCGCGGGCAGCATCTGACTCAAGATCCTTGGCCAGGATCGAAATAAGTTCCTCGGCTTCGCCTTCAACAACGTAATCGGCCTCAGCAATGCTGGGATCTGTGGTGCTGGCGATAGGGCCTCCCACAACAGTGCGGAGACCGCGCTCCTTCGACCGTGTAATCACCTTTTTCATCGACGGCCCTTGCACCATCATCCCACTCAGAAAGACGATATCTGCCCAGTCAAGTTCCGTATCTTTGAGAGGACGCACGTTCAAATCCACAGCGCGTTTCTCCCAGGAAGGAGGCAACATGGCTGCAACGGTCAACAGACCGAGCGGGGGGTAGGCGGAACGTTTGCCTGGGAATGGGAGCGCGTGCTTGAAGCTCCAAAACGTATCAGGAAATTCGGGGTAAATCATCAGAACTTTCATTCGCCCAATCCAATTCTCTGTGAGGAAGGTTTGTGAAGCCGGTTAATTTTCAAGGCTCCAGTCTATCACAGCATATTAATGCCAAAAAAAGAAATTCTGAGATTGTTGGAGATTGCTCGCCTGCCTGCCGCGATCAGCCGCTCCACGCCCCTTCGCCCGATCTCAGGCCCCAAGATGAGCGAGATCGACGCCACGAACGACGGTTTGAGCCGGTATTCCTGTCGAGCTTTGGAGAACGACTGCGGACGCGCTGTCCGGCCGGCAGGAAGGGCGGGCAGTCACATTCTCCTCGCGCTGGCCAGGTTTTTGGTCGAAAATGGAAGCTCCAAGCTGCGGATTTGAAACGGACTACGCATTTGAAGGAGCAGATTTGCCCGGCCCTGTGTTCATATGACCCACCTTCCTCCTGCTGTTCTTCCCGAAATTAGGATTTTTGCGGCTTACGCGGTCTTCCTGGGCAGCTACCTGGTCTTTGCCATCGGGAAATTTCCCGGGATGAAGATTGACCGTCCGGGCGCCGCCATTATCGGTGCGGTCCTGATGGTTGCTTTCCGAATTGTCCTGCCGCAAGATGCCCTTCGTTTGATTGACTTCAATACCATTGTTCTGCTGTTTTCGATGATGCTCATTGTGGGTTATCTTCGCCTGGCCGGATTTTTCGGGTGGATTACCGATCTGATTCTCACACGCCTGAAGCCGCATCACCTGCTGCCGACGATCATTTTTACATGCGGGCTGCTTTCGGCGTTCTTTGTCAATGACATCATTTGCCTGGTGATGGTGCCCTTTGTGCTGTCGGCTACCAGAAAACTGGGCGTCAAGCCTCTACCTTACCTGCTGGCTGTTGCAACCGCGTCGAACATCGGCAGCGTGGCCACCATCACCGGCAATCCGCAAAATATGCTGATTGGGTCGCTTTCAGGCATCAAGTACAGCTCTTTCCTGTTACACCTGGCGCCGGTTGCTGTTGTCGGATTGCTGCTGGACTGGTTCGTTCTGCACGTAGCCTTTTCACGGGCAGAGGTGACGGATCCATCCGTGGCAATCCCCGTTGCGGCTGAGGTAGGCGACCGCGCACTGCTAGTCAAGCCCGGAATCGTTGTTGCGCTAGTCCTGGCAGGTTTTATCGCCGGAGTTCCACCGGCTCTGATGGCGGCGGTCGGAGCCGCGATGATGCTGATAACCCGCTCGCGCAACCCCAGTCAGGTTTATGGGCAAGTTGACTGGGGAATTCTGGTGTTTTTTGTGGGGCTGTTCGTCATTGTCGGCGGGGCGGAGAAGGCAGGCCTGGTAAACCTGCTTTTGGACTTCGCCAGAACATGGAATCTGCAGAGTCCGGCAATCTTTACTGTGGTTGTGGCGGCCATATCTAATCTGGTCAGCAACGTTCCGGCCGTGATGCTCTTGAAATCGGTTGTCCCGGGCTTCACGAACTCA
>JAKAWN010000113.1 GCA_021827245.1 Acidobacteriota bacterium | reverse complement strand
ACTTCTTGAACAGCGACCTCGCCAGGACATCTCGAAGCAGGAGAACAATTCCAACCACCTCGTTGGTGTCGACACCCCTGGGGATGATTCGTTCAGAGAGGTTCCGCGCGTAAGCTTGCAACGCCTCAACAGCGCCAGTTTCCAGGACATCGACGTAATTGTCATAGATGGAGGTGGCCTCAGCAAAGATCTCCTCTTTGGTCATGGCTGTCAGTAATTTCGCTTCCGTGATGCGCTGGGCCCATTCCTCACGAAGCTGGGTCCGATTTTCGCGCAAGTGTGCGACAAGTTCAGGCAAAACAGCAGAGATTGTGCGCCGGGATTGGGGGCTGATGGCTAACTTCCTCACGGCAGACATTGAAAATGCCTCCTCAATTACAAATAATTCTCATTCTACGCCGATATCTCCGCAGTGATGATAATTACAGAGTAAAGGGGCAGAGAGCCGGCTTTTCCAGAGAGTCCAACAGAACATGTGGCGCCTCCGTAAAACATTAATGGATGCATTTTGGTCGGATAGCTGATCCGGGCTGTGTCGCGTTCTGTCAGTATCCTCGCAAAGTCTGGATCTGATGGCAGGAAACTACCCGCCCCTTCTGTCGGTAAATGTCTTTAAGAGTTTCACCTCTTCCTGGACATAGTGTCAAATCCTTTTCAAGCAAACGCAGCATATGCAACCCGAAGAGCAACCGACAGGCTGGTTCTGCAAAGCTTTGGAGGAGAAATCCCCCGACCGAGAAAGCTCCAATCCAGCCAACTTTCTCTGCAATGAGAGTTTATGGCTTTCTGGGGATTTATGGAAGACGTGACGGTGTCATTAACAATCTGCAAAACATTTCCCACGTGCGGCAGAAATTTGCGCGCCCTCTGGTCCTCAAGAACGGAATCCGTAAGGCGTGGAATGTGCCGATGCCGGAGGCTGCAACCCACGCGA
The DNA here is from genome assembly GCA_021827245.1 of Acidobacteriota bacterium. The sequence goes on along the minus strand of JAKAWN010000113.1, from coordinate 15,708 downwards.
TACGTTGAACATACGCTGCGAACACAAGTGCCGGACTCAATGGGTTTTGATACGTCCTGAAATTTGGCAGGCGATGTGCTTCTCCCGCACCAGACGAAGATTAGCCGAGGTGCATATAAGGTGGCCATAGATGCCGCGGGAGTGACAATTTGCCACTGGCCGACGCCTCCTGAAAACGTGGTCTTGGGCAGCTCAGCCGTCATGAGCGAAGTAAGGAACCAGCTCGAAAAGGTCGCATGCTCCGACGTTCCGGTCCTGATTTGTGGAGAGGCCGGCAGCGGAAAAGAAATCCTGGCCAGACTCATCCACCGGAGGTATCCAGGCGAGACGACTCCTTTTCATAAAGTTGTCCCTGCCGGAGGAGAAGGGTGGCGTAAGAGCGCCAGTTTCGTGGTCCCGCGAGACAACGACAACGGAAACGGCAACGGCAACGGCTACCATCATCATAGCGTGCCGGGAAGGCCACCCTGCATTGGCAGTCTGTTTTTCGAAGAAATAGCAGAGCTTAATTTTGTTTCGCAAAGGAAGCTGGCGCATTTGTTGCACGACGACCGCTTCCACGGCAACGGACTTCCAGAACATGCCTCTTCTCTGCTGCGCATCATTTGCAGCACCAAACATGACATTGAGCAGGAAATGCGCAAGGGGAATTTCCGCGAGGATCTTTTCTATTCTGTCAACATTGTCAGCCTTCGATTGCCGTCCCTGCGATCGCGGCGGGAAGATATTCCAGGGTTGGCGCATTATTTCTGGCAGTGCTACCGGGAGGAGCTTGGTTCCGATGCCCCCAAACCCTCGACGAGGCTGGTGGAGACGTTTCAGGGGCATGACTGGCCGGGAAACATTCGCGAGTTTTCCAATGTGATGAAGCGTTATGCCCTTTGCGGTTCCGAAGAAAAGATTATTGACGAATTGGCCGCACCGACATCGCAGCCAAGGGTGTGCAAGCCTTCCGCACCGAGGGCCGTTTCCTTGAAGAGTCTGTCGCGGCAGGAGGCCCGGGAAGTTGAACGGAAGCTCATTGCCAGGACTCTGCGCGAGACGCAGTGGAACCGGAAACAGGCGGCCCGAGCCTTGAACATCAGTTACCGGGCACTGCTTTACAAGATCAAAGAGGCTGGGTTGATGCCGAAACAATCTGTTGCGAAGCAGGAGAGAGGAAATTGAAAAACAATATGGAGTTCAAACAGTTTGCGGCGAGCCTGAGACAACTGGACGCCATGTCACTGAAGAAGCGTGCTGCGGAAGATGCTGTCAAAGACGCCGATTTGTACGCCTTCAAGACCCGGCTTCTGCATAAGAAAACCCTCGATCCCAAGAATCTTGTTTCAGCCGGGAATTCGGTTGGCGGAAAGCCTGCGTACGTGAAAGTGGATTCCGAGGAAGGCATCGACGGTGTGCTGGTTCATTCAAATGAAGATAACGCCCGACTGGTCCTTTCGGATGAGATCCTGGATACATCTCTCGCAGATGAGGCAGAGGCGCTCGAGGCCGAACCTATAAGAATTTTCCACGTTCAGGCGCCAACTCCGTGGGTAGAAGAGGTTCATGCCGGCAAAGCATGAGAACGCCGCGGAGAGCTAGAGAATTTCCTACCTGCAACCATGAACGGAACCGTTTGCTGCCAAGGCAGAAGCCAGAAGAGAGCGATTCGAAGCGCCTCTCGGGCTCTGACCGGGTTCGCATGCGGCTATCTCCGGATCATCTTCAATCCTCAATTTACCTGAGCCTTTGTCGCCGGTTTATCTGGTGAACCGCAGCATCCGGAATGGCAAAGGGCATAGCCACGCGATGCTGCAAATTCTTTCACCCTGAACCGCCGCCGGAGTTTGTCCATCCGGGGGGAAATATATTGCCTGTCAAGAGGTTGGCGAGGTGTGCAAAGCAGGTGGCTAAGGTCGCGACGGTGCAAGACAATTCTCACTCACGAATGATTTTGCGTGACCTGATCCCATCTGATCGTCTTCAGCAATAGCTTGCATAAGATTTCATTTCGAGGAATGGAAACGCTAACTGTTAATAAAACAAGGGACTTTGAGAGGAACGGCCCGTACTCGAAAAACTGTCCGGCCGGTTGGCGGACGCTTGGACGGGTTTGGCATTTCATGTGCGAGTAGCAAGACAGTTGCATTTCACTGCAGCATTTGGGGGCAGTTGATTTTGGGCGTTTGTGCTTCTCAACATGTGGTGAGCTCGGGTTGTTGTGGGGATTGTCATGCGCCGGCACCTGAGAATAGATCAGGTCGATTCCGGCGAACGAAGGACAGTCCAGCGGCTGTGATAAGGAAAACGTGAATGGAAACCGCACCGAATGCGTTTGATGGCCGGTTGGTCTCATGCCACGGCCTTCCACCCAAGGCAATAATCTTTGGCCAGTCCGAAGGAATGAAAGGACTGTGGCAGATTGTGGAAAGGGTCGCCAGCGCCAGCGTTCCGATCCTCATACTGGGAGAAGAGGGTACCGGCAAAGAGGTTCTTGCCCGCTTCATCCACTCATGCAGCCCTGGTCCTGCTGCACCTTTCTTGAAGGTGAGTCCGCCCGCCGCTTGCGGTCCTGCTGTGGACGGCGTGGCGTTTCGAGTAGAGCCCGGACGGCCCGACGGGGAAGCCGGCCACGGCAGCAACGGAGATTCCGCCCAGCGTTTGTGCACCTTGTTTGTCGACGAAGTGGCTGAAGTCCCGACGGACAGCCAACTGGAACTGCTGCAACTGATTCAGGGATTCAAGTCCTTCATCTCAAGCGGTGGGACGGACATCCCTGCCACGCTCCGGGTCATCGGTACGAGTACCCGCGAGCTGGAGCGCGAAGTCGTGGCTGGCAGATTCCGTGAGGATCTTTTCTCCTTCCTCACTGTGGTTACGTTGCACCTGCCTCCGTTGCGTGAGCGCAAGGAGGATATCCCTCAACTCGCCAATTACTTTTGGCGAATTTACAGCCAGCGATTTGGCCGCCGGTCGGATGCTCCAAGTTCACAACTGATCGATCACCTTCGGCAGCACGACTGGCCGGGGAATATTCGCGAACTGGAAATCGCCATGAAGCGCTATGTGGTCCTAGGCACGGAAGGGATTGCGGGCATTGCAAACTCTGACCGTCCTCGGGAGACAGTTGCATTCGGGTCTGCCATGGGCCACACCCTTTCGTTGAAGGAACTGACCCGTGAGGCCGCGCACGAGCTGGAACGTAAGATCATCCTCAGGACCCTCCAGGAGACCCAGTGGAACCGCAGGCGTACAGCTCGGGCTTTGAACATCAGTTATCGCGCTCTCCTTTACAAGATCAAGGAAGGCGGATTGCTCTCTGAGCAGTTCGAATCCGCTGCTGAAAGCTCCGGTCCACGCGAACGGAAATGCAATCACGAGGCGGTATGACGAAAAGGGCAGGATATGGGCGATCTCAAGGCTCCAGTGCATTACGGTGAGGGAGGGTTCGGAGTGGGCCCCTGGTACGCGGCCCATACCCGCCACCAGCACGAGAAAATGGTTGCAAGCATGCTTGCTAACAAAGGGTTCGAAGTCTTCCTCCCGCTCTACTCGGAAGTTCGCCAATGGCGGGATCGGCGTAAACAGGTGGAGTTACCGCTTTTCTCCTGCTATGTGTTCCTGCGAGGTGATGTTAGCCGCCGACTCGCGATCGTGACCACGCCGGGGGTTCACGGGCTGGTTGCCAGTGCGGGGAAATTGGCGGGGATTTCCGAAGAGGAAATCGAGGCCGTGCGCAGCGTAGTTGCGAGTCGCGTCAAAGTGGAGCCCCACCCATTTCTCAAATGCGGCGACCTTGTCCGGGTAAAGTCCGGAGCGCTCAGCGGGCTGGAAGGGTTTCTGGTGCGGAAAAAGGGACAAACGCGACTGATTGTTTCAGTGACCCTGCTTGAGAGGTCTGTGGCAGCGGAAGTTGATGCAAGCGAAGTTGAACGGGTTACGCCGCTGCCGGAGAACGCGGCTAGACACTTCGCCCCCCGGAGGCCTGAGGTTCCTTTGGCCGGGAGTTGGGGGCCGGGAAGGGGGATTCTGGGTTCAGCTCGCACAGTCTCGTCGCGATAGCTGTAGTCCAAGGGTAACACATGGTCTTGATCGGATCTTTGGTGCATGAAGGGAGTCATAAGATGACTCGAGTATGGTTTTGCCTGATAGTTTTCATTGCCACGGGGGTGATGTGGGTTCCGGCCCAGTCGGCTCCCCCTCCAAAATCGGCTGAAGTAACGGCCACTTCGAGCACCACAAAAATGGAAACAACCGACGATTGGAACCGGCGCCTCCGGCAATTAGTTCACTCTGCGCTTGCGAACGGGCAGAACGGTCCGTCTCCAGGCGATTACCGTATTGGCCCGGACGACTTGCTGACCATTGCGGTTCTTGAAGCGCCGGACCTGAGCGGTCCCTTCCGGGTTTCAGGCGACGGGAACATTACGATGCCCCTGATTGGAAGTGTCAAAGCTGAAGGATTAACTCCGCATGAACTCGGACTGGTTCTGCAGGCGCTGTTGCGCCGGACCTACATGAAGGATCCTCAGGTGACTGTTACTGTCACGGAGATGCAGAGTCATAGCGTTTCCGTGATGGGGGCAGTCCAGAAACCCGGGGTCTTTCAAATTAGCGGCACAAAGACGCTGCTCGAAATGCTTTCGATGGCCCAGGGCCTCGCGCCTGATGCTGGAAACACTGTTTTGGTCATGCGAGGGGCCGGCAACGACTTTGACTGGAATTTGCCGCCGAATGCTGGAGCGAAAGGCGCTGTGGAAGCTGATCTGCAGGGCGGAACTCCGGCCTCCGCATCATCTACATCCTCCGCAAACGCGGGTGAGGGAAAAACAATTGAGATCAGCCTTAAACGACTGCTTGATTCGGGAGATCCCAGGTACAACGTTCCAATCTATCCGGGTGACATCATCAAGGTTAAAGCCGCCGGAATTGTCTATGTTGTCGGCGATGTCAATCGGCCGGGTGGTTTCCCAATACAAGACAACGAAAATATGACGGTTTTGCAGGCGATAGCGCTCGGGCAGGGAATAGCCCCGGATGCTGACAAAAGCAATGCCAAGATTATTCGAGTCGCAGAGAGCGGCCAGAAAACTGAACTTCCTGTCCACCTGAACCGGATTCTATCAGGCAAGGCGCCCGATCCAGCGTTGCAACCGAAAGACATTCTGTTCATTCCCAAAAACGGAGCAAAGTCAGCAGGCAAGGCGGTTCTCAAGACGTTCTCTCAGTGGATTGTTTGGCGAGGAATTCCATAGGTGCTCGGTGAAACATTCCATGAGTGTGGAGATTTTGATATGACCGAAGAGAACAAAATTCGACTCTACAAGGAGGGCGTCCTCTCGAGGATCCGGAAGGTTTCTGCGACCATGGCGAACACGAGTTCGCCGGATCCGGAAGGCGATATTGACTTTCAATACGTTCTGAGAGTGCTGCGGGAGCGTTACCGTACCGTTCTTGCTGTAACGGGCGCCGTCGTGCTGCTTGCCCTGATTGCGACGCTCTTTATGAAGCCTGTCTATCGGTCTGAGGCAACTATTGAGATCAAAGGGTCCTCGCCGGAAATGGAGACCTTGCAGCAGCTTCAGACTCAGAATGCAGCTCCCAACAGCATCGTACTGACGGAAGTGGAGACGGAGATCGGGATCCTGAAAAGTGACAGCCTGGCCAGGCAAGTAGTTGACCAGGTCCTTCTGACAAAAGAGCAAAAATCGGGCATCTCCATTTCAGGCATTTTGGGTGAGGGGTGGCGTGGCTTCATGCACTGGTACACCGGATCTGGTTCGAGTGGTTCTTCCGGTGCGGATGCGACGATCAAAGACCCCGATGCGACGTCGACAGTCTCGCCCGAATCCGAAATGGACGCCAAGGCTTACCAGCGGCTTGTCGACAGCTTTGAGTCTTCGTTAAAGGTTTCACGTGTTGGAAGCAGCCGGCTGGTCAATATCAGCTATGAAAGCAGTGATCCTCGCTTGTGCGCCCGCGTAGTCAACGCAGTTGTTGCCGATTACCTGCGGTTACATCAGAAGGCCACAGAAAGACTGACAAAAATGCTGGCCCAGCAGGTTCAGGACGCAAAGCGAGACTTGGAGCAGTCTGAAGCAAAGATGTCAGAATTCGCTCGCCGGAATGGCCTGCTCTACCTAGAAACCGATAACGGTACTTCTCAAAACATCGTTAACCAGCGCCTCCGTCAGCTCCAGACTGAGTTGACCGCGGCCCAGGCAGACCGATACCAGAAGCAATCCGTTTACGACCTGGTGCAGAAGGGGAATTATGGTTCTCTTCCAGGGGTTTTCCAGGACAAGCTTTTGCAGAACCTCACGGAAAAAGTTGCAGACCTTAAGCGTGATTACGCTCAGATCTCGGCAACTTTTACAGACAATTATCCCAAAGTCAAACAGGTAAAGAACCAGCTCAAGGCGGCGGAAGAGATGCTCGCGCGTGAGCGTCAGCGTGCTGCCGCGAATATAACCGACAGCTACCTTGCGGCCGTTCGCCGTGAGGCTCTTCTGGTTCGGGAGTTCCAGCAGCAGAAGGGTGAGGCTAACGCGATAGCTGAGAAATCAAACCAGTACGACATGTTGAAGCGGGATGCCAGTTCCGACAACCAGCTGTATGACAACCTCCTGCAGAACGTCAAAGAAGCCAGCCTGGTGGCCCGTATCAAAGCTAATAATGTCAATGTCGTGGACCGGGCTGTGCCGCAATACCTGCCCGTCAAGCCCAAGATCTTGCTCAACATTGCCCTCGGGTTGATTGTTGGATTGGGGTTGGGGATCGGGCTTGCTTTCTTGCAGGCGCACTTTGACACCACGCTGAAAACCGTCGAAGAAGTCGACCGCTTCCTGGGCCTACCCGCTTTGGCGATGATTCCGGCTGTCGATTCTCTTTCGCAACTGGTTGTGGGCGGGAACGGCACGGATGGTTGCGGATTGTTGCCTTCCGATGTGTTTGATGCATCGCAGATGACAAAGGCCGAAAGCTCATGGTACCGAATAGACAAGCAGGTCCACCAGAAATACTCGCCATTGGTGGAGGCCTTCAGAACCCTGGGGAGTTCGGTGATGTTGGAAGCTGTGGGCCGAAAGAAGCTGCTCCGGAGCATTGTCGTCACAAGCTCCCAGCCGGGCGAGGGAAAAACTACGGTATCGGTCAACCTGGCGATCGCGTTGGCGCAACAGGGAAGCCGGGTCATCCTTGTTGATGCTGACCTTCGGCGTCCTGCTGTCCACCGGGCGCTCGGATTTCGGAACATTCGCGGACTGTCGAGCTATTTGGGAGGGATGAGCGAATGGGCTCCATGTGTTCTCCCGGGCCTCTCGCCCGGACTTGACACTCTGCCTGCCGGCCGCTCAGCGAAGAATCCGATTGCCTTGCTTTCCTCCACGCGAATGAGGGTTTTGATCGGCCAGTTGCTTGAGGAATATGACTATCTCGTCGTTGACTCTCCGGCTCTAATGCCCAACCTGATGGATGCGCGCATCCTGGCAGGCTTGGTTGATGGCAGCATCATGGTGGTTCGAAGCGGCATGGCGCCTCGGGACTACGTTATTAGGGCGCGCAGGCAATTGAACAATATCGTTGGAGTCGTCTTGAACAATATGGACGTGCGATCAATGGAGGACTACTACGGCTACCACTCTTACGAATATGGGAGCAGCGCAGACAGCGAAGAAGATGATCGCACCCCCTTCGAGAAGCGAATAGCAGGGTAACGAAGGTCTATTCGATGGGCAGTCCAACCGTGTTGACGAGACATCAGGTGCAGCGAGTTTGTAGTCGTTTGCGAGGTAATTCGGAGCGGAGCTGATTGAGCAGCCCGCTGTGACCGGCCCGCAAACTTATAAGTAAAGAGGGTTCTGGCAACGACCTAGTACTTGATGACATTGAATAGCGTTCGTTCATCGGGGACTAAACGCTTCTAATTCATGGGACTAGATATAACGCCTACTCCCGCCACTTAGTACTAGCATCTGGAGCCGGACCCCTTGCCGAAAGTTGTCACGTGGGGGGGCAGAGGCAGTGTGGCTCAGAGGGCGGAGCTATACCTGGACACCGAAGGCGCCGTCTGCATTCTTGGAATTGCCGGACGCACGCCGAACAAGCAAACGTTAGTGCGCTTTTCTAAAAGTCGCAATTTTCAATAATTCCATCATTACTATCTCAGCATCTGACGCTGCTGCTGCCTTGTGTCCCGTCTGATATCAGATGCTCTTGCAGGTGAGGTCCATGCCACTTCGTGCCTTACGCAGTCAATGGAATTCGGAAACCCAGTTATCCTCATTGCGGGGGGGCGTCTCGGTTGGAGACGAGGCATCCATCCTGAGCGAGAATCGATTTGGGGAACTTCTTTGCCTGGAGCGAAGGAGGGCCGAGAGGTCGCGAAAGCCCTTTCTGCTGATGCTTCTTGACCTGCAAAAGGCCCTGGAGAATGCCCGAAGCGAGGACTTGGTCGAAAATGTCTGGTCAGCGGTATGTTCTGCTTCACGCGATTCGGACGTGCGCGGCTGGTATCGGCAGGATGCGGTCCTGGGTGTTATTTTCGTCGAGGTCCAGCCGGGCGGGGCGGTACCCGTCAGCGACGTTATCTACGCCAAAATGACCTCAGCTCTTTCCAGGAGTATTGAAAAGGACGACCTCGATCTTATTGACATCCGGATGTACCTGCAGCCTGACAGCGCCGCTAACTGGCACCGATGGTCCGGGCTCTACAGTGATTTGAAAGAAAACGAGGCGGGCAAAAAACTGTCCCGTGTGGTAAAAAGAGGGCTGGACATCATCGGAAGCGCGACAGCGCTTTGTTTGCTCTCGCCTCTGATGGGAGCCATCGCCCTGTTGATTAAGATTTCTTCGAAAGGTCCTGTACTCTTCCGGCAGTCCCGAGTGGGCTATCAGGGCGTTCCGTTTACATTCTTGAAGTTCAGAACCATGCTTGAGCGCAATGACGGCTCCGCACACAGAGAGTTTATTCAGCGATTTATTGCCGGAGAGATGGATTCATTAAAGCCGGATACAGTTTACAAGATTAAGGATGATCCACGTGTCACGAGAATTGGGAAATTCCTGAGGAAAACCAGCCTGGATGAATTGCCGCAGTTCTGGAATGTGCTGATGGGTGAAATGTCACTGGTGGGGCCGCGGCCCCCCATACCCTACGAAGTTGAATATTACGATATTTGGCACTGGCGAAGGGTTCTTGAGGTCAAACCTGGCCTGACGGGTCTCTGGCAAGTCAAGGGGCGCAGTCGGACAACGTTTGACGACATGGTCCGCCTTGATCTGCGTTACGCGAAATCGTGGTCGATCTGGCTCGATTTGAAAATCTTGGTTGAAACCCCACTTGCAATGATCTCCGGTGACGGCGCCTATTGAGGGCGCATCTTCCTGCCTTGGCCGGACGAGAGAATCAGTCCTAATGAATACACCGAATGCCCTTGACTGTGGGTGACTGGCATTGTGAAGGTGTGCAGCCAGGGGCGGAGAAAGCCCGCATAGCAGGTGGGTTACATGTCCGGGTTTCCCATATGTCAAGACGATCTGGACAGAACGGGGGTGCACTATGGTTGGAGTTGGAGTGATTGGTTACGGTTATTGGGGTCCGAATATTGTGAGAAATCTCGGGGCCCTGGAGGGTGCCCGGGTTGTGGAGATTTGCGATAAGGATCCTGCCGCTTTACGTCGTGCTGAGAGCGTGAATCACGGCACGCGGCTTGTCAGCGACCCCAAGGCCCTTGTCTCTTCGCCCGACGTGGATGCGGTCGCCGTGGTTTCGCCTGTCTGGACGCATTTTGAACTGGCGAAGGCGGCTCTTGAGAATGGAAAGCACGTGTTTGTGGAAAAGCCTTTTACGCGCACGGTTGCGGAGGCAGAGAAGCTTATCGAGATTGCTGAGAAAAAGAACCTGACGATTATGGTGGATCACACATTTCTCTTCACGGGTGCTGTCCGAAAGATCCGCCAGTTGATTGACGAAGGGACCTTGGGGACTCTCTATTACTACGACTCGATGAGGGTTAACTTGGGATTGTTCCAGCACGACGTCAATGTAGTCTGGGATCTTGCTCCGCATGATCTCTCGATCCTGGACCACCTGATACAGAAACACCCGGACGCCATCATTGCCACCGGCGAGCAACATCTCAACGGGTTCGAGGACGTGGCCTTTATTACGATCTATTTCCCGGGAAATGTGATCGCCCACGTGAATGTCAACTGGCTGTCCCCGGTAAAAGTCCGAACCACTCTGATAGGCGGAGAGAAACGGATGCTGGTTTGGAACGATCTGGAAGCAGACGAGAAGATCAGAGTTTACGATAAGGGCGTTCAAGTCAGCAATGGCCAGGGTGTTTACGACCTTCTTGTGAGCTATCGCTCCGGCGACATGTGGGCGCCTAAGGTGGACCAGTGTGAGGCGCTTCGCGCGGAATTGTCCTACTTCATCAACTGCATCGCTAGCGGCGAGACGCCTTTTAACGACGGCGAATCCGGTCTGCGAGTAGTCAAGATGCTGGAGGCTGCCGAGAATTCTCTGAAGGGCAGGGGAAAGGCCGTTTATCTATGAGCGATCTTGTCTGTATATCACCGGATGTCAAGCTTGGAATGGGAGTGAAGGTCTCCAAATTTGTCAATCTGTATGGCTGCGAAATTGGGGACGAGACTAAAATTGGCGCCTTTGTCGAAGTCCAGAAGAACGCCAGGATTGGAAAGCGCTGCAAGATTTCGAGCCATACCTTCATCTGTGAAGGGGTGACCATAGAAGACCATGTCTTTATCGGACACGGAGTGACGTTTATCAACGACACTTATCCGCGCGCAGCAAATCCGGACGGGACGCTGCAAACGGAAAAAGACTGGAAGGTAGAACGGACGCTGATTAAGAAGGGAGCGTCAATCGGATCAGGTTCGACCATCCTTGCTAACGTGACGATTGGAGAGAACGCTATCGTCGGGGCAGGAGCTGTGGTGACCAAAGATGTTGCGGCCAATGCCATCGTGGTCGGCAACCCGGCGCGGTTTCTGAGATCAATTGCAACGGGAGGGTGCAATGAGCACAAACAGTAGAGTGCCGTTTCTTGACTTAGCCGGCTTGCACGCCGAGGTTGAGGAGGAACTTGTGGCGGTTTTCAGGCGGGCTCTGGAGACCTCGGGATTTGTCGGTGGGCTCGAAGTCCAACATTTCGAAGAAGAATTTGCCAAGTTTTGCGACGCGAATTATTGCGTGGGCGTAAACAGCGGCACCGATGCTCTGCGGTTTGCCCTGGCGGCTGCGGGAGTCGGCCACGGCGATGCTGTGGTCACGGTCCCCAATACTTTTATCGCCACAACGGAAGCAATTTCACAAGCAGGGGGGTTGCCGCGATTTGTTGATATCGACGCAAGAACCTACAACATGGATGTCGGAAAGCTAAAGGACTACCTTGCCAATAAGTGCTTCCCCGACCGGGCGAATCGCAGGCTGTTCGACCATGAAACAGGAAAAGTTGTGAAAGCCATTATCCCTGTTCATCTTTACGGCCAGCCCGCCGACATGGACCCGATCCTCGAATTGGCGGAATATTACAACCTCACGGTGATTGAAGACGCCTGCCAGGCTCACGGCGCGCAATACTTTTCAAGAAAAACGAATCAGTGGAGAAGAGCGGGATCTATGGGACGCGCCGCAGCTTTCAGCTTTTACCCCGGGAAGAATCTGGGGGCTTGCGGAGAAGGCGGGGCTGTTACGACGGATGATCCCGAACTGGCCCAACAGGTTCGGATGCTGCGCGACCATGGTCAGGCCAAGAAATACTTCCATGAGATGGAAGGCTACAACGGCAGGCTAGACACGATTCAGGCCGGCATCCTGCGCATCAAGCTCAGGCGTCTTGTTGAATGGAACGAGAAACGGCGGCGCGCTGCCAACCGTTATTGTGAACTCCTTGGGGCTGATGGCCAAAGCGTCGTCCTGCCTTATGAACCGGATTGGGCCAAGGCAATATACCATCTGTTTGTTGTTCGCGTGGGGAGTCGTGCCGAAATGATCAATCTTCTTTCCCAAGCAGGCGTCGGTACCGGCATCCACTATCCGATTCCACTGCATCTTCAAAAGGCTTACGGCCATCTGGGATACGAGGCCGGCGATTTCCCGGTTGCCGAGAAAGCAGCCACGGAGATCCTTTCGCTTCCGATGTTTCCAGGGATCACGAATGAGCAGCAGCAGATTGTCGCTGCCCGGCTGCAACAATTTGCCAATGAACTTTCCGGCGATGAAACCCGTGAGGCCGCCGCGTAAACGCAGCCGAGGCGCCTTTCCCGGCCCTACAAGCACCGAAAAGCACAAATCGAGGGGCGCAAGTGCGGCTTTTGACATTTCCTCCTACGGTGCACTACCGGGCGGCTTCACGGTGGACCTTCAAGGCCGGCCATCTGGCCGCAACATGGTGAGGATTCAGGCTTCACGTACACCAGAACAACTGACTTCTTGGACGGACGTGGAACCAATAATTTTGTTAGGGCATGCGGGGAAAAAGGTCGAGACGAAACCACTATTTGCAAGTTGATGGCCCGATTGCCTTGCGATGAGGAATCACTGTTTCGCTGCTACGGCGAATCCCAACGGGAGCAAATGATGCTGGACGTCGCGGAAATTGAAATCTCCGAGTTTTGTAATTCCTTCCTGGAGGGTAAGGCCCGCATCAGGATGTTGGAGGCAGGCTGCGGATCGGCCAGCCGGCTAAAGCTCAAAGCAGCGGTGGATGCAGTGGGCATCGACATCTCCTGTGACCAACTGGTGCGGAACACGACGGTGCAGGAAAAGATACTTGCAGATATCCAAGACTATCCGTTGCCGAGGAATGCATTTGACGTTGCAGTCTGCTGGTGGGTCCTAGAGCACCTGGCAAGACCGCACGACGCACTGACAAATCTATTTGGCTCGCTCAAACAGGAAGGATTGTTGATTCTTGTTTTTCCGAACCTCCTTTCTTTGAAGGGAATGGCAACCAAGTTTGCTCCGTTCTGGTTTCACAAGCTTTATTATCGCCTCATGAAGTGGAAGTCACATCCCTTTCGGACGTATTTGCGTAGAGACATCCTGCCGAAGAATTTGATCCGCTTTGCGCAGCAAAACGGATTTAGTCCGGTATATTTCAGCTTAACAGAAGCGGACACCATAATCAGGCGGGCGAGAAACTCCTCCCAGCTCGTAAATCTCGCCTATTTGGCAGTGGCTTCAATCTTGAAGGCTGTGTCGTTTGGCAGATTGGACTCCCTCTCTCTGGAATGTTGTGCAATGATCCTGAAGAAGCAAGGGATGAGCTTTCCGATCCCGGACCAGTACACTGACGAAATTGGCGTCTCAGGAGCTATCGGATCAAGGGAAACATGTCCAGACCCTATGTGAACACGGTGGTGTGACCGGGTTCTCGCTCCGGACTTTTGACGTGCATTTGAAGGTTCGTCGCTTCGGATATTTCAAAGAGATGATCCGGGTCCGAAAGCCGACTCCATACGCGGCCAAGGAAAAGGTACGAGGGCATAATCCTGCCGGGACGCGGCTTGCCTGAACGATGAGACCCGGATTTGATCCAAGAAGAAATCCATTGAAGCCAGTCACCTTGATGGAACCCAATACCTCAGGAATACAGCAATATAGGAGGACAATTAATGGCTTCTAGAGCCTTGTCGACCCCACATGTGCAGTCGAACCTGGCCGGAATGGAGGTGGCAGAATCTGCTGTCCTGAAGCTTCTGGACTATTGCCAGGCGTCCAATTGGGCAGGTTACGAACCCTACGATGTGCTGAACAGCAGAGTCATTCGCGCCCTGCCCTTTCTTGATTTCCGTCTCGCTAGAATTGCCCTTACACAAGCTTTGAAGAGGAGCCCGATCAACGTTCGGCGCCTATTGCTTATTGATAAGGCTCAGAATCCGAAGGCGATCGCCATCTTCCTGTCATCACTTCTCAAGCTGTCTGCTGCCGGGATTGCCAGTGTGGAAAATGAGATCCAGGCCTTGACTGAGCGTCTCATCGCGCTTCGTTCGCAAGGCGAGCCTTACTGGTGTTGGGGGTACAGTTTTCCGTGGCAGACGCGTAAAGTGCTAGTTCCGAGAGGAGCAGCGAACCTGGTCTGCACCTCATTTGCTGCAACCGCACTTCTGGATGCCTACGAACAATTGCACGATTCACGATGTCTCAAGATGGCAACGAGTGCCGCGGAGTATCTCTTGAATGTTCTGTACTGGACCGGGAAAGGCGCTGTTGCGGGCTTCGCTTATCCGCTGCCTTGGGTTCGGCCCCAAGTTTACAACGCTAACTTCCTTGCTGCAGCAGTTATGACACGGGTATACAAGCATACTGGGTGTGAGCAATTCCTTGGTCCGGCCCTCGCCGCCGCCCGTTATTCAGCCTCGAAGCAGCGTGACGATGGTTCGTGGTTCTATGGGGAAGGGCCGTCGCAGCAGTGGATAGACAATTTTCATACCGGTTACAACCTTTTGGGATTGCGATCCATTGGCCGGTATGCCGGGACAAACGAATTCGAGCCGCACGTTCGACGCGGCTTGAAGTTCTACCGATCCCACTTTTTTTGCGAGGATGGTGTTGTCAGGTATTTTCACAATCGAACTTATCCTATCGACATTCACTGTGTGGCCCAAAGCATCATCACGCTCCTGGAGCTTCAAGACCTGGATCCAACAGGTCCTGCCCTGGCAAGTTCCGTATTCCGATGGGCAATGAATCACATGTGGGACGATCGGGGCTTCTTTTATTTTCGAATCCTTCGCCTCGGAATCAACCGGATCTCGTATATCCGATGGTCTCAGGCATGGATGCTTCTGGCCATGTCCACCCTCTTGTACGAATCGAACAAAACAGGCGAATTTTCGCACAATGGTAGTTACATGGCCTCCAGAGGTGCATGAACATGACCTCGCACCCAACTTACGTTCTTATCACACCAGCTCGCAACGAAGCACGGTACATCGAGTTGACCCTGAAATCGGTGGTGGCGCAGACTCACCTGCCTCTCAAATGGGTGATTGTCAGCGACGGTTCAACCGACGGCACAGATGAAATAGTAGAGAAATACGCTGCTGGCCGCCCATGGATTGACCTGGTTCGGATGCCAGACCATCGTGAACGGCACTTTGCGGGAAAGGTTCGCGCTTTCGATGCCGGGTACGCAAGGATAAGGGGTCTTGATTACGATGTGATTGGCAGTTTGGATGCCGACATTTCCTTTGAGGAAGACTATGTCGCGTTCCTGCTGAACAAGTTAGCCAGCGATTCGGAGTTGGGGCTGGTCGGCACTCCGTTCCTTCAAGGAAATACGACGTACGACTACCGATTCACCAGTCTCGACAATGTGTCTGGCGCATGCCAGCTCTTTCGACGAGAGTGTTTTGAGGCCATCGGGGGTTATCGGCCGGTAAAATTCGGGGGGATCGATGCCATCGCTGTGCTGAGTGCCCGGGCTAAAGGGTGGAAAACAAGGACTTACACAGAGAAAGTCTGTTTACACCATCGCAAAATGGGGAGTGCCCTGCATAACTGGTATCGCCAAAGGCTCCACCTGGGCCATAAGGACTACCAACTGGGCAGCCATCCTCTCTGGGAGATTTTCAGAAGCGTTTATCAGATGAAGAGCAGACCCTACTTCATTGGAGGAATCTTGATTCTTAGCGCTTACGTCTGGGACCTGCTCAGGCGAGCGGAACGGACCTTGCCGCAGGACCTCATAGATC
>JAKAWN010000656.1 GCA_021827245.1 Acidobacteriota bacterium | reverse complement strand
TACAGGGCAAGAACTCGAGACCGACACATCACCGGCAATCATTCAGCTTCTATACAAAGTCGTTGGACGCGGAACACGCCTGATGGCCGAACTGAAGTCCGGCGACCAGGTGGAATTGCTGGCGCCCCTGGGCCACGGTTTTTTCGAAGAAGAATACCTGCCGGAGGCTCAAGCCGCTGATGAAGTTCTGCATGTTGCAGGTGGCATCGGGATCGCTGCGCTGCTTCTTCCGGCGCGCCAGATTGCCAAAGCGGGCCTTCGCCAGCGGCTTTTCTTTGGTGGCCGGACTCGCGACGATCTCGTGGGGACCGCGGATTTTGAAAGCTATGTTCAGGAGATGATGCTGGCCACCGAAAACGGGTCCAAAGGGCATCACGGATACGTCACAGGGCCGCTGGAAAAGTATCTTAAAGATAATCCGCAAAGGAAATACCTGCTGATGGCGTGCGGCCCTTGGGCAATGCTCCGCGCCACGGTCGATCTGGCTCAACGGTATGGCCATCCGTGCCTGGTCTCCATGGAAAATCGCATGGGATGCGGGCTGGGGGTGTGCCTGGGATGTTGCATTCGCGTGGAAGGAACGGGACACGGGGCTTACGAGCGAGTCTGTACCGAGGGGCCGGTGTTCCGCGCAGAAAGAGTGATCTGGGAGCGGGAAGAAATTCCCAAGACTTAAGAGAATGGCGGACATGTCACAACAGGAATCGAGCCAGCGCGCGCCTTCCCCCGAGGAGGAGTTCTCACCTCGCATCGATACGGAAGTCGCAGGGATTCATTTTGAGAATCCGGTTTTAACGGCCAGCGGCACCTTCGGCTACGGGCAGGAATTTGCCCAACTGATCGATCTGAATAAGCTCGGCGGAATTGTGGTGAAAGGAATCTCCGCTGACCCCATGGAAGGCAATCCTTCTCCGCGAATCTATGAAACCGAGGCGGGAATGCTCAACGCCATCGGTTTGCAGAACGTTGGCGCAGAGAGATTTCTTACAGAGAAACTCCCGTTTCTCCGCAATCTCCGTACGTGCTGCCTTGTCAATGTCTTTGGCTACTCGACCGAAGATTATGTCCGCGCAATCGAGATTTTGAATGAAGGGGAAGGAATTCACGGCTACGAACTGAACATTTCCTGCCCGAATACGCGCTGCGGCGGAATGGTCTACGGAAACGACCCGCGGCTGACCGAAGAGGTTGTTGCGGCGAGCAAGAAAGCGGCGCGCTATCCGCTGATCGTGAAGCTTTCTCCCAATGTCACCGATATCACCGAACTCGCACGGGTCGCAGAAGGCGCCGGAGCCGATGCGCTCTCCCTGGGCAACACTTTCGTTGGGATGGCCATCGATGTCGAAACTCGCACGCCGCGCATTTCAAATATCACGGGGGGCCTTTCGGGGCCTGCCATCAAGCCGCTGGCCGTGCGCATGGTTTACCAGACCGCCCGCGCGGTCAAGATTCCAATTATCGGCATCGGAGGAATTGCAACCGCCGAGGACGCGCTGGAGTTCATTATCGCGGGCGCCCGAGCAGTCCAGATCGGGACCGCCAACTTCTATTCGCCGGAAACCGCACTGCGCGTCGCTGAGGGGATTCGGGAATACTGCCAGCGCAAACGAATGCACCTCGCTGACCTTGTCGGCGCATTGAAGGTCTCGCAAGAGGGACCGCGCGTGCTCGCGGCGCCCCGAGCGGAGTGACCCTTTCATGCGTGCCGAACTCCTTGGTTTTCTTGCCTGCCCCGGCTGTCGCGGACGGCTCAACCTGCGCGCTACTGCGACAGCCGAAGGTCTCGTCAATGAAGGATTATTACGCTGCTCGAGTTGCGGGGCGGAATATCCCATCCGCCAGGGCATTCCGCGTTTCGTGCCGGACGCCTCCTATGCGCGGTCGTTCAGCTTTGAGTGGCGGCGCTGGCGGCGGACGCAGTTCGATACGGCCTCGCACCAGCCATCCCTTACGACTTTTGTTGCTTCAACAGGAAGACGTCCGACAGACCTAGCAGGCAAAACCGTGCTGGATGCCGGCTGCGGGAGCGGGCGCTATATGGACCTCCTGGCCCGTGCAGGCGCTGAAGTCATCGGCATCGACTTAAGCCAGGCCATCGACGTGGCACAGGAAAACCTGGGCCATCGCCCGAACTGCCATTTTGTTCAGGGCGACCTGACGCACCCACCATTCCGACCTGAGGCGTTCGACTTCATCTACAGTATCGGCGTGCTCCACCACACGCCGGCAACCCACGCTGCCTTCCACGCTCTTGTGCCACTCGTCAAACCGGGGGGCGAGATCGCCGTGTGGGTTTACGCCCTTCGCCGCCTGTCGGAAGCATTTGAGCGCTTTCCGGACCGCGTCAATGAGGTGCTGGGTCTCGATTCCAGCTTCACAATTCCTCCTTCGCAACAGGCGACCGTGAGACGGTTTGCGAAAACCCTGGACTGGCTGATGGAAGCCTCCAACCGGATGCAACGCGCCGTGACAACACGCCTTCCCTCGCGCTGGCTTTACGCGCTCTGCCACGTTGCCATTCCCCTCTATTACCCTTACCGGCTGCCTGTATTTTATCCTCTGCGGCTGGTGACCAAGGTGGCCGTTGACCCCGATCCGGAGTGGCGCGTTCTCAACACGTTCGACTGGTACTCGCCGCGCTATCAGTGGAAACACACCTATGGTGAAGTCGAAGATTGGTATCGAAAAGCGGAGTTCGAGCAGATAACACCGCTGCCGCGACCGGTCGCCGTCCGTGGCCAACGGCCGCTTTAGCGCCGGGCGTCGCCGTTCTATACACGACGGCCTAAGTGTTTGTGCATGGGCGGTTTGACAGGCCGTCAGGGCATGGCTTCTGCCATGCCGCAAGGCGTGCCTGAGCAGCATCCAGGGCTTCAGCCCCTGAGGCCCTCAGAGGCTGAAGCCG
>JAKAWN010000655.1 GCA_021827245.1 Acidobacteriota bacterium | reverse complement strand
CGAGCCCTGCCAACCCACTAAACGAAGTGGAGGAAGTGTAACCAATGTCCTGACACACGATGCAACGCATGTCTTGACACTCAACACACAAGGGGCGCCCCTGCAGGAGTCGCCTGCGGAGGCTCCTACCGCCACCATCGACCGCGAACATCTGACCAGCCCCGGCGCGGCCGTGGGCACGGTGGCCTACATGAGCCCGGAGCAGGCGCGGGGAGAAGCGCTCGACGCCCGCACGGACCTCTTCAGCTTCGGTGCGGTGCTTTATGAAATGGCCACCGGCCGCCAGGCCTTCAGCGGCGAAACCACGGCCGTGATCTTCTCGCAAATTTTGAAGGAAGAGCCTGTCTCGCCGCGAGCCCTGAATCCGGAACTACCGCCAAAGATCGAGGAGATCATTAGCAAGTCCCTGGAAAAAGACCGTGACTTTCGCTACCAATCGGCGGGGGAAATTCGCGCCGATCTCAAGCGCCTGAAGCGCGACAGCAGTTCTGGCCGCTCGGTTTCTGTAGCGCCGGGCTTGAGCCCGGCAGGTGCCGATGTAGGGGCGGGTTTACCCCGCCAGCCTGAAAGTGGCGGCGTAAAGCCGCCGCTACAGAGCAGTGCTTCCGGTGTCCAACACACCAGTTCGGATTCCCAGGTGGTCGCGGCGCTGGTCAGGCGGCACAAGAAAGCTTTGTACGGGGCTGCGGCAGTGGCGGTCACTGCGATGGTCGTGCTTGCGTATTTTTTCCGCCCCACTCTCCCGCCACCTACTGTTTCCGGCTACACGCAGCTCACCCATGACGCGGCGAGCAAGAGGCTGATCGGAACCGACGGCTCGCGGCTTTACTTGGCCGAAAGCGATTTTGGAGCTGCGCAGATGTCGGTTAACGGAGGAAACGTAGCGCCAATCCCCGCCCCTGCCGGTCTGCAGGGCATGCCGTACCTAATCGCGAGCGTTTCTCCGGACGGATCCAAGTTGCTCGTCCTGCAAATGAAAGGTTTTGGCCGCGCCTCGCCGCTGTGGGCTGTTCCGACGCTGGGCGGCTCGCCTGTTCGGCTGGCGGATATCGAGGGCAACGGCGGTGCCTGGTCGCAGGACGGTCAGAAGCTGGTTTACGTCAGTGGCAACTCGCTCTACCTTGCCAACACTGACGGCACCGCATCCCGCAAGCTGGCCGACCTGCCGGGGCCTTTTGCACTTCTCAGGGGCCTGGGTACCTCGCTCACATGGTCGCCCAGCAGTCAGGAAATTGCCCTTACCCTCGAAGATCCTAAAACGTTTCTCCCCTATCTGTGGAAGCTTTCGGCGGATGGCCGGAACCTGCACCGGATGTTTCCCGTCTGGCATGAGCTGACGGGCGCCTGCTGCGGCGCCTGGATGCCGGACGGCAAATACTTCGTCTTCCAGTCGGAGGGCCATATTTGGGCAGTGCGCGAGGCGGGCAGCTTTTTCCACGAAGTGAACCGCGAGCCCGTTCAGCTCACGGCGGGAACGGTTTCTTACAGCTATCCTGTCCCCGGCAAGGATGGCAAAAAGCTCTTCGCCGTCGTCGGCTTCAGGCGCGGCGAGCTCGAACACTATGACACCAGGTCGAAAGCCTTCGAGCCTTTTCTGGGCGGGATTTCGGCGGAAGGCGTTTCCTTCTCCAAGGACGGGCAGTGGGTCGCTTATGTTACCTATCCTGAGGGCATCCTCTGGCGGAGCAAGCGGGACGGCAGCGATAAGCTCCAGCTCAGTTCTTCACCTTTTTACGCAATGCTACCCCGCTGGTCACCCGATGGCAAAGAGGTTGCGTTTTATACATATCAGCCCGATCAGCCCGACAAGCAACTTCGAATTTACCTGGTCCCATCCGGCGGCGGCGCGCCTCAGGAACTGACGCCCAATTATCCGGGCCTGCAAATGGATCCCGGGTGGTCGCCGGACGGCAAGTCGTTGGTTTTCGGCGGCCCTAACTCCGGCCCAACCGCAATCCAAGTTGTGGATGTCAAAACACGCCAGGTCTCACTGATTCCGGGTTCGAAGGGACTATTCTCCCCTCGCTGGTCGCCGGATGGGCGATATCTCGTAGCCATGCCCGCCGATCAAAGCGGCCTGATGCTTTTCGATTTCAAGACACGGAAGTGGTCCACGTTGTTCGAAGGGATCCCTGAGTTCCTCAACTGGTCTCGCGACGGCCGCTTTGTTTATTTCCTGCAACTTCACGGAAACTCGCCCGGAGTGGAGCGTGTCTCGGTACCAGACGGGAAATTCGAGGAGGTTGCAAGTCTGAAAGGCCTCCAGATCACAGGCTCCTTTGGCTCTTGGCTGGGTCTTACTCCGGATGACGCGCCGCTGGTGCTCAAAGATGCCGGAACCCAGGAAATTGTCAGCATGGACTGGCACGAGCCGTAGCTGGGCGCCAGCCTTGAATTCCGCCGTCGAAAACGGTCAGCCCGCCTTAACCTGTGGCAGCCAGTCGAGCGACGTGGTGTTGATGAGGAACTTGCAGTGACGAACGAGACAGTTTCCCATTATCGGATTCTGGAGAAGCTCGGTGGAGGAGGGATGGGCGTGGTGTATAAGGCCGAAGACACCACGCTTTGGCGATTCGTTGCGCTCAAATTCCTGCCGGATGAATTTTCTAAAGACCCGCAGAAGCTGGAACGCTCTCAGCGTGAGGCCCGGGCCGCCGCGGTGCTGAACCATCCCAACATTTGCGTGATTCATGAGATTGCCGAGCACGAAGGCCAGTCCTTCATTGCCATGGAGCTGCTGGAAGGCCAGACGCTGAAGGAATTGATTGGTAGCGGAGCGCTCCGCGCTCCCGCGGGAGGGCAGAGCCCCATAAGCGCTAACTTAATGCTTGTTTGGTTATAGGCCGTGGCGTACACTGGTCGGCATGGAAAATGCCTTGGAAGAGAACTGGCGGGTTATTCGAAG
>JAKAWN010000112.1 GCA_021827245.1 Acidobacteriota bacterium | reverse complement strand
CCATGTCAAGATAAATGTTAAATATATTCGTCACTATTATGGCCTTTCGGAAAGCCCCCACTGAAAACAAACCGTTTGCTGGCTAAAAAAATCAAAATCTCGCTTCCGAGCGCGGAAGTCAGGTTAACTCTTATCGGAGGCTATGTTCCATGCTGGCGGGTTCTTTTGGCCCGGAGGCACCTCAGCATCCCAGCCGGCAGGGTCAAACCGGTAAGTCCCCGCCATTCATGGCGTTATCCACCTGAGGACGGAACTTTTGCCTCTTCGACACGAAATTGTGCCCCCCAAGGAACGACGTCCCAAGCCTCATCGGAATCCAAGGTATTCAATTTCAACGCCATATATCTTAAGTTCAAAGGTCGTTTTTACGTTTACAGAGCTCGTAGGATCTCAGCCGCCCATGTGCCTCATCCGACGATGTCTGAATAAGTCCTCCTTTTAGAATGACCGATGTGCTTTCTGTCAGTCTTGGTTGGGAGTCCCCAGCCGATGGATTCCGTGCAAACATCCTGCCCATCCACCGCTGGCAGGCATTTCCCTACAGAAGGGCATCATTCCTCCTTTGGGCATGTGACGCAATAGATTGCATTGTCGCTTTATCTCCTTCATAAGATTTATGTTCTTGCCGAAATGTGTATGTGTTGTTAAAATCTCTCGATCAGGGGGCTCGCATTAGCTTACACGATTGGCCATTGACTGGGGGCTCATGATCTCACGTTGCTTCACATAGCGTGAAAACGCGCTTTCTCCAGCCTAATGATGGTCTCACCAGGGAGGAAATCTCATGTGCTGCTCATGCTTTCGCACGGCGAGGGTGTATGCTGCAACAGTGTTTCTCTTTCTTGCGCTGGTTGTGTTCCTTCTCCCAGCAGAAACACTGGCGCAATCGACCACGACCGGAGCGATCACGGGGCGAATTACCGACCCATCCCACGCAGTCGTCTCTAATGCCTCAGTGAGATTGGTCAACGTAGAAACCGGGTCTGCAATCACCACCACGACTGATATGAATGGTGCTTATCGCTTTGCCTTTCTCGACCCGGGAAATTATAGCGTCACCGCAGCAGCATCCGGGTTTCAGACCGCTACCCGACCGGTAACAGTCGCAGTAGGACAAACGCGGACGGCGGACTTCGAGCTCCAAGTGGGCGGAGGTCGGCAAACCATAACGGTAACTTACGAGTCGCGCATGCTGCAGACGAATAACGCGAACATTGCCACTACAATCAACCAGCTCGAGATCTCGCAGATACCCAACCCAGGCAATGATCTGACCTTCATCGCGCAGATGGCTCCCGGAACGGTCATGAACACGGGCAGCGGGTACGGCAATATCTCCTTCTACGGATTGCCCGCCACCTCCAACCTCTTCACTCTCAACGGCATGAATGACATGGATCCATTGTTCAACCTGAACAACAGCGGGCCCACCAATCTGATGCTGGGTAAGAACGATGTTCAGGAGGCTACGGTAGTAACGAACGGCTATTCAGGTGAATATGGAGGCCTGGCTGGCGCTAACATCAATTACATAACCAAATCGGGGACAAACGCCTTCCACGGTAACGCAAATTATTACTGGAACGGCGGTGCTCTTGACGCCAACAGTTTCTTCAACAACGCCACCGATACTCCCCGCCCGTTTGTCAACGCCAATCAGTGGTCCGCCTCGCTGGGCGGACCGATTTTCAAGAACAAGGCCTTCTTTTTTGTGGATCAGGAAGGAATACGGCTGTTGATCCCCACCAACACGCAAGCTCGAATTCCATCACAGGAATTTGAAAATGCCACAATCGCTAATCTTCAAAGCCTTGGGTTGGATGCGTCCGTGCCCTTTTACAACAAGATCTTCAACCTATACAACAACGCTTCCGGAGCAAGCCGGGCAAAACCCCTGATCAACTGTGGCAGCGTCGGGATTACGGATCTTCCAGCAGGCGACCCGTGCGTGCTCGCATTCCGGTCGACGGCTGGACAGCTCACGGATCAGTGGATTCTTGCCTCGCGCCTGGATTTCAATCTCGGTTCCAGCGATCGGCTGTTCATCCATGGCGAAATAGACCGCGGACATCAGGGAAACTTCACCGATCCCATCAGTCCACTCTTCAATCTTGTCAGTAACCAACCGGAGGAACAGGGCCAGATCGGCTGGACGCACCTGATGGGAACCAACAAAGTCAACTCGTTTCGCGGCGCATTGCAGTATTATTCAGCTATCTTTTCACCGCCCAACCTGAACAAAGCTCTGCAGGCATTCCCATCAACCCTGTATTTCTATGACAACTCTTTGACTACGCTTGGAGGCAGAGACTCAATTGCCCCTTCAGGTTCAAATATCACCCAATACCAATTCGTGGACGACTTTTCCTGGATCCGAGGCAACCATAACTTGAAGTTCGGACTCGATTTTTACCGAAGCGACATCAGCGATTACGAGTTTGGATACTTGTCGAGCGGATTTCTGGGCTTTTTTCAATATTCCCCTGGTGGATCTCCCCTTTCTGCTTTTTATAACGGAGGGTTTGCACCAGACTTCTCATCCGGAGACCTTCTGGAAAAAAACTTTCCTACTTCTCTGGTTCAGCCTTTTGCACTTTATCGCCTGGGGTTTTATGCACAGGACGAATGGAGAATAGCGAACAACCTCAATTTGACATTCGCGCTGCGGGCCGACCATTCCTCGAATCCCGTGTGTCAACACGATTGCTTTGCACGGACAGCCCAGCCTTTCCTCAGCCTTAATCATGATGTCTCCATCCCCTATAATCAGGCAATCCAGGTTAATCAACATCAGGAATTTGCTGCAGTGACTAATCTGGCTTGGCAGCCACGCATGGGATTCGCCTGGCAACCGTTCGGGTCACAAAGTAATTTTGTTGTGCGCGGCGGAATCGGACTCTTCTACGACGGAATTCCGGGCAGGACGGTCGAAAGCATCGCTGGCAATCCTCCTTACCAGAATGAATTTGTCCCATACTTCGATTACATCTCTCCAGCTGAACCATCAAACCTTTTTGCAGACGCCACAAATTCCAACAACGCCTTTCTCACCGCCTTTGCAAATGGCGGAACCGTGGCCAGTATTTCAAACTCCCTTGCGGGTCTCGGCCAATTTTTCTCACCTCCTAATCTCGCAAGCGCGGAGCAAGCCGTCAAACTGCCCCAGTACCAGGAATGGAACCTTGAAATCCAGAAAGGACTTGGCCGAAACACTATACTGAGCCTGGATTACGTAGGAAACCACGGCATCCACGAGATCATTCAGAATGCGTCCATCAACGGGTATGCCCTAGGGTTCGCCGGCATGCCTTCAAGCCCTCCGGATCCAAGGTTTGGGACCGTCACCTATCTTGAAAACGCGGGAGTGTCCAGCTACAACGGAATGACCATCAGCTTCCGGCACAATTTTTCCCGCGGCCTGCTCTCTGCCAATTACACGTACGGCCATGCACTGGACATTCTGTCGAACGGCGGGAGTGGTTTGCCGTTCATATACAGCGTCAACGTGAGCACTGTGCACCCACAGAACCCCTACGATATAAGAGCGAATTACGGCAACGCTGACTATGACAACCGGCACAATTTGAACTTGAGTTACGTGTACGACCTGCCCATCAGACAGTTCTTTTTCGGCCACGGCTGGAGATCCCTGGTTAATGGCTGGCGAGTTTCCGGCACACTGTTCACGCACTCCGGCTTCCCTTATACGGTGGAGGATGGGAACGCGGAGGGAACGCTCTACTATCAGGGCTTTGGCGGGCCTGTTTTTGCAACTTACCTGAATAGCCCTGCGCCTGTGACGAGTTGCGATAGCCCTGACCATCCTTGCTTGACCCCTTCACAGTTTGAGGCTTCGACGACGAGCCCAACCCATTTCGGCATCCAGGGCAGAAACATGTTTCGGGGCCCTGGGTATTTCAACACTGATCTTGCTCTCACCAAGAGCCTGTCGTTGCCGCGTTGGGAGACCGGGAAACTCATGCTCGGATTCCAGGTG
Source organism: Acidobacteriota bacterium (assembly GCA_021827245.1). The sequence continues at coordinate 12,728 of JAKAWN010000112.1, read as the reverse complement.
TTTAACGTTCTCAATCATCCGAATTTCAATCAGCCTGTTGCCAACCTGGCTGATCCGCAATTCGGGAAGATTCTTTACACCGTGAGCCAGCCAACAACCATCTTCGGATCTGGCCTGGGAGGTGATGCTTCTCCACGTCTGATTCAAGTACGGGCTTCGCTCTCGTTTTAAAATAAGGAGTCCGGAGAAGTGGCAAACTGCTAACAAAAACCTGCGCGATCCGACGCTCCTTATTGCCCTTCGGAAAGGTCGCGATACCAGTGGATAAGAGTGTCCCGGTAACGCTTTCAAAATCCAGATTCATCGCTGGAGTTCAATGCCTGAAGCGTCTCTACCTTCAGATCCATCACCCGGAGCTTGCGGCAGAACTGGACGAGTCGAGACTGGCCTTACTGCAAGAGGGCCGCGAAGTCGAGGAGTTGGCGCGGAAAGCATTCCCCGGCGGCATACTGGTTCGGTATGACGAACAAGATCCTTCCGAAGCCATCCCAAGAACGGCACAACTGATCACGGACCCCAGCGTTCAGACCATCTTTGAGGGAACTTTTAAGCACGATAACATCTTTGTCCGAACAGATATTCTGTCCAGGAGGCCGGGAGGTGGATGGCGACTGATTGAGGTGAAATCCTCGACGGACTTTAAGGAACACTACGTTTATGACGTCGGCATCCAGCATTATGTACTCGGCGCCTCGGGTCTTGAAGCTTCTCCCTCGCTCATGCATCTGAACCGGGGCTATGTCTATAACGGTTATCATCATGACCTTGGCAATCTCTTCGTAATCCGCGATCTGACACAGGAAATCGAGGGTCTGCGGGGCGAACTTGCGGACTTGATCCGGAAGCAGCGCGCAGCGTTATCCCAGTCGTTGCCTCCCGTGATCGAACCCGGTTGTCAATGCACAAGACCGGTTCGGTGCGAATTCTACGACTACTGCACCTTGCCATTGCCGGAAGATCATGTCTCATTGCTGCCCGGCATCTCTTCAACGAAAGTGAATCAACTGATCGAGAAAGGAATCGATTCCATCCACAGGATTCCTCCGACCTTTCCTCTTAGTGACAGGCAAAGACGCGCCTGCAACTGTGTTCGGACGCAAGAAGCCTATTTCGGGAAAGAGTTAAAGGAAACTCTTGGCCAGATGATCTACCCCCTCTTCTTTATGGACTTCGAGACCGTTCGTCCCCCCATCCCCCGATGTGCCGGCATGAGGCCCTGCGAGCACATTCCCTTTCAGTGGTCGGTTCACGTCAAAAGGCATCCCGGACGCGAATTGGAACACTATGAATTCCTAGCCGAAAGTGGCTTGGATCCTCGATTGCCATTTCTTACTACCTTGCTTGAAGTGCTCGGCCAGGAGGGCCACATCGTCGTCTACAACCGCAGGTTTGAGTCGCAGCGTCTCTCGGACCTGGCTCGCTGGGTCCCGGACTACGCGAATTCGATTGCACGAGTCCAAGCAAGAATTTGGGACCTTCTGGATGTAATCAGGAAGTACGTCTATCACCCACGTTTCATGGGTTCGTTTTCCCTCAAGAGTGTCCTGCCCGCGCTGATTCCCGACATGACCTATGACGGAATGGAAGTATCCCATGGCGAAGAGGCAAGCCTGGTGTGGGAGAAATTATCCCGCAGCCAAATCAGCCAGGCGGAAAAATTGAGACTTCGCATTGCGCTCCTGGCATATTGCAGCCAGGACACGCTCGCGATGGCCAGGTTGTTAGATTTGCTGATCAAGGCTTCTTCCGCCAGGTAACAGGCTGCATCCGTTCAGCAATTCCTCATTCAGAAGAGTCGATCTGAAGGACTTTTTCGTTTCCGATTCGGCGTTACAATTGAGCAAGAAATTCCGGAATCCTCCTTGCCTTGAGTGCACTTCGGAAGGGAAACCAGCATGGCTGAAAAAATCCAGATAGGAACCTCCGGCTGGCACTACGCGCACTGGCGAGGCCCTTATTATCCAGAAAATATCCGAGATGACGAAATGCTGAATCATTACGTCCAGCATTTTCATACCGTCGAGATCAACAATTCTTTCTATCATCTTCCCAGCCAGCAAACTTTCAGGTTTTGGTATGACCAGGTTCCAGAACACTTCGTCTTCGCAGTCAAGGCCAGCCGGTATATTACCCATATGAAAAAGCTCCGCGACCCGGAAATGGCGACTAAAAGGTTCTTTGCTCATGTCCAAGTGCTGGGCAAGAAGACAGGTCCGATCCTGTTTCAATTACCTCCCAATTGGCACTGCGACGCGAGCCGGCTGAAAGACTTCTTGGAGATCTTGCCCGGGAAATATCACTTCGCATTTGAATTCCGTGATCCCACTTGGCTTAACGATGACATCACTGCTTTGCTCAAAAAGCATGACGTGGCGATGTGCGTTTATGACCTTGCGGGACAGCAATCACCGAAACAGCTGACGGCTGACTATGCCTATCTGCGTCTCCATGGACCCGCCGAGCAAAAGTATTCCGGGCGATATACCCGGCCGCAATTACGGCGGTGGCTGGACCTATGTGCAAGATGGGTGGAAAACGGTGCAAAGCAGGTGTTCGTTTACTTTGACAACGATCAGTCAGGATACGCGGCGTTGAACGCTCTCGAAATGAAGGAGATGGCCGGGAGGATGAAGTTCTGAGACGGAACCGTCCCGTCTGCTGCAAAGCACCAACTTGCCATGTTTGTCCCGCCCCGAGTTAATGACACCCCCGCTTGGGCTCTCTATCAGTAAAAAAGGTACTTTCGCCAGCGCTGGTCCGCTCGGCCGAGCATCCGCATGATGTGACGGCTGGTGTGTAAAGTGAAGGGTCTGGGCTGGCGGCGCAATTTCAAGCCTGCCTCTTCAGGCAAGCGGTCACCCTTCCTGCTGTTGCAAGCGTGGCAACAGGCCACCAGGTTGTCCCAATCGGTGTGCCCCCCTCGGGAGCGCGGGATGATGTGATCAAGGGTCAATTCGGAAGCCGGAAATACCTTGTAGCAAAACTGGCAGGTATAGCGATCCCGAATCAGAATGTTCTTGCGGGAAAGGGGTCGCGATTGGTGGGGAATGCGCCGAAACTCCGTTAGCCTGATGACAGACGGAATTCGGAACGAAACCCGGGCCGAATGGATGAAGCTGCCGTTTTCTTCCTCGGTGATGGCATTGCCTTTCAGAACAAGCACAATGGCACGCCGCGCCGCAGTCACATTGATGGGCTCATAGGTCGCGTTCAGGACGAGAACCGGGACCTGCATCAAGTGTTCACTCGACTCCCCCATCTCCTTATCCTCTCAAGGGGTGGCACCCCTCTCGATAAGAAATCATTATGTCCAGTCGCGGTTAAATTCGTCAACAACTGTCGCTTGTGGCAGACTTTCGGTATCCGGGAATTGTGGTGTGGCCCGCGCCAGCGCGAGCGCAAAGACTCCGCTTGCCCCTCCTTTTTTGAGGGCGGTGGCGCAGGCCGACAACGTGGCTCCGGTGGTCATAACATCGTCCACGAGAACCACCCGAAGTCCTCGCACAGATTCAGGCTTTACCACTGCAAAGGCATTTCGGACATTTTCCTGACGCGATTGAAACCTCAAACCGGCCTGTGGCAGAGTGGCCCGCGTCCGAATCAACGCGCCGTTTTCGATTCTCACTGTCTTCCAGTCTGGCAATCTCGCAAGTTCGTGTCTTAATCCTTCTGCCAGCAGCCGAGCCTGGTTGAATCCTCTCGCCCTCTCCCGTGAGCGGAAAAGCGGTACGGGCACAATCACTGAGGACCCATCGCCGCTCGTCATGCCGAACTTTTTCCAGGAGGACTCGAGCAGAGCGCCCAATCTTCTGCCCAGGCGTTCCCGGCGGTGAAATTTCAACTGCAGGATAAGAAGTCGCAGGTTCCCGCGGTAAGTCCCGAAGACCCGAGCAAGATCGAATGCGGTGCCATTTGCACGGCAGGCGCCGCATAGGACTTGCGCAGAATCAGCGGCCCGCTCTGAAACGATAGGCAGTCCGCACCTTTCGCAGGCGATCCCTTGCCAAGCTTCAACTTTGGACCAGCACTCACGGCACACGCCCAAGCCGCTGGCGCTGTCTACTTCCACACTGCAAATGGAGCAACTGGTAGGAAAAACAACAGCGAACAGGCTGTCGGCAAGTTCTCTCAAGAGAGGATGGCATCGCGAAACCAAAGGCAAGCCCGGAATGAAAGCGACCCTCGTTTTTTGTATCCTGTGCCCTGTTACAGCAGGCCCTTTTCCTGCTTTTCCTGACACTCAATACAGTGGCGAGCCCAGGGTACTGCATCTAGACGCTTCTTCTGTACATCTTGCTGGCATTCCACACAGAGCCCGTACGAACCGTTCTCCGTGCGCTTGAGGGCATCCTCGATGAGCTGGAGGATACGCCGGTGGTCATCACTTTGATGAAAAAGAAATTCCTTCGTGTAGGAATTGGCAGCGCGGTCTGCGGAGTCCTGAGCAGTCTCACCATCTGCTTCGCGTCCATCCTGCTCTGACCTCACAACTATACGACGCATTTCTTCCTGCTTTTCCAACAACTGTTTCTTGTAGTGCTCTACCTTTCGTTTGTCCATAGCCTTCTTGTTTTAAAAGTTTTACGGTGTGTAAATGTTACATTCTACCTTGCCAGTTTCACAAGTGTCAACCCACCGGAGGTTCCGCCACAAAAGCCAGGTGCACAGCCAGAGTGGCAGTTGCAGAATCCATGTCCGTGCTGTGCATCCTGCGATGTTTGCGGGATATATCGCATCGTGATATACTCTCCCTGTGAAGCACTTACGCAATACCACGCGACTCCAGATGCCTGACGAACTTCCAACCCTGCAACAGCTTGCGGAATTCCGTTATAAGCTGCGCAAGTTTCTTCGCTTCAGCGAGAGAGCGGCGCGCTCCAACGGCCTCACTCCCCAACAGCATCAGCTGCTTCTCGGCATCGCAGGATTTACTGGCCGCGGATGGGCAACGATCAGCGAGTTGGCGGAATTTCTGCAGGAGCGCCACAACGCCGTGGTCGGCCTGGTTCAGCGTGCTGAAATTTATGGGCTGGTTCGCAAGGATCACAGCATAGATGACCGCCGGGTCGTGCGTGTGCGTCTGACGCCGAAAGGCGAGCGATTGCTTGTCAAGCTGACCGAGCTTCACCAGAGAGAGGTCGTGCGGTTCCGGCTTGGGGTCTTGAATCCAACCAGCACAGATGCAGTAGTGTCGAAGGAAAACTCCGACAAAATTCTACCCGAGACAAAATGAACCGTGGCGCAAGTCCTGATGGAACAACTAGTAACGGTCACCCAAGCCTTCTTGATAGCCGCCCCGGACTTTGGGTTTACCCGGCAACGCGAGATTGTTCTTTGTATTCCGCACAGCCGTGAAAACAAGAGCATACCCGAATGGAGGCTCAGTCGCGCAGCCTTTTCGCGTTTGGCCTATGCCTGAACACAAGACCAAGACCGCGAAACGCCATCGCCTGCAAAAATACGCAGGGCTGCTCCGCAAAGATCTCGCCGCAGCCTATTCCCGCGACCTCCACAAGTGGGTGTTCATTGCTCCCGTTATTGGCGTCCTTACGGGCTTGGTCATCACAGGAATTACAGTCATCATTCTGAACAAAATGTGGCCGCCGTTGCTTGGCTACTTCCTTCGCCACCACTGGGCCATCGTTCCGGGGTTGGTCGCGGGATTTGTGCTGACCGGGCTCATTATGCAGCACTTCACTCCTGACCCCAACGAGCACTCTACCGAAGAAATTATTCATTCCTACCATGAGCGCGACGGCGCCATCGTGATGCGCTCGTTTATCCCCAAGCTTGCCGCCGCAATCGCTACAGTTGGGTCTGGAGGTAGTGCAGCGCTCGAAGGACCTAGTATCTACGGAGGCGGGGCCATCGGCTCGTGGCTCTGGACAAAGCTCAAATGGTTTCGGCTCGACACGCGTGACCGGCGCATTATGCTGATCAGCGGAGCGGCGGCGGGGATGGGCGCGGTCTTTCGAGCACCTCTGACTGGGCTTGTGTTTGCGCTCGAGATGCCGTACAAGGACGATCTGGCCCATGAGGCCCTTGTCCCCTCTCTTATCGCTTCCGTCGTTGCGTACGCCACACTTATCTCATTCGTCGGACCACGAACGCTCTTCGACTTTGCCGGGGCAGAAACCTTCTCGAGGGAAGACCTGTTCTGGTCGGCAGTTCTCGGCCTCGTCTGTGGCCTGATCACCATGGCCTTCAGCATCATCTATCGTCGTACGCGTCTGTTTGCCATCCGTTATCCGATCCCCCACTGGATTAAGCTGGCTATCGGCGGTCTGCTGACCGGTTTGTGCGGTCTGGCATTTGTCTCGCTCTTCAAAGGCTCATTGATCCCCCTCGGACCCAACTACGAAGCCGTGGACAAGATTCTTCTTGGAAGGCATGCGGCAATTGAACTGGCACTGTTTGGAGTGTTCAAGCTCGCAGCAACACTCTTCTCCCTGGGCAGCGGGGGGGTCAGTGCCATGTTTGTGCCGCTGTTCCTGACCGGAGCCTCAATTGGGGCCGCCTTTAGCCAGTCCATCATCCACAGCACTTCCGTGGACCTCTATGCGGCGGTCGGGATGGCTGCGTTCATCGCGGGGGGATACAAGACGCCTCTCGCGGCAGTCGTGTTTGTAGCGGAAGCCACGGGCGGGCATTCGTACATCATTCCTACTTTGGTGGGGGCTGCCGTCGCTTATGCCATTTCCGGAGAAGCATCCGTGTCTGCCGACCAACGCCTGCACGAAGGCGTTACCACCCAGGAACTGGGCTATATTCCCGTCCGCGAGGTAATGCAGGAACAGGTCATACCAATCCAGGCGTCTTCATCCCTGCAGGCGCTCGCGGATGTAGTCCGAACCCACCCCCACCACTCCAGTTTCCCCGTATATGACGGCGACCAACTGCTGGGCACGATTGCAGCCTCATCGTTGGGAATGGTAGATTCTCGACTCTGGTCGGAGACACCTGTGCGGGATTTTGCGGACCAACAAGCGACAAGGATTCCCGGCGGCTGCGATGTGAGGGAGGCCCTGCGGCTGCTGAGGAAGCAAACGCGGCGGCGGATCCTTCTGGTTACTTCAGACGATGATCAATTGGAAGGCGTTGTGACCAGGGCGGAAATCCTTGAAGCATTTGAAAATCGTCTAGTTCATGATACACGGCCCGGCAACCTCCAGACTCGCTTGAACGTAACGAAATCCTGATGAAAGCCAGGCATTGAGAAATGTACGCCTTAGCCTGATTCAACTGATTCAACTAAGCCGTGGCCACAGTCCGTTTTGTCCAGGAACTCTCTCCGTGGCGCAAACTCTCTTTACAGGCCAAATCAACCACACTTCCTGTTAGAATCTACGTGGCAAAGAATCACCATGGCAAGAACACAATGGAAAGTAGAGACTCTGCTGCCGGGAAGTTGGCGCAGCGCCACGTCGGTCCTTCTAACAAATGGAAGCCGCCATCTGGTGGTCGACACTGGCATGGCACACGAGGGTCATTTGCTGATTGAAGCCTTACAGCAACGCGGCCTCAAGACCGCGGATATCGACGCGGTCATCAACACTCATTTCCATATCGACCACGTGCTGAACAATTCGCTCTTTCCGGACAGCTTGATTTATGGCACGCAAGAATCTCACGACTGGTGTTGCTCGCTCTATTCCGACCTTCTCGATGATCAAGGCTGGGAAAGGTTGGTTCTGAAATACTATCCGGAAACTCCGGAGTACCCCCACGCCATCGAGCACATGCATCAGTTGCGAAAGCTCACCTTGCGATGGTGGGACCGGCAACGGCTGGGGTCGGCTTCTCAGCATCGCTGGCTGGAATCTCATGATCTACCCGAAGATATGGAAATGCTTTTGACATCAGGCCATGTTCCCGGCCATATCTCGGTGATCGTCCCGGGAATGGAGTACAAAACAGTTGTGGCCGGCGATGCCTGTCTGAGCCGGTCTGAAGATGCGCGGATCCTCACAATGATTCCACGCGACCGGGAACAGTCCAGGCTGGACCGTGGACTAATTCTGGCGCTCGGCAAACGGATTTTTCCTGGTCATGATGTTGAATTCATGACGACCGGGAATTGGAGCGCTGCCCAGAAAGAAGTTTGATTACAGGGGAAGCAAGGTCCGTAGATAATCATCCAAGGCCGCCTGCCAGGTTCTCGGCAGAGAGAAACCGGCTTCCTTGAGCCCCCACATGTCCATTACCGCATATTTCAGCCGCTTGGCACGCCGGCCCATCTGGTCCGATGGGACGCCAACAAGTTTGCCCAAGTCAAGGCTTGCCTTCTCCGCCGAGTACTTAGCCAGTTCGTAACGGCTGCAGGTTCCCTGGTTTGTAAGATGGTAAAGACCGCTTCGCCCGCGCTCCACCACTTCGAGAATCTTTTCGGCTCCATCCAAAGTGTAAAGCGCTCCGCCAATCTGGTCTGAAGCCACCACATACTGTTTACCTGCAGCCATTGTCCGAAGACCTTTTTCAATGAAATTGACCTTCCCCGGGCCGAAAAGGACTGGGATCCGGAACGTCCAGTACATGGGCAGCGTCGCGACCACACGCTCGCCTCGCAACTTGGTCCGCCCATAGACCGTTGGAGAAATCGTCGGGTCGGTCTCAGCATAAGGAGTCTGCTTTTCGCCGTCAAAAACCGCGTCGCTAGAGATGTAGGCAACCGCAGCGCCAATCTCTCTGGCTGCTTCTGCAACGTGGCGTGTGCCATGGACGTTAACAAGATAGGCCTGCGCCGGGTCGGCTTCGCATATGTCCGGACTGGGAATCGCTGCCGCGTGGATTACGACTTCCGGACGAAGCTTTTGGAATACCGCCTGCACCTCGTCGAACTTGGTGATATCTGCCTCCGCCCGACTTATCGAAAAGACTGTGTGACACCTGCTGATAACCCGCACGAGTCCCCGACCGAACAATCCAGTCGAGCCGGTAATAGCTATTTTCATATGGGGACCTTTTTGATTAATCCATCGACCAGCAAGCAGTGGTAGTGCTCAGATGAGACTTTCACCGTGCGGCACAGACCTCTAATGAACTCCCGATTGTGAACTGAGGTGGTCCACATATCTTCGCAGATCTCTTGTGATCGCCTGCGCAACCTGCTGGGTTGACAGCCCCCGGACGCGAATCTCAGCGTCGCGGCTCGGAGTTACGTCCTTATTCCTTTTCGGTTTCTTGTCCACGACTTCCGCCTGCCACACAAGGCGGCCGGTGACCCAATCGGTCACGCTGATTGTAAACATGACGGATTTATTGCCTCGCCCCTCCGGCCTTCTTGAAGGCTGAGGAATTCCATTTCGCATTTCGAATCTGGTTCTCCGCTCGGGCTCAAAAGCTCTCATCACAAGATCTACGCCTTCAATTTCTTGAGTAGGCTTGTATTTACCCCATGTTTTCAGGTCGTAGATGATCCAATTGTCTATACTCTCAGGCATCTTTCCAACGTACATCAATTTCCCGTCAACCAGCGGGTTTTCCTTTCCTTGGGCTTTTTGCTGCCCAAAGACCGGGGCCACAAGCAAGCACAAGGAAAACAGGCTGCAAAGAACAGGTTTCATCCTAATTCCCTCCGGCGTTTTGTTCGTGCATTTCGGCTCGCCCTCTACTATCATACAGCACACTTCCGAATTCCCTGGGCGGTTGGAATGCCTACACGTTTCCGCTCGGGGCGGGGGATGACGAAGGCGCGGCAACTGACACCGGCTGCCGGTTTTGTGCTGCCTGAAACTTTTTCCATGGCCTGGGGTTGAAACGGCAAATGCGCAAGTCCAAGGAGGATTCGATGATCCAAAAGAGCCGCAGGCGGATTTTGTCCTTTGTACTGGCTGGGTTGTTCTTGGTCGTGCCCGCGGTGTTTGCCAAGGGAGAAGGTCCCTCACCGCGTGGGCGCAACAAAGTAGAAAACCGCCAAGAGCGTCGCGAGTTGCGGTATCAACGCCGGCGAATCAAGCAAAACCGCCAAAGGCTGCGGGCCGAAGCCCGGCAAAATGGGCACAGCACTCCCCCAAAGGTCAAGCGGCATCAAGTAAGGAAAATCCAGCGTCATTCCAGGAGCCAAAACCCTAATCTGCGCCGTGCCAGGAAGCAAAACCGCAGCCGCACAGCTCACCGCCATATCAAGCTGAATCGATCATAGAGTTCGCGATATTCCGCAACTTTTTCGCTGACGGGGGTTTGATGGAACGTACCCAAGTTGGATTGAAAAACGACACTACGACAACGGAAAATCGTTATCTCCCCGCTGCGCGGTGTGCATTCCATCGTGTGGCGCGGAGCACGTGCCACAACCATGAAGTTTTTCCTGCCCTCCTCAGTTCAGCTTGCGCAATGCGTCCAGGACCTCGTCAGGATCCGGCACATCTCTCAGAGCGTAGACTTTTGCCCACGCAAGTTTGCCATTCCTGTCAACAATAAATATAGCCCGGTCATTAACAAATGGAATCTCGTGTTTGGTTGGCGGGAAAATCCCGTAAGCCTGAGCCGTGGCAGCGTAAGGCCAGCGGTCTGCGGCCAAAGGGAATTTTAATCCGCCGAGTGATTTCTGGAAGGCGATGTGGGTAAAGACCGTATCGGTACAAACGCCCACGACCTGGGCGTTTAACTCGGAGAACTGAGCGAGATTCGCCTGGATCCCCGAGAGTTCGTCCTGTCAAACGGGCGTGAAATCCAGTGCGTAAAAAGCAATGACCACTTTCCTGCCCCGCTGGTTGGAAAGCTTGAAATCTTCCTGCTCGTCGCCTCTCGCCGCCTTCAAATTGAAATCAGGTGCAGCGTCTCCAACTTTCAGTGCCATGCCAGCCTCCTTTTGAGAATCGGGTGGCGCGCAAACTCGTCTGCCATACCTTAACTCCATGCAGTCGGCGTCCGCGCGCCAGCGTCCATCTCTGACGAATTCAAGTCAGTTCATTGGATGAGAAACTTGGAAAGAAAGGGTGAATTCCTCGAAAACCCAGTCCCCTGGCGCCGGAAGTGTCCGGAGGGTCCTTCGCCGAGGAATTCCGAGAACCAGGCTTCATGTTCCACTTCCTTAGAAGCTTGTCCACATCAACGTCCGCTTCTTGGACCACTTCGCGCTACACGAGCCATGTTTCCCTCCTTTGAGAAACTCCAGGTTTACCGAAAGACCCTCGTACGGTTGCAGGCTGATACCTTATTTCGAATCAAGCCCGCTGGTTTTCATAAAGGAGATCACTCTTGCGCCGAAGTTTCAGATTGCCAGACTCGGCAAGGTGAGTCAATATGGTCTCCCTGGAAAGCCAGGCAGGCCTGATTTCAAGTAATGTGGCAGCTCGCCCGCCGCAGGACAAGGGCCCTCGGCTTTGGCGCAACAAGCACCTGAGCAAAAATAGAAGTGCATGTCTCGCTTTTCTCAAAACAAGAAGCTGATGCTGCAGTGGCTGTTGTGCCATAATATCCGGCCTGGCATACATGCATTCCGAAGCACGAAAAACGTCTTCATTTTGCAACACCATTTCCAATGCAGATGCACGATCCAACCATACAAGGAGGCTTTATGAAGACCAGAATCGGGCTTGTTGCTTTTGTGATTTTCGCGTCGGCGGCTTTGGGTTTGGCGCAAACCAAGATTGCAGGCACGGTCGTCTGTTCGGGGCCTGAAGAAACTCACGTGATGCGGCTTATGGATCATCCCGACCATTTCTTCGTGATGAGCCAGGGGAAATGCAATTGGACCAAGCCGCTTGACATCGAAGGGACTCACACCCAGAGCGATGTGGCGACCGTCTCCAAGGAAGTCCGTGCCAACCACGCCCACGTTCGCGGTTACGTCACCGAAACTACCGCCAGCGGCGACAAGTTCAGCTACCGTATTGTGGGGACGCAGGTGCTCGACCATGGCAAGACCGTCAGCGAGAAGGGGCGCTGGAGCATGGTCAGCGGAACAGGCAAGCTGAAAGGCATCCACGGCAAAGGAACCTACGCCGGCAAACTCGTGGGCGATAACATGGTTTTCGAGTTTGAAGGCGAGTACGAGCCGCATGTTAAGCGCAGCGCAGCCAGGCGACATAAAGCCACTGCGTCAGTACGGTAATAATCCGTTGCGCCACGTGCTGCCCATTCTCAACTCCCCGATACGGGCTTGCCTTCCCCACTGGCACCAGCAGATGCCGGAGCAGGTGACGGCGGTGGAGCGGCCCATTTCTTCTTGAGCTTCGAATCGAGGCTCCACGCGGTAGGGCCGAGAGCAGCCAGCGCGAACGCGCCCGCGGAAGCGGCAAAGACCGAAGCATCGAATGCGGACTTCGCGCCTGTTCCGATTGACATGCCGACGGCGAACAGTGCCAGCAAGATTCCACTGAGTACCGCCGTGGTGCGCGTAAACAGCCCCAGGATCAGCAGCGCGGCAAACAGAAGTTCCAGGGCCGTGACCACCCATGCAACCGCCACGGCAGTGCCGGCCGGAGTAAAAGGGTCCACCTGGGCCGTGTAGGCGACGAACTTTGAAAAGTTTCCCCACGCAACATGATCGCTACCCGGCGGACCCCACAGACCGAAGCGGTCGGCCACCGCAGACAAAAAGTCCACTCCCAGCGCCAGCCGCAGATAAAATGCAATCAGGTTGCGCACCACCCGAGATATTCCCGACTCTCCCGCCATCTCCTCCTCCTCACTGCAGGTACAAGCGCAAGTCAAACTGGCTTTCATACCAGACTAATACGGCGCGGTTGGGCTACACAACTCGCCGGCCTCGATGGGACGCGAGG
>JAKAWN010000111.1 GCA_021827245.1 Acidobacteriota bacterium | reverse complement strand
CGTGGGGCCGCCGCACCGTCCGCGCATCTCGCCCGGCCTTCAGCTTGCGCTGCCACCAATAGAACTGGCTCTCCCGAAGCCGGCGCCGCCGGCAGAACTCCCGGATGGACATCCCGCTCCGCGCCGCTTCGCTGATCGTCCGCTGCCAATATCGTGCCTTCTCCGCGCCAGCTTTCCCGCTGCCCATTCCACACCTCCGGTTTGAATCTCCACGTGCGCACTGCACATGTCGTCTTGCAGATCAAATGTCGGGGAATTATCAGGCAGAAACTTCAACTGCGGAAGGTGGATTCACCGGACGGATACGTTTCTTCAACAAGAAATATGAAACAGGCCACCGGATCGAGGCTCGCCAGCTCAGTTCCGAAACCTATCGCCCCGCACATTTCAAAATCTCTCTTGAGGCGAGCCAGAGCTCTAGGAATTCTCCGGCGCAAACACCAAAAGCAGAGCACGGCCCAGCCCATCAACGAACTCCATCCGAGCACGATTGGGCCTGGGTCATGCGCAAACTTGAACGTGGAGAGCCACTTGATAAACTCATCCAGAAAGTCGCTGAGTACCGAGACGACAAGCCGAATCCTCAATACTATGCTCGTCTAACCGCCACCCGCGCTTATGCTTTTTTCAAGATTTCGCGCGGCGAGAACCCTCAAGAAGTTGCGCGTGCCATCAGTGCCTTTGCTCCCCATGCTTCGGATAATGGTGAGGAATATGCTCGTGGTACGGTCCAACGGGCGATTGAGCAGGTCGCGCGGTCAAGGAATCAACACCATTCGGAAGCTGCTTCGCCCGCGCGAGCTTCCCAAAATCTTGGTTTGAGGATCACGCCATGAGCCGTATGAAATCAATATTTCGATGGCTCCTCTCGAACGCCGCCCTCGCGACCGTTGCGTTCCTCTCTGCCGGAAGAACTGATCTCCCGATGGTCAGAGCCTACCTTGGAACTTTCGCGGCCATCTCACTTGGCGCGGCCTCGATAGTTGATCCCGAACTACTTCGGGAGCGGAGCAATCCCGGCGACATTGGCCTTGACCCATTCAGCGGTAAGGGAATTAGCATCCTCTTCCTTTCGACCGTGGCAATTGCCGCTTTGGATATGGGCCGATTCCACTGGACGCGCGATATCACATTTCCAACGCAGGTCACGGCTCTCGCATTTGTGGCCCTCTTCATGTGCCATCAGGTATGGGCCATGGCTGTTAACCCATTTTTCTCCAGCGTCATCCGCCTCCAGCGCGACCGGGGACACCACCTGATAACTCGAGGCCCTTATCGCTTTGTTCGGCACCCAGGATACTCTACGATGCTCTTCAACACGCCCGCTATGGCAATCGCCCTTGGCTCCACGTTTGCGCTCGTTCCGGCGCTTCTTTGCTCACTTGTAATTCTCCGGCGTACAATTCACGAAGATCGCTTCCTACGAGACGAAATCGCCGGCTACGCTGGCTACATGCTAATGGTTCGCTTTCGGCTTTTTCCGGGCCTTTGGTAAAGGAGGTAATACCATGCAATGTCCAAAATGCAAGTCAGAAGATGCGGTAAAGCTTTCGGTGGTTCACGCCGCAGGTCTTTCCGATATCCAGGCCCACACGCGAAGTCATGGTTGGGCGGTAGGAGACATCGGCCTACTTTTCGGGTTCGCCAGTGCCAAGACCACTGGAGCTTCGCAAACCCAGCTCTCTCAACAGGCAGCACCGCCCCGCAAGAAACGGTATCGCTACGTAATCCTCGCTTGGCTCATCGGGCTTGCCATCGGCAGTTGGTTCATCCTCGTGATCGACGCTCCGACCGCCAATCTTGATTCGCACACGCTCAGCCAAATCCATTGGTTCGCGTTCCCATTCTCTGCCGTCATCCTCCTCATGCTTACTGTCCTGTGGAGATTCAATCACATCATCCTCCCACGCCGACGCGACATCTGGAACCGCTCTTTCATGTGCCGCTGCTGTGGTCACATTTTCCAAAGTGGTATTTCAGTATTGTCGGCACATCCCAATTCACCGTGAGTGAACCTTTGCAGGAGCAGTCTGGCAACTGGAGATTTCAAACTCTCCCGACGACGTTATTTACTCTCCCGCAGGACTTGCCAAGTCTCTCCAGGAGAGGCCGGTTTCAAAGATGACGAGTCCATGACCGCCAGCGGCTTTCGATACCGGAGGAGAATTAGATGGAGTTGCTCAAGCCTAAAGCAGCAGCGAAGTACCTGGCCATGAGCGCGACCAAGCTCAGAGAGCTTGCACACAAGGGCAAGATTGCCTATGTCTCGATGGGCGAGAACACCAGCGACTTTCGGTTCAGGGTCACCGACCTCGATGCCTTCGTCGAGCGGTCCAGAATACCAGCGACCTCAGAGGTCTCATCGAGCGACTGGAGGCGACTTTCAATTTCGGTTATATTGCGAACGCAAGGAGAGGAAGCATGGCCAAGAGGGCACAAGGGACGGGAAGCCTTTACCTTCGGCGCGGCGTGTGGCACTGCCAAATACGTCGAAATGGCCTACGCGTCGTGCGGGAGTTCACAGGCGAAACCAACAAGCGGCTGGCTCAAAACTATCTGAACCAGAAACTTGCAGAGGTCAATGCTGGAATCCACCGGAAGCGCTCGCAGGAGAAGCTCGTCTCGGACATAGTTAAGGACAAACTTGCTCACGACCGCATCACAGGACGAAAAGACGTCAAGTCGCAGGAAGGTAGATGGAAGAATAGGCTGAAGCCGTTCTTCAAAAGCTACAAGGCTTCCGAGATTGAGACCCCACTCATAGTCCGGTATATCCATCAGCGGCAGGCTCAGGAGCATCGCGGTCATCCGACCCCGCCTGCGACAATCAACCGAGAGCTCGCGCTCCTGCGTGCCTCGCTCAACTACGCCCGCAAATGCGGGTTGCTCGACAGAGTGCCCTATTTCCCGATGCTGGACGAGTCGCAGAATGTCAGGACAGGGTTCCTTCAGCCGGACGAGTATGACAGGCTCGCCGACGCCACAACGAAGCAAGGGCTTTGGCTCAGAACAATGTTCGAGGTTGCGTGGGCGTTCGGATGGCGCAGATCGGAAATCCTCCAGCACAAGGTCAAGGATGTGGACTTCTTCGGCGGCCCAACGGGGCAGGGTACCATCAGCCTGCCCGATAGTAAGAGCGGCGATCCCCGCCTCGTTACCCTGCCCAAGAGACTGCATGACCTCCTCATCGAATGCGCCAAGGGCAAGGGGCTTGAAGAATTCCTCATCACTCGTGACGGCAAGCCCGTTGCGGAATACAGAGAAGCATGGGCGGAGGCGCTGAAGGAAGCCAAGATTGAGCGACACCTCTTGGTGCACGACATGCGCAGGACAGCGGTCCGACGCATGGACGACGCCCACGTTCCCCGCAAGGTGCAGATGGCAATCACCGGGCACAAGACGGAGAGTATGTATCTCCGCTACAACATCGTGGACCTTAGCAGGGTCTCGGACGCAACGGACATCCCGGACGCCGAGCAGAAAAACGAATCCCAAGCCCACAAAGTGGCCACAAACGGGCAGTCCGCTTCAACTCAAGAAGAACATGCTGGCGATGAGACTCTTCAGAATCAAGCGAATGCGTGGTGGGCCCACCAGGACTCGAACCTGGGACCAACGGATTATGAGTCCGCTGCTCTAACCAACTGAGCTATGGGCCCGCAATGACTTAACCAAAATTCGCGGATCAAGCACCCCTGTTCGTTCTACCCGTTAGATTGAAGTTGGTTAGAAACAATCCACGGAGGAACAGAACAGTACAACGAAAAATTACAGCACTTTGGGGAGGAAAGAAAGCAGTTCCGCAGCCGGCACAGCGGAATGATGTCCTGCGGCGGGATCGGGGGGTTCGGCTGCCCTGGCTGGAGCTGACGATCTCATGGCGAGGGTTCCGCGCTTTTCGCGTTGTGCCCCTCTTCGTCCCGCCGAGTTCTCGGCCTGCTTCGCGGCGAAGGCCTCAACGGGAGGTCGCAAACGTTGTGCTCAAATCCCCAGCTCACTCCGTGTCTGAGGCGGCGCGCGTCCTCTGCCCACTGCCGGAAGCCGCGCTTCGCTTTTTTGGCTTTGGCGTGAGGAGATTCAGCGGTATTTTGGATTTGAAGGCGTCAAGGAAAGGTTTTTGAGGGGAAGATGTCTGCCACGGACTATGGCGTTTTGGCGACGGCGGTCATCACCATCCACTTTGTGTGGATTCTGTGGGTGATTTTTGGCTGGCTTCTAACGCGGCGGCGGCCGTGGCTGCGGGCGTTTCACATTGTGTCGCTCGTTTACGGCATCCTGGTGGAAAGCTTTCCGTTTCCCTGCCCGCTCACCCTGGCTGAGGGTTGGCTTGATCGTCGTGCCGGGATCGCTCCCTATCGTCAAACCTTCCTCATTCACTTTCTCAGCCAGCTCGTTTATCCCAACGTTTCTCAGGCGCTCATCACCTGGACCGCTGTCCCGACTTGTATTTTGATTATAGGAATTTACCTCTTCCGCTTCCGGCGGCGAACGCCGGAGGGGTGGTAGCCACGGATGCGCGCTGGGGAATCCTCCAGCGGCGGTCTGAGCAGCTATTCGGGCGGCGGCGAGCCTGACGGGGCGGCGTCTTTATTGGGTTCACGCTGGGCTAGCCCTCGCTGCTAATTTATAGTGGAGCTCTTAACCACTCTTCTTTCGGAGGGCGACGCGAAAAAGTTTTCGCGGAAGACCACCCTCTTCGAATTCATCCAGGCTCACGAGATCGTATCCTCCGGCAAGCTGCCGGACTTTCTCGGGAGTGAAGAAGTGGACAATAAAGCCGCCCACCTGATACATGCCCTCTCCCCGATGGATCCCAGCTCCGTAGTGCGCGTCCCCGGTATGCCGCACCGTGTAAACGTGCAGGCCATCCGGCTTCAAGACTCGCCGCACCTCATCGGAAAGATATTCAAGCTGTGGCGTGGTCAGCGCCATGCAGAACAACATATGCGAGTAACAGCCATCGAAGCTCCGGTTGTCAAACGGAAGGGGCTGTCTGACATCGTGACGAAGCGCCCTGATCCGATGCGTCAAGTCCGCGGCTCTGGCCTTTGCAGAGATGGCTTCAATCGCGGATTGAGAATAATCAAGCGCGGTGACGTGGAAACCCTGGCGAGCGAAGCACAAGGTGTCGCGGCCTTGTCCCGCGCCAAGTTCGAGCAGCGTAGTTTTGCTCTCCGCCTGGAATAGTTGCGTAGCCTTCGAGGCGGGACTACTGGGTTCCCGGCCGAACATCTCGGGCCTTTGTGAAAAGTTTTTGTCCCAGTGCGCGCGTTGGCCTTCCAGAACTTCTTTCGCAGGTAGCGATGATTCGATGCTTATGGTGTCTTTCCTTCAGTCGCCATCTTGGGCTACGCGAGGCCGCTGGTGAGTGAGAGGCGTGGTTCCCGGAGATGAACCAGCTCACGAGGAACTTTTTGGGTAAAGGCAAAGTTGGCAGCGGCGACGGCTCAGCGAGCCTCAAAGCAATCGCGGCCGGGCTGGCAGGATTCAGGCTCGGCGACCTTGCCGTCCGGCCCGAGGCAGTTCTGGGTATAAATGCACCAATGGATGCCGCTGCCGGAGGCATGGATGGGGTCAGGCTGGCCCTCGAATTCGTAGAACATCTCCTTGGAGCGGATGTGGCGGCAGACGGCGTGGCCCTTGACGGGCGTGGGTGCGACCTCCGACATGACTAGCCTCCTTGCTGGACGGCGCGCAACACGGCGCGCTTCACAGCGATGCGAGCAAGCTGGACTTTGTAAGCATTCTTGCTGAGCGGCGTGGCCTTGGCGACGGCGGCTTGTCCGGCCGCATCCGCGCCGTCCTCTGAGGGCTGCTTGCCGTTCAGGGACTGCTCAGCTTCCGGTGATGGCCAGGGTACCGGCGCGACGTGTCCGAGCACGACGCGCGGGTCGCGGATCGTGCCGCCTTGAACGCGCAACGCCACCGCGGCGGCCGCCAGCGGCCAGTCCAAGGCTTCTTTCTGGCGAACTTCATAAACCGCTGTTTTGACGCCGGAATGATAAGGAATGCGAATTTCAGTCAGAATCTCATTCGGCTGGAGATCGTGCTCGCGCTCGCCCACGCGGGTTGGCGTGATGAACAGCTTTGCGACCTCCAGGCGGCGCTCGCCGCGCGGCCCGTGGAGCAGGACCGTGGCGCCAAGCGCAATCAAGATGGGCGCAAGACTCGAGGGGCTGACAAAATACGCCGGCCCCGCATTGCCGAGGATGGCGTGGTATTGATTTTCGCCATCCGGCACCAGCGATTTGCCGTCCCGCATGGCCAGAAGGCCGTAGCCGTTGCGATAGTACCAGCAGCGTGGGCGTTGCAGCAGCTCGCCGCCGACGGTGCCCATGTTGCGCAATTGCTCGCTGCGGATGCCCTCGGCCGCCTGAATCAAGCCCGGATAATGTTGTTGGACGTCGCTGTGGTCGAGGAGTTCGCGCAGGGTGGCCGTGGCCCCGATGCGCAGACCCGCGCGCGGACTGAACCCAATTCCACCCAGCTGCGGGATCTGCTTGATGTTGACCAAGCGCTTGGGCACCGAGATTCCGTCCTTCATGGCGCTCACCAGGTCCGTGCCGCCGGCGAGAACGTCGCTCGACCCCCAGCTTGCGGCCAGCAATCGGGTCGCCTCCTGGATGGTTCTCGGACTGGCGTATTCAAAGGCTTGCATCAGGCTACCCCTCCTTTCGCGAGGGCGGCAAGGACCCGGTCCGGAGTGAGCGGCAGCGTCGAGACGCGCACGCCGAGGGCGTTGGCGACCGCGTTCGAGATCGCTGCGCCGGGCGAAATGACAGGCGGTTCGCCCAGGCCGATCACGCCGCGCTCGTCGTAGCCAGGGCCAGTCATCATGTGGACGATCAGTTCTCCGCCAATGTCGCCGATGCCCGCCAGCTTGTAGAATTCCATGTCGGCATTGAGCATCCGGCCGGTCGTCGGATCCATGATTTTTTCTTCAAACAGCGAGTAGCACACCCCCATGATGAGCGCGCCATAAACCTGGCTTTCCGCGGTCTTCATGTCAATAATCAAACCGCAGTCCTGCACGGCGACTAGGCGGTTGACCTTCACCAGGCCAGTCTCAGTATCCACGGTCACGTCGGCCACCTGCACGCCGCCCACGCCAACCGAACCCAGATTGCAAGGGCCGGGGTTCTTGCCCATGGTCTGAATGGTTTTCGCGCCTAGCTTGGCGCAGGCGTCCTTCCAGGAAAGGCTTTTGGATGAATCCCCTTGAACCTGAATCCTGCCGTCGCGGGCTTCGAGCTGGCTGGCCTGGGCGCCGAGCGACGGCGCCACGGCGGCGAAAAGTTCGTTCCGCGCATCCACGCTGCCGCGCCTTGTCCAGGCGGAGGCCGCGCCGACGGTGGTGCTGCCGCCGGAGGCTCCGTCAAATGGAAAGCGGCTATCGCCGATCTCAACCTGAATGGCCTCAACCGGCAGGCCGAAGGTGTCTGCCGCAACGACGGCGATGACCGTGCGCGTACCGGTGCCAAGGTCCTGCGTTCCAGATTGCACGGTTACCGAGCCGTCCGGACGCACGATGGCGTTGCACGAGCCCGCATGACCGCGCCCGCCCCAGGTGTGCAAGCTGACGCCCATCCCACGCTTGAGGTGACCAGGCGTCTTGTCTCCGCGCGGATGCCAGTTCTTGCTCCACTCAGAAAGCTCAGCAGCTTTAGTGAGTTCTTCCTGATAGGTCTTCACCAGGTAGGTGGGCGCGAGACTGGCATTCTTTTCCAGGAACTCCATCGGGTCCATATTGAGCTTGGCCGCCAGATCGTCGAGCGCCGCTAAGGTCATCAAACAGGCCTGGGGGTGATTCGGCGCGCGCCAGGCTCGGGCGGGGCCGATATTCGTCGAAACCGAAGTGTGTTTTTTATAGATGTTCGGAATACTCGTGAGGACGTAGGGCACCGGCGGAACGCCGCTCGGTCCAGGACCACCGGTTCCCCAGGTTTCCGAGTGCCAGGCGGTGATTGTGCCATCCTTGGCCGCGGCGGCTTTGACGTGGCCAAAATAGGACGGCCGCGCGCCGGCCACTTCCAAGTCCTCATCGCGATCGAGCATCAGCTTCACGGGCTTGCCTCCCGCTTGCTTGGAAAGTTGAGCCGCCACCACGCCCCAACGGTCAATGGAAAATTTGCTCCCAAATCCTCCCCCGATGTATTGGCAGATCGTCTCAATGTTGCTGTCCTGGACGTTCACCTTTTTGGCGCGTAGCGCCGCGCCTAACTGGCTGGGAACGCCGGAGACGTTCTGCGTGGAAGAATGTGTCAGGATGGATTCAGGACCGCGCCACCCCACCACGTTGCCGTGCGTTTCAAGGCAACAGTGAGTGATCACCGGAATGCCGTAAAAGCCCTCAGAAACCACCGCCTCCGGGTCCGCAAACGCTTTGTCGGGGTCGCCGACTTTCTGTTCGCCGGCGGGTTTCGCGCGGTCGCCGACCTTGCTCAGGTCTTCTTCGCGGACCACGTGGGGCAGGACGTCGTATTCCACCTTAATCAGTTCGACCGCATCCTCGGCGGTCGCTTCATCCACGGCGGCGACGGCGGCAATTTCGTCGCCCGCCCACTGAATCTCCGAGCCCGTGTCCTGAATCACCAGCGCCGCTTTCACGCCCGGATGCGCCAGCGCGGGGGAAAGGTCAACGGACTTGACTTTGGCGTGCGCGTGCGGACTGGTGAGCATTTTGCCAAACAGCAGGCCGGGGCTGTTGACGTCGTAGGTGTATTTGGCGCGGCCGCTGACCTTCGCGGGGCCATCAATCCGGTCGGTGAATTTGCCGATCACTTCGCGCTGGCCGGCCGCCGGCCAGTCGTATTTGCAGCTAGCCATTCGCCTGCCCTCCTTTCATCGCCTTCGCGGCGTCGAGAACGGCTTGGCGGATGCCGACGTAGGTTCCGCAGCGGCAGAGGTTGCCGCCGAGGCCCTTTTCAATGTCTTCGAGCGTCGGATCAGGATTCTTCTCGAGAAAAGCCGTGCAGGCCATCACAAAGCCGGGCGTGCAGAACCCGCATTGCTGCGCGTCGTTCTTCCAGAAGGCTTCCATCACCGGGCTGAGCTGGCCGGGCCGGGCGAGCCCCTCGATGGTCATGATGTCGTGCCCTTCGGCCTCGATGGCCAGCACGGTGCACGCATAGACGGGCTTTTTGTCCATGAGCACGGTGCAGGCGCCACAGGTAGCGCGGTCGCAAACCTTCTTCGAGCCCGTGATGTCCAGATGATCGCGCAAGGCGTCGAGAAGCGTAATCCGCGGCTCGAGATTCAGGCGATGCCTCGCGCCGTTGACGCGCAGCGTCATCGGAACGGGTTCCGGACCGACAACGCTGCCGCGTTCCGCCGCTTCCGCCGCCGTCACCGTGCTCCCAACCAGCAAGCCGCCGGAAACCGTCACCCCGGCGCCTTTCAGGAAATCGCGGCGCGAAAGCGCGGGCGATTCCTGCTTCTGTTTTTTCCTTTTCTTCATGGAGAGCTCCTTGGGCTTCCGGAGAACCGTCAATCGAGCCTGCGCCGTCCGCGCTCCGCCCCATAATCGAACGGGCAAGGAAGAACGATTATATCACCCGCTACAAATTTGCAAAGCATCAGATGGGGAAAGCCCCTGCTTCGTTTGGGGTGTGGCGGGGGCGGCTCCGGGCGAGGAAAGCACCGGCGCGGCAAGTGTCGAGTGAAGGTGGTCATCGGCCAGCCGGCGCTTCCGGCGGGTCGGCGAAGAGCGGCTCGGCGGGCAGAGCTTCCGGCGCGCCGGCGACTTCGGCTTTGCGGAAGAGGCGCCCCACCCAGTGCTGGAACTTGTCCAGGTACACGTAATAGACCGGCGTGATGTAAAGCGTGACCACCTGCGAGAAGATCAGCCCGCCGACGACGCACATGCCCAGCGGACGGCGCGAATCCGATCCGGCGCCAATTCCGATGGCGATGGGCAAAATGCCCATCAGGGCGGCAAAGGTGGTCATCATAATGGGACGGAAGCGCACCAGCGCGCCGTGGTAGATCGCTTCTTCGCTCGATTTCCCGCCCCGGCGCTCGGCGTCGAGGGCAAAGTCAATCATCATGATGGCGTTCTTTTTGACGATGCCGATCAGCATGATGATGCCGACAAAACCGTAAAGGTCCAGCTCCATGTGGAAAAGCGTCAGGGTCAGCAGAGCGCCGAAAGCGGCGGAGGGCAAGCCCGAAAGAATCGTGATGGGATGGATGAAGCTCTCGTAGAGAATTCCCAGCACAAGATAAATCACGAGCACCGTCACCCCGAGCAGGATGCCGAGCCCGACGAGGGAAGATTGGTATTGCTGCGCGGTCCCCTGGAACATGCCGCTAATGTCGGCCGGCACCACCTGGCGCGCCACACGATCCACTTCACTGACCGCCTGACTGAGCGGAACACCCGGCTTGAGGTTGAAGGATATCGTCACCGAGGGGAGTTGGCCGGTGTGGTTGACGGAGAGCGGGCCCAGGCTTTCGGTCTCCTTCGTCAGCGCGTCGAGGGGCACCAGTTGGCCGCTCGACGAGCTGACATACAGCATGGAAAGCGACGCGGGATTCATTTGGTATTTCGGCTCGAGCTGCTCGACGACCCAGTATTCGTCATTGGGAGCGTAAATGGTGGAAACGCGCTGTTCGCCGTAAGCCACGGCTAAGGCGTTTTCAATCTGGTAAGCGCTGACGCCTAGCGCCCCCGCTTTGTCGCGGTCAATGACCACGTTGACCTGCGGATTGGCGATCTGGAGGTCGGTGTTGACGTCTTCAAGGCCCGGCAGCTTCATCATCTTGGCCAGCAACTGATCGGAGACGCGATAGAGTTCGTCCGTGTTGGGGCCTTCGAGCGTGTACTGGTACGCGCCCTTGGCCAGGCGAGCCCCAATCTGAATGGGCGGAGGGTTTTGCATGAAAGCGAGCACGCCGGGAACGGCGGCGAGCTTGGGCCGCAGCTCGCTGATGACCTGGTCGGTGGTCAGGGAGCGATATTCGTTGTTTTGCGGCGGCAACGGAATGTGCAAGAAGCTCTTAACGTCATCGAGGAAAACCTGCGAGGGCTGTGGGTGTGGCTTCAACTGGCAGAAGAAGAAGCCCGAATTGCCGCCGCCGCCTGGCCCGCCCGCGCCCGCAAACGACATGCTGTTGGCGACGTTGGGATCTTTCATGACGATGGCAGCGATTTCCTTTTGGTGTTTCACCATGGCGTCGTAGGAAATGCCTTGCTGCGCCAGGGTCACGCCAAAAATCAAGCCGCTATCCTCCGAAGGCAGGAAGCCGGTGGGGATCTTTACGAAGAGATAGACCGTCGCGGCCAGCAGTAAAAGAGAGACGACGAAGGTAGTGAATCGGTGCTTCAAAGCTTTTCCGAGCGTCCACTCGTAGCCGCGGAATAAGGCGGCAAACCCGCGCTCGGAAGCCTGGAACAACTTGCCGTGCTTCTCCTTGGGCTGGTGGCGCAAGAAGCGGCTGCAAAGCATCGGGGTGAGGGTCAAAGAAACCAGCCCGGAGACCAGCACGGCGGAGATGATGACGACGGAAAATTCGTGCAGCAGGCGGCCGATAATCCCGCGCATAAATAGGACAGGAATAAAGACAGCGGCGAGCGACAGCGTCATCGAGAGGATGGTGAAGCTGATCTCGCGCGAACCGTTCAGCGCCGCTTCAAACACGCCCTCGCCCAGCTCCATGTGCCGGACAATGTTTTCCAGCATGACGATGGCGTCATCCACCACAAAGCCGACCGCCAGCACCAGCGCCATCAACGAAAGGTTATCCACGGTATAGCCCAGCAGGTACATCACGGCGAACGTGCCGATAATGGACATGGGCAGCGCCAAGCTGGGGATAAGCGTCGCGGAAACGTTCCGCAGAAAGATGAAAATGACCAGCACGACCAGGCACAAGGTGAGATACAGGGTGAACTTAACGTCGTTCACCGAGTCGCGGATCATCTGCGAGCGGTCATGGAGAATGCTCAGATGGATCGAGGCCGGCATCTCCTTTTCAAACACCGGCAGGAGCTTGCGGACGTTGTTCACCACTTCAATGGTATTGGTGCCGGGCTGGCGTTGAACGGCCAGGACTTCCGCCCGTTGACCGTCAAACCAGGCGGACGCTTTATCATTCTGCACGCTATCAATTACATTGCCGAGCTCATCCAGGCGCACCGGTGAGCCCTTTCGATAAGCCACAATCAGCGGACGATAGGCGGCGGCATCCATCAATTGGCCGGTCGCCTGAACGGTGAACGCCTTGTGCGTGCCGTAAAGGGTCCCGGTCGGAAGGTTGACGTTGGCGTTCTGGATAGCCTGCGTGACTTGATCAACGCCCAGGCTTCGCGCTGCCAGCGCCTTGGGATCGAGCTCGATGCGGACGGCGTATTTTTGCTCGCCGTAAATCGAGACTTGGGCCACGCCGCTGACCATCGAGATGCGCTCCGCCATCAACGTGTACGCGTACTGATCCACGGTAGAAAGCGGAAGCGTGCTGGAATGGACTGCCATAAAAAGGATCGGCGTGTTCGAGGGATTGACCTTCTGATAAGAAGGCGGGCTCGGCATGCCCGCCGGAAGCTGACCCTCCGCCTTGGCGATCATCGCCTGAACATCCTGGGCGGCGGCGTCAATGTTGCGGCTCAGGCTGAACTGAAGCGTGATCTGTGTGCCGCCCTGGGTGTTGGTGGAGATCATGGAATCGAGGCCAGGGATAGTGGAAAACTGGCGTTCGAGCGGCGTCGCCACCGCCGAGGCCATGGTTTCCGGGCTGGCCCCCGGCAGGCTGGCACTCACCTGAATGGTAGGGTAATCCACGTTCGGCAGGTCGCTGACCGGCAAGGTTCGGTAGGCCATGATGCCGAACAGCAAAATGCCCAGCATGAACAAGGTTGTCATGACGGGCCGGCGAATAAAAAGTTCAGCGAGGTTCATGAGTGGCCTTCCGCGGCGCTGGGCGGACTATCCTTGATCAGAATTTTGGCGCCAGGATAAAGCCGCAGTTGCCCGTCCGTCACCACCGTTTCACCCGGTTGAAGTCCCTTGGCGATCACGGTCGCGCCCTGATAGTTTACGCCAGCCTGGACGGGCTGGAAAGCAACGCTCTGATCGGGCTTGACCAGGTAAACATACTGGCCCTTCGGGCCGGTCTGAACCGCCTGGGACGGCACCACGACGGCATTTGGCTGAGCGCTCAGAACCAGGTCCACATTGACAAATTGTCCGGGCCAGAGGCGATGGCGGGGGTTCTGGAAAGTCCCCTTCAACAGCACGGTTCCGGTGCTGCTGTCCACGGTGTTGTTCACAAAACTCAGATAGCCCACTTCGGGCTCCGACTGGCCGGGAATCCGAGCCGTCACCGTCATCCGGCGTCCCGCGGCCAAAGCGCCTTTGATCTGATCCAAGTATTGCTCGGGGACGGAAAAGTCCACATAGATGGGGGAAATCTGATTGATGACCACCAGGCTGGTGGAGTTGTTCTTGATCAAGTTGCCAGGATGTACCAGCAGGCTTCCGGTCCTGCCGCTGATCGGCGACCGAATCGTGCAATAGCCGAGCTGAATCTTGGCATTCCGGATGGCCGCTGCATCAGCGCGCGTGGCCGCTTCAAGAGCCTGGGCGTTGCTCCTGAATTGATCGTATTGGTCGGTAGAGACGATCCCCGACTGGTAGAGCTTCTGGTTCCGCGCGAGCTGCGCCTCCGCGTATTGGGCTTGAGCCTTGTCACGAGCCAGGTTCGCCTCGGCCTGCTGTAAAGCCGCCTGGAAGGGCGCCGGGTCAATCGTAAACAGAAGATCGCCTGCCTTCACGTCCTGGCCTTCAACAAAACCCACCTTCTGGATGATCCCATCCACTTGTGATTCAACGGTGACCGTCGAGTAGGCTTCTCCCGCGCCAATAGCCTGCACCTCGATCGGGACGGTCTCCTGGCCGACCTTCGCCACAGTCACGGGAACCGGGCCAGCCATCATGCCCGGCTGCGCATGGTTGTCCTGGCTGCTGCACGCGCTGACCCAAGCAAACGACAGGATCAGAACAAACAGAAATGCTTCAGACCTTTGCAATCGAAGTTTTGAACGCAATCTCAAACCCCTTTTCAGTAAGACGCACAAGCCAGCACGAACGTTACAGGCGGTCCTGATGGCCGGACCGGCGCCCCTAAACTTCAGCTGAGGAATAACGTTCAGGTTTTGCCCCCGCAAGGGGGACAAGCGTATTTTCGCAGCAGTTGCCGTCAGTTGGCAACCGGGACGGCGGGGTTGGCGGCATGCCGCGCCCAAGCATCTGTTAAAATGCATCTTGCAACCTGTGAGAGCGAGGAGATGCCATGGAATTCGAGAATCGAATGGCGATGGTGACCGGCGGAACAGGCGCGCTCGGCAGCTCCGTAGTCATGAACCTGCTGGCCAGCGGGGCCCGCGTCGCCCTGCCCTATCGTTCGGAGGAAGCCTGGGCGCGCTTGGTAGAGCGCGCTGGCCAGGCCAAAAACCGGCTTGTCGGAGCCCAAGTTGACCTCACCGACGCCAAAGAGACTGCGCGCTTCGTCCACCAGACCATCGCGGGCGAAGGCCGTTTGGACTTCTTGGTCGCGGCCGCGGGAGGGTTCGCGGCCGGCCAAAGCTATGAGACCAGCGGTGACGTTTGGGAGCGAATGCTCGACATGAACCTGCGCTCGGTCATCTTCGCTATTCGTGCCGTCGTGCCGCAAATGATTCTGCAAAATTTTGGCCGGATTGTCACCGTTTCGAGCGGCGCCATCCTGCGGGGCGGCGGAGCGGGCATCGCCGCCTACGCCGTCTCCAAGGGAGCGGTTCGCCAATTGAGCGAAATCCTCGCCCAGGAACTGAAAGACTACAACATTCACGTTCACTGCGTGATGCCGGGAACGATGGACACGCCCGACAACCGGGCCGCCATGCCTAACGCCGACATTTCTCGATGGGTGAAGGTGGATGACGTGGCGCGCGTGATTCACTTTCTGCTGAGCGATCAGGCTCACGCCCTCCGCAGTGTCGTGGCGCCCGTGCTGGGATGAAGGCAATTCGGGTGTAATGCAGGAAAGATGGCCTGCGCGATAACTTGAGCAGGCAGAGGGGGGCGCGGGCGGGACAAGCCCGCCGAGGATCGCCAGGTTAACCGAGTCCCGTTTCGCGGGATCAGTTCATCGCCAGACTGATCGTCCGCAGGGGCCGACGGTCACTGCGAGCGCAGAAGCGGAGAGCTTCGGTAGGCGAGGCGGCTCCAGCGAGGCGCAGCCGGAAGATGACCAAGTTGCGCAGGGAGGCCATCACCCGGGCTCTCGCGCCGGACATGCGTCCATACTGAGCGTATTGTCCCGGTGTTGTGTCTGGCACACCAGACACGGCTCAAGTCGCGGTGGCGAAATGCCGAGGAAAGAGTCAGCCGGCGCAGCGGGCGCCGATGAACATGGGGACATCTACGAACGATTTCTATGGCAAGAGCGTTCTCACCGCACTGATCCTCTTGCAGGCCATGGCCGCGAGTAACTGCGGCGGTGGGGCAGCCACGGTGTTGCCGCCAGTCACCTGCGTTTCAATCTCGCCGCAGAATGTCACCTTGCTGACGGGAGCAGTTCAACAGTTCACTGCTACCGTGAACTGCAGAACCGTCCTCTGCGTCAGCGGGCGGGAGAGAGTCTAGCGGACCGATTCGCTCTTGACGACCCGCCGAATCTCAACTTGATTTTTTGGACCTAGCGGAGAATGAAAGTAGGTAATCACCGTACCCTTTTCCTCCAGCTCTCGAAGCACGGCTTCGGCTGCATCCATGCTGCCTAACCGTGTCCGCACATAGCCGTACATCTCAGTTTCCGCCATCTCCCCAAGGTCATTCGGCCCTGGCCGGTCGTGCAGCACGATACGGTATCTGTTTTGTCCTAATTCAGTCACACGGCAATTCTACCACGTGACATTTTCTAACGACTGTTTTCCGTTGGCCTCGCTCGGGCCGATCACGGCTTGCCATCCATGATATACGATTCCAGGCTGGCGCAGAATG
The DNA here is from genome assembly GCA_021827245.1 of Acidobacteriota bacterium. The sequence continues at coordinate 853 of JAKAWN010000111.1, read as the reverse complement.
GAGCTGCGTGCGACGGCAGCACCTCAGATCTTAAATGGAGGGATGAACGTGCGCTCGTATTTCTCCTTGTTTCTTGCTTCAGCGGCACTCCTGGCCACATTTGGAAAAGCCCAGAGTCCGGCAACGCGGCCTCGACAGGACCGAAATGCCCTGAGCCAGACCAATGTGGGCACCACGGAGACACCATCTGCAATCCTTGCGAGTAACAGCAAGGCGATTGCGGTAATTGTCGCGGCCAACTCTCAGTCTGCGAAATTAGGCACGGGGGTTTTTATTGGAAACCAGGACTTGCTACTCACCAATTTCCACGTAGTGCAGGGCACAACAACTGTAGGGATAAGATTCTCCGGCACAGGGGCGGTGATCCTGGCTACAAAGGCCAAGGGCTACGATGTGAATAACGATTTGGTGCTCCTACGCGTTGACGGTGTCGATGCCCAACCTGTAATGCTAGGTGACTCGGACAAGGTGTATGCGGGACAGCCAGTCGTGGTAATTGGAAGCCCCGAGGGACTCGGGCAAACAGTCTCAAATGGGTTGGTCAGTGCAATACGTGACTTCAATGGCCGAAGACTTTTCCAAATCTCCGCGCCGATTTCGGCCGGGAGCAGCGGGAATCCTGTTTTCAACGATCACGGTGAGGTAATTGGCGTTGTCGTCAGTTCGATTGAGGCAGGCCAGAACCTCAATTTCGCTGTTCCTATCAACTATGCGAAACCATTGATGGAGCAGTCTGTTGAGGAACCGATTTCTTCACTCCCGAAAAGAAATGGTACGGAAACGCAAATACAGCCCGGTCAAAGTGCTGCTCCCAACGAGGCCGGGCCGACACTTGCAGAGACGCTAGGCTGGC
>JAKAWN010000110.1 GCA_021827245.1 Acidobacteriota bacterium | reverse complement strand
TCTAACTATCTCCAATGGGATTATGCGAGAGAGCCGCACTGCAGTTTCGGAAACGCCTATGATTACTGCCGTCCGAACCTCTACAAAGGCCAGCCGAACCAGTTGTTCCTGAACAAAGGTGACGGAACCTTTGTAGACGTTTCGGAGGAATGGGGCCTTCGCGCTCACGTGGGAAAAGGCATGGGTGTTGGCATGGCCGACTATGACCTGGACGGGCGAGCCGACCTGTTTGTGACTAACGATACGTATTTCAATTTTCTGTTTCATAACACCGAGAAGAAATTCGAGGAGGTCGGCATCCAAGAGGGAGTGGGGTTGGTCGTGGACGGCGAATTCATCTCGGGGATGGGCGTGGATTTCCGGGACATCAACAACGACGGTTATCCGGATATCGTTTTCGCAGCATTGACCTATCAAACGTTTCCGATCTTTCAAAACATGCGAGGGCGCATTTTTGAAGAAGTTACAGATTCCAGCCGAATGCGGGGACTGAGCTTGTCAATGAGCGGGTATGGTCCGGGACTGTTCGATTTTGACAATGATGGGTGGAAGGACCTCTTTGTAACGCGTGGACATGTGGAGGCACTGCCAAAGCCAGGTGTAGAGATCGAGCAGTACAACACCGTGTTTCGCAATCAGGGTGCCAGCGGCACATGGCAAGCTTTGACCGCAAAGGCGGGACTGATGGCCTCGCCGCCGGCGCGCCATCGCGGTTGCGCTTTCGCGGATTTTGACAACGACGGCAGAGTCGATGTGGTGACGTCGGCCTTGCTGAGACCGCCTGAAATCTGGATGAACCGTACCGAGGAAGCCGGGCACTGGCTCGACATTGCCCTTCAAGGAACCAGGAGCAATCGCGACGGCATTGGTGCTCTGGTGAAGGTGGTCACCAAGGCTGGCCCTCAGTACAATCACATGACTACCAGCGTGGGTTATGCCTCATCCAGTCATGGACCTGTCCACTTCGGGCTTGGCCCGGAGACAAAGGCTGATGTGGTTGAGATCCGCTGGCCCTCGGGCATTGTCCAAAGATTTCACAACGTGGTTAGCGACCGCGTGCTTGGTGTGAGGGAAGCTGAGGATTAAGGGTGTGTCTCCGTGACTGGTGCTGTTGTTCTTCCGCCATAAGCTGATCCACGATCTTCGTTTCTCTCACACCGTCAGCTGGTCGCTTTAGGAGGTAATAGATTGCAGCCAGTTCGACATGGGGCGGCAGCCATTGCGGCTCCTCACGTTCCACTTTTTCGAGATCTTTTGCTGCCGCCTGCAGATGTCCCTGGGTGCGTTCGACCCGCGCCAGCTCATAACGCGCGAAGACGGAATTGGGCTCGAGGTCAAGCGCCCGATCGAGTTGCCTTCTGGCGGCGTCTAAGCTTCGCTCAGTGTATAACACAACCCCTAGCTGCAGATGAGCCTGAGCGTCATTGGGGTTAACCTGCAGTGCCTTCCTAAATGCGGTCGCTGCCCCCTTATCATTTCCAAAAAAGGTATCGATAATTCCGCGCACCGTGTACACTCTGGGCAGATTTGGACCCAAGCGTATAGCCTCCTCTATATTTGCCCGGGCTTTATTGTAAAAACTCAGTTTCAAGTAGACTTCTGCAGCAAGCAGGTAGGCTTGGGCACTGTGCCCGTGCTGAGCAACCTTCTCGACCCTGACCAATCCCTCGCGCGAGTGGCCGGCGCCAACCAGTGCCATTCCTAGTGCCCACTCGAGATCGAGATTTTCGGAATGTGCTTTCTCGATCGGTGCGAGGAGTGCAACGGCTTGGTCGTAACGGCTCAGGTGCACATAGCAATCGCCCAATAGTGCCGCGATGCGAGCGTTGTCGGGAACTTCCTCGTGGAGCGCGGCGAACTGCCGTTTCGCATTCGTGAAGTCTCCCTTCCTGAAGCAAGTGAGCGCCCGCTTAAATCGCCTCCTGACATTGGCAGGAAGTTCGCTGGGCGCGCCCGGATACTGCGTTGCTGCCTTGCCATAGCCCACAAAAAGGGCCGATACCACGCGTGGTCTGCAGTCTGCAGCAAACGTTTCCTGAACAGGGTGGCGCGGAATAGAGCCTTGTGTCCGGGTGGAACAGGGAAAGAATAGGAGGAGCAGTTCGGCGGAAAAGACTAGCCTCGTGACCGAAAGATGCGATGGTATAGGGGCAGTTGTTACGCTTCTGAGAGCGCTCCGCATTTGCTCAATCCCTGGCCTCAGGGAGTTGCGCATCGGTTTCGACCTCCCAATGTTCCACGTGTAAGTCTAGCTCCAATTCCGGACCTCAACTCGATTTTCTGCTCTCAAAGCTATGCATGTCGTCGCTTGCAGGTCCCCGGAGGGCCGAATTGCCAACCTGCGGGGTTCTGACGTGGAGAACGTATACGTAACGGCGCACACCGCCTTTCTTTAAGTCGCTGGCAATTGACACATTATAAAGCAACCAATTGTCGAGTGTGATACGCGTCACGCGGGGCGGTGATAATTATCACTGAAATATGGCTCGCAAGGCGATACGGGGGCACAGTTATCGGGTAGTTTCATCTGGCCGCAGCCAGTGATTGAGCGAAGAGGGTGTCAGATTCGGATCGGGCGGCGGGACGTGAAGGGAAGCGATATTCCGAAGATTTTGCTAATGGCCATGGTTTTCGTTATAGCGATTGCTACCTTTTCATGGGGCCAGCCGCTTTATCATCACTGCGTCGGTGGGCTCTTCTAGCTGCTCCAGCCGGGAGAACTTGACTTGACGGTGCGTCGTGCTTGGATCGTTGAGCGGAGGATGACAATATGAGGTCGAAAGCTTTGCTTGGATTCATTGTTATTTTGATGGTCTTCACGGTCCCCGCCTGGGCGCAGCTCGGAAGAGCTACCATTATGGGCACAATCACCGACCCAAGTGGGGGTGTAATTCCCGGCGTTTCGGTTATAGCCGCTAACCAGGACACGGGTGTGAAGTTCTCGGGCGTGACCAATAGTGTCGGCATATATCGGGTTATGGATTTGCCTATTGGACACTACAGCCTTTCATTCAAGAAGACCGGTTTTCAGACTATGGCTCGAACGGGCATCACGCTGACCATCGGCCAAGTGGCGGAAATCAACCTCACAATGAAGGTTGGCCAGGTCACCCAGTCCGTCCAGGTAACGGCGGCCACTCCCATCCTGCAAAGTCAGACAACCGAGACGGGAGGCGCGATGTCCAACCGGGCATACGAGGCGCTCCCGCTCAACATCAGTGGCGGCCGGGACATACAGGCATTCGCGATCGCCACAGTCCCATCGGTCGAAGGGAACACTTGGACAACGTATGTTGCCGGAGAGCAGGCTTTCAGCAGTCAAGTTCTAATTGACGGGACGCTCTCGCATGAGCAGGAAACTGGGGAGCTTGACGAGAGCAACCCTCCCATGGCAGCCGTTCAGGAATTCAAGGTCGATACGGGGGGGGCAGGGTGGCCAGGCCGGCATGTACACAGGCGGCTCGACATTCGAGTTTCACCTAAAATCCGGAACCAACCAATTTCATGGCAGCGCGGAGGGTTTCCTCCAAAACGAAGCACTGGATGCTAACTCGTGGATGAACAATTTTGAAGGCTTACCAAGGGCGCGCAACCGGCGCGATGACGAAAACTTCGCCGTGGGCGGGCCGGTCTGGATCCCCAAGGTTTACAACGGAAAGAACAAGACCTTCTTCTTCTTCGCCTGGGAGCGGGAGAAGCAGAGCGATTTCACTCCCACCGGTCTCCAGGATACGGTTCCCACTAACGATTTTATGAACGGCAACTTCAGCGCGCTGCTCGGCAAGCCCATTCTTGATTCCAGCAACAATCCCATTTACGTTCAGGATACCGCTGGAAACACCGTGCCATTGGTGACGGGAATGATTTTCGACCCGGCGTCTCCAGGCGAAGTCTTTCCCGGTAACATCATACCTTCCAGCCGCTTCAGTAAGACTTCGGAGCAGTTGCTCGGGCTTTATCAGAAGTATTACGCGCCGATGTCGCCGAGCACAACGGATAACTACACGACCACGGCGACCAATAATCCTGTTTTTACGCAGAAGAATTGGAGCCTGAAGATGGACGAAAATTTCTCCGCAAAGGATCGGATGGCAGGCTCCTTCATTAAGGTAGACCGGCCGCGCGAACTCAATGATACCCATCGTGCTCCCTTCTCCATGCTCGATCCCACAGGCTATGGAGGCCCGCTCGGCGCAGTCAGGTTCCAGGTTGTTACCACCCGCGCCTGGCGCCTTAACGAAACTCACATCTTCTCCCCGAACGTTTTCAACGTGGCCGCCTTGACTTATGAGCGTTTCGGAAACGATGACCTGCCGAATTCAAACGAAGTCGGCTACTGGCCCTCCAGCTTGTTTCCAACCGCGACTCGTCCATCCATCGTGGTCAATTTCGGGAATAGCGTGAACGGGGTCGGGGAAAACACTATTGGGGCCAGCAGCTCCGGCATTACCATGTCAGAGAGCTTCATTGTGGACGACAATCTGACATGGATGAAAGGGCGTCACACGCTCACTTTCGGCGGCGAGTGGCGCGCTTTCCAGATGAATACCGGCGGCCCCAGCGGAGGCATGACGTACAACTTCAGTAACGACCAGACTGGAATGCCCACCAACAGCGCAGTCGCACCTTATGTGGGCTTTGGCTTTGCCAGCTTCCTGTTGGGCGATGTTCAAAGCGCCAACATGGGTATCCCTGCCCAGCTTTACGGCCGGCGCAAATCGTTCTCGCTATACTCGCACGACAGCTTTCATGTCAACAATCGGCTGACGGTTAACTACGGGCTGGCCTGGAATTACACGTTTCCTTATCACGAAAAATACGGGCGCTGGGCGAACTTCAATACGGCATACGTCAATTCTGCAACCGGCGAGCCCGGTATAGTCGATTATCTTAGTCCCAGCCCGACGCAACTCTCTGGCGGCTCCAAGAGCTTTGAAACGAAGGAGTACTGGTGGGATTTCGCTCCTCAAATCGGGATCGCCTACAAGATTACCCACCGCGCGGTGGCGCGCGTGGGTTACAGCATGTTCGATTTGCCGAATGGCACCGACTGGTGGTCAGGCGTGCCCTACGGCTTTGCTCCAGGATATTTCCCCACGAACGCAGTTCTGGAACCCAGCAACTTCACGCCGGCTTTCAATTGGGACAACGGCTATCCGGGCCAAAACGTATACGGAACGCTCGACCCGAACTACATGAATTGGGGCATGGTCACCATGAACCCGCACGACCTGTTGCCGGCCATCAACAATGTCATCAATGCGGGAGTGCAAATGGAGCTCACCCCCAACACTCGTCTTACGCTCAACTACCTGGGTACGCGGGGTATCCATCTTAAGGATGGGACGCTCCAGGAAAACCAGGCGCCCAATTCCGCTTATACCAAGCTGATGACTATGGGCACCGAATGGAACTCGGTCAGCGATCCGGCAAGCGCGGCAGCGGCCGGAGTGCGCTATCCCTACCAGGGCTTCTCGGGCTACGCCTTCCAGGCTATCGCACCCTTCCCGCAAGTTGCGGCCGTAACATGGGGCCCGATCTTCAATGTGGGGTCGCCTCTAGGGTGGTCGAAGTACAATGCCTTCCAGGCGGAAGTAGACCACCGAACTTCGCGCGGCCTGACGATGGACATGAGCTACACGTTTGCCCGGAATCAGGCCACCTTCATTCCCAACGGCGGCGAGGTGGGTAGCAACTTCCAGGAAACCTGGTCTTACTCTAGTGCGCTGCAGAACATATACGACCTGAGCGCGGCGGCAAACGACATTCAGCCCTACAACCAGAGTATTGTGAAGGGCTACGTTCTTTACTCCTTGCCCTTCGGCAAGGGCCGCGCATTCCTTTCGAATAGAGGGCACTGGGTGAACGGGCTGGTGAGTGGCTGGACAATAGGTACGGTGCTTGGTTACTACACCGGAACCCCATTGACCGTGGATTCGAGCGATTCCATTCCGGGCCTGTTCTCCGCGATCTACTCCGACGTGGCACAGAGCGCGGACTTAAGCTCGCACTTCAACACTTCCAACTTCGACCCAAACACCCTTGCTAATCCTGGAAACATGTACTTCAATCCCAGCGGCTTCGCCAACCCAAGCTCGAAGGGGCAATTGTTCGGTAATTCCGGACCGTACGTAGCCGGCCTGAAAACCTTCGGATCGGCCAGTGAGGACGCCGAGCTCTCCAAAGATTTCAGCATCAAGGAGCGGTTGAAGGCGCAATTTCGAATCGAGTACTTTGACGTTTTCAACCGGCATTACTTCAACGATCCTGACACCAACATTGCCGACCCGCTCTTCGGCCAGGTCACAAGCGTGCAAGGCACGCATCGCGTCGGCCAAGCCAGCCTGCGGTTCAGTTGGTAACAACTTAATCTTGGTGAGTTATGAAGCGAGGATTAGGGATTCGGTAGACCCCGAGCCCTAATCCTGGCCCCTTCTTGCCAGAGGACCGGAAGCACAGAAACGGTATACGAACTTTCAAGACCCGCCACAGTCTCCCAACTGTCTGATGGGAGACGGTTGCACCTGGTTCCCGCGGCCCGCAAATTCAATGGCAGTGAAGTTGTTCGCTTCGGTTCCAAATGAATTGAGGCCTGTACGGTGAACAAGACAGCTTGGCACGGCAAGGGTCAAATATAGAGAAATGTAAAAATAGCCCAGATTCCGGCGGTTCGCGAGCCCTGAACGCTCATGGCGCAATTCAACAGGATTACGGCAAATCCCGATGAGAAGGAGGCTTTTCAATGATCACTCGTCGCGGTGCGCTCGATCGTGTGGTGGCAGTTGCCGCGGCCGCCAGTGTGCGGGCCGGGTTGGCAGAATCGGACGCCCCAGGCTATGCTGTGCCGGAAGGGTACAGCTTGGTTTGGCACGATGAGTTCAACAACGCGGGGGCGCCAAATCCAAAGAACTGGACATACGAACACGGTTTCGTGCGGAATGAGGAGCTCCAATGGTATCAGCCTCAGAATGCCTTCTGTACCGGCGGAAATCTGATCATCGAGGCCCGTCGGCAGACCGTGCCCAATCCCAATTACCGCCCAGGCAACAGGGATTGGCGATTCGGCCGGCAAACTGCCCCCGGTACACGTCGGCAAGCCTCACGACGCGCGGTCTGCACAATTGGCAATATGGCTATTTTGTGATGCGCGGCCGGATCGACACGCGGTCGGGAATCTGGCCCGGCTGGGGGGCGGTTGGAATCTCCAAGCCATGGCCTGCGTGCGGCGAAATTGACATCATGGAGTATTATGCCGGCCACGTGAACGCCAACGTTGCCTGGCAGAAAGCCGACAGCTCGGCGGACTGGGTTGCGACCTTCAGGCCAATCAGGGAATTTCACGATCCAAATTGGTCTGGTAACTTTCACCTCTGGGCGATGGAATGGACGCCGACTTACATCCATCTCTATCTTGATGGAGCGCTCATGACGTCCGTTAACTTATCCCACACGCTCGACCCTCGCTACAACGGCTTCAATCCGTTCCATCAGCCGGCCTTCATGATTTTGAACCAGGCTATAGGAGGCCAGTCCGGCGGCAATCCGGAACGCACGCGTTTCCCATCGCGGTTGGTCGTGGACTACGTGCGCGTTTATCAGCAACGCTTGTAGCAGCGATCTTGGACTTCACAGTATCGCCATTGGGGGTGACAGGTTTCCGGTTTGGGAGATCGAAATCACTGGGATAAAAAATGGAGTATCCAACTGGATTTCACCATCTGTCCTCAAAAAGTGGGGGAAGCGTGCTGGCAAAATCGCCACTTTGGATTCGTAGATGTATGCTTCTCATTTTGATTTCAACCGTGCTTACATGCATAGCATTGCCGCGAGCTTTCGGCACCGGCTATTACCTCAACTGCAAAAGCGGAAATGACGAGAACAGCGGAACGTCGGCTGCCAATCCCTGGAAGACTCTCAACCGTGTCAACAAGATGGTCTTCCGCCAGGGCGATGCCATCTTTCTGGCTCGGGGGAGCGTTTGTGACGGCGAACTTCGTCCTCGTGGTTCCGGAACAGAAGGAGCAGTTATCACCCTTTCCGCCTACGGGACTGGAAGGCTTCCTCTGATCCGTGCTGGAAAGCATCACGCAGCTCTCGAGTTAAAAAACCAGAGCTACTGGCGGGTCAGCCACATCGAGACCGCCGGGGGAGACCCTTACGGCATCTGGATTACCGGCGATCATCCGAACTCAGTGATACGCCATATTGATCTGAGCCAGGTTGTCGTGCATGACGTGACAGGAACTCCAACCCAAAAAGACAGCGGTCTCATTGTTTTTCATCCCCAGGCAAAGGGCGCGCTATTCGAAGACATCCTGGTGGATGGAGTCACGGCATTTAGAACCACCCAGTGGGCTGGGATTTACATCGATGGAGCACGATTCGCAGGCCCCACCGGACCCAAAGGCAAAAACATAACGGTTCGCTACTCCACCGTGCACGATGTTGGGGGAGACGGAATCGTCATCCACGAGACCAAGAATGCACTGATTGAGAACTCGGTGGCCTATCGAATAGGTCTCACTCCCGTTACCAGCATTGGCACCCCTAACGCGATCTGGAATTGGGATTGCGATCACTGCGTAGTGCAATACAACGAGGCCTATGACACACACACGCCCGGCAGCCTCCATGATGGAGCAGCTTACGATAGCGACTATTTCAATCACGACGTCACTATTCAATACAATTATGCCCACAATGCCGACGGCTACTGCATCGCGGTTTTTGGAGCGGACGGAAAAGACACGAATGTCAACACCGTCGTTCGTTACAACATCTGCTCAAATGACGGTAGAGCGGCCTCACTCGCCTACCAAGGCGACTTTTTTGTGTATACCTGGAAAGGCGGTACGATTCGGGATGCCCTGATTTACAACAACACCTCTTATTGGAACCCTTCGCGGCCGGCCTATGCACTCTTTGCCAAGGCTGTGTTTGATCCTGCCGCTCCGGATGGTTTCTTCAATAACATCATTTACTCATCTGTTCCAGATATGGAAGAATATGAGCCTGCTGCAGCGGACGTTTTCAAAATGGACCACAATCTCTTCTGGTATACAGGAACGGATACGCCTCGGTGGCGAAAAAAAAGCAACGTATTTTCCTCGTTGCGGGCGTGGCAGCGAGCTACAGGTGAGGATCTGCACTCTCAATATGCCAACCCGATGATTGCAGACCCTACGTCTCACTCCGTAGCCCGTCCCATCCAGGAGTTCACTTTGCTGCCGGACTCGCCAGCCGAAGGCCAGGGTGTAAGGCTGGCCGATATGGGCAAGCACGATTTCTTCGGCAATCCCTTGCCAGTGACGGGGCCCATTAACATTGGTGCAAACCAACTGCGAGCGTCCGAGTCTTCCGAGGTTGAGACTGGAGACTCGGCACCGCAGTTTGATCTGCCCGCCGCGAGTGGCGGCCAGTTGAACCTTCATGGTTTGCTGAGCAAGCATCAAGCCCTCCTGCTTTCTTTTGTCGACGCCAACTCGCTTATCGGCATGGGGCTCAAACCCACGGAGTCAAAGGCGCAGGTGGTGGTTCTGAAGAGTATGAGTCGGCAGTACCGGTCCCAAGGGGTTGCGGTTTTGATTATCGGGGCTTGCCGGCGATATCCATCCCGCATGGCGAGCCGCCGTCCACTGTTCAACCTGAGCCTTGATTGGCATTTGCAGCATATTCCGGTGCTTCGCGATGCGAAAGGGTTTACCGCCAGGCAATATTCCGTGGTCTATCTGCCGACGACCTTTCTGATTGGTAAGAACGGGAAGATCCTCCGCAGGTGGAATGGATATGTTGCACCTGCCCCCATGTCGTTCGCCCTCGCGGGCGAATCCGTATCGACCGGGCGTCAGTAAGCCTTATTGATTTCTGTCAGCCGGCTAAGTGGCCAACAAACTCTGGTGCAAATTGTTGTTTGCGCTAATCCTGTTGCGACCTACACTGGATGCTGGTTAAGCCGATTTGGGCAAATCCGCCCGATATGAATTTGCTGGAGGCCATTATGGTAAAAAATATTGAGGTGGGAACTTCAGGCAGAAGAATCCTTCGGTATCTGAGCGTGCTTCTTCTGGCATCTCTGGCTGGACTGGAGACTTCTTGCACCCAGAGCCAGACAACGAGGAGCAAGACGGTCACCGTCACTTCCTTTGAGTCTCAGAGCGACCTTCAGCAGCTTAAGCTGGCGGATTGCAAGGCTTCACTTACAACAGAAGGTGTGACGAATGGGAAGAGAGCGCTTGAGGTTGAGTTCAGCCAGCCGGGGACGGCCTCGGTTGAACTGCTTTCCGGAACCAAGCCGTGGGATTGGCAGAAGTACGGAGCGGCGGCTGTTGACGTGGTGAATCCATCTGACCATGAAATCCAGGTTGGCATGCAACTGGACATCGGATCTGGAGCGGGATCCAGCCACCTGACCACTGACTATAACGGCAACGTCGCACCACATGCCACCGTTAGTTACTACTACGGTTTTGGCCCCAGTTCTCCGATTGCCCACGGGATGCGCGGCGGACCACCGACAGTATCCGGAGTCATGCCTTTCAGCATGATGCCGGGTGCCGATAAGCCGATCAGCGCCGAGAACGTCACAGGCCTCAAGCTCTCCTTCCAGCATGCCGCCGATACGCGTTCCGTGATTGTTGATAATATCCGGCTGCTGCCCCCTTTCAACTACAAAGGAATCGTGGACCGCTTTGGCCAGTACACACGGGAAGACTGGCCAGGCAAGGTCAAGAGCTTGCAGGGCCTGCTGGCGCAGAAGCAGCAGGAGGAAGAGGAACTAAAGGCGCATCCCATGCTTCCGGATCGCGATGAGTACGGAGGCTGGGCCTCGGGACCGCACGTGGCCACGACGGGGTACTTCAGCACGGTCAAGCGAAATGGCAAGTGGTGGCTCGTAGATCCTGATGGCCACCTCTTCTTTTCGATGGGGATTGACGTAATCAGTGTCCGCCCCAACGGCGACTCTTACACGTTTGTGACTGGCCGCAGAGAGATGTTCACGTGGTTGCCGGGAACCGAAGATCCTCTGAGCAAGTTCTATGGTAGTGAAAAGCGTGTCGTTTACGGTCCTGTGAGGGAGGGACAGACATTTGGATTTTACAACGCGAACCTGGAAAGGAAATACGGCGCCAACTGGCTGGAGGATTGGCGAATCACGGCCCTCGATCGGCTGCGGGCATGGGGATTTAATACTATCGGCAACTGGTCTGACCCGGCTCTCTACGCCTACAAGAAAGTCCCCTATGTCGCGACCATTACGATCCATGGGCATTTTGCGCATGTTCCCAGTGGCAATGATTACTGGGGACCCATGCCCGATCCTTTCGATCCCCAATACATAGCGGCGGCGAATGCTGACATCCGAGCGGTCGCCAAGCTGCATCGTGGAGACCCCTGGTGTATCGGCTATTATGTCGACAACGAGCTATCGTGGGGCGGGGGCAATACCGACCGAACGCATTATGGTCTTGCATACGGGGCACTTTCGGCTAATGGCACCTTACCTGCCAAGCGAGCGTTCGTTAAACAATTAGAGTCGCATTATAGAAGCATTGAGCAGTTGAACAAGGGTTGGAGCACACACTTTGCCTCCTGGTCGGCATTGCTGGATGAGCCCTATAAGCCACCCGAGGTACTGAATCCGCAGATGAGGAAAGACTTCAGTAATTTTCTGACGCTGGATGCGGATCAGTACTTCAGGATCATCCGCGACGCCCTTAAGAAATATGATCCGCACCATCTTTATCTGGGCGTCAAATTCGCATCGAGAACGCCGGAAGCAGTCGAGGCCTCAGCACGCTACTGCGACGTTGTAAGTTTCGACATCTATCAATCGCATCTCGATCCGAAGGAGTGGGCCTTCACGACGCCGCTGAACAGGCCCTGTATGGATGCGGAATTTCACTTCGGGGCTGTGGACCGGGGGATGTTCCACACGGGGCTAGTTTCAACACCGAACCAGCAGGCGCGGGCGGCGATGTACAAGAAGTATCTGGAGAGTGTCGAGGGCCTTCCGGCGTTTGTCGGCTGCCAATGGTTCCAGTATTACGATGAACCTCTGACCGGCAGAGCCGGTGATGGAGAAAACTACAACATCGGGTTTGTCTCCGTCACGGACACGCCTTATCGAGAGATGGTGGAAACCGCCAAGGCGGTTAGCTCGGAGGTGTACGAACGACGTTCCAGGATGTAGAGAATTGATCAGGCCCTGCAGACCGGATTGGACCTGGAGCGGCATAGCAACGCCCTCATCAATTGAGTTCTGCTCGGCATGCCACGTTAATTCCGCCTCGCATTCGCCGCATGAGATCTGCGTTTCAGGGCGCTGTGGTGACGCGCACTCGAAGCGCATGCATTACTAAGGCTTAATTCTTGGCAATGTTGGCTGATTTCTGGGTTATATCCCTGTCTTATGGATGGGAACACGATTCCATGCAGCGAATGATTCAACAGGAAATCATGCAGGTTGCTAGCCTTTGAAGCAGGGCAACCTGATTTTCGAACCCGCAGTTCCAGAGTTGTCTAAGGAGCGGCCACCTGGCCGGGAAAACCTCTTGGATCCGGAGCTGGTCTTGAGAGAATCCACGGGAGCTATCGGGATAGAATCGAAGAACCCAACAGGATTCATGTAAACCTGTCCGTCTTCGTGTAAGTCCCGAGGGATTTTTGCCGAGGCAACAAGCGTGATGGATGTGGCTTGTTGGGTGGAAACGGAAACCAGGTGTACCACGATATGGCGGGACGCTATGCGCTATCGGTCCGGCAGGGTGATGCGGGACTTCGCAAGTAAGATGTTCAAAATGGAATACGCGAGAATCGCCGTCACAAGTAGGAGCATTACCGTCCGTCTTAGAGTGTTTTTTGCTGGACGATCGAAGTCGAGATTAAGTCCGGGAGGCCGAGATGAAAAACAAATTCACACGCCGGCATTTTCTGCAGTCTGCAAGTCTTGCAGCCACAGTCGGAGCGGGATTCGGGTTACCAGCTCAATCGCAAGAGAATAACCCGGGGGAGCAAGATCACGCAGCAGTGACGCTGACACACCAGGAGCCCTCTGCCGCGCCAGTTGCCTCCGGGCTTTCCAATCCTCCTGTTACCTTCCCCACAGTTCTGTATGGCGTCGCCTACTATCACGAGTACGAACCGTATGAGCGTCTTGACCAGGATGTGAAGCTCATGACCGAAGCCGGTCTGAACGTGGTACGCATGGGAGAGTCCACATGGAGCCTCTGGGAGCCGGAGGATGGGCATTTCCAATATGAGTGGATGGATCGCGTCGTCGAGGCCATGGGTAAAGCTGGAATCAAAGTGATCATGGGCACACCAACGTATTCCATTCCCACGTGGCTGTACCATGAGCATCCAGAGGTGTTAGTCCGCCCGCTTGGAGGCGCGAAGACATTTTACGGAATGCGCCAGAACATGGACATCGAGAACCCGACTTTCCGGTTCTATGCCCAGAGAGTGATCAGGAATCTGGTTGCGCATTACCGGAACGACCCGAACGTCATCGGGTGGCAGATTGATAACGAGACAGCCTCCTATGGAGCGTCCAATCGTGACGTATTTGTCGGGTTTGTTGACCACCTCAAGGAAAAGTTCGGCAGCACTGACAACCTCAACAGGGCCTGGTTTCTGAATTACTGGGGTGAAGACGTGAATGGGTGGGAAAATATGCCCACCCGCGACAGTGCGCAGAGCACGGGCTACAAGCTGGAATGGTCGAGGTGGCAACAGATGCGCGTGACCGACTATCTGGCCTGGCAGGCTGAGATCGTCAGAGAGTTTCGCGGCCCGCACCAGTTCGTGACCACCGATTTCGCCGGAGCTATGCACTACGATGTGAATGAAGGAGCCGTCGCTTCCTCGCTCGATATTCCTGCGGTCAACGTCTATCATGAAACACAGGACAGTTTCGACGGCTCACAGCAGTCGCTGGTCGAGGATTTCACCCGTGCGCTCAAGCATGGCAATTTTCTGGTGACAGAGACCAACGCCCAAACCACCGGCTGGAACTCAGCATTTCAATTCCCCCCTTATGATGGGCAGTTACGGCAGGATGTTTACACTCATCTCTCGAACGGCGCCGACATGGTGGAGTATTGGCACTGGGCGTCGATACCGGCCAATCAGGAGACCTACTGGAAGGGCGTTCTTTCACACGATTTCGAACCGAATCGCGCCTATAAAGAGGTGTCCCAGACCGCGCATGAACTTCAAAGAATCGGGCCGCGGTTGGTGGGTCTGCGAATTGAGAATCAGGTGGCGATCCTGTGGAGCAGGGACTCTTTGAACGCAATCAATGATATGCCGTTCACATGGAGCAGTCCTCAGTGGTCCCCGGGGCATCCTGTGGCGGACTATGCTTCTCTAGTCCGGCAACTTCACGGTGCGTTGTACAAGCTGAATGTCGGAGTGGACTTTGTATTCTCCGAGACCGGGGATTTTTCGCAGTACAAGCTTCTCGTTGTACCCGCGCTGTACATAGCAGATGACTCTCTCCTGCAGCGGATCTCTGACTATGTAAAGACAGGCGGTCACGTCGTAATGACGTTCAAGAGCGGCTTTGCCAATGAAAACTGCGCCGTGCGCTGGGTGCGGGCGCCAGGTCCTCTGCGGGAAGTAGTCGGGGCCAGTTACCAGGAATTTTCCAACCTGGAGCATCCACTGGAGCTGAAAGGAGACCCGTTCCATGCCGGGACGAACAACAAGGTTATGTACTGGGCTGAATTTCTGATGCTTGAGCACGCAAAGGCCTTAGCCTACTATGAGCATCCTTTCTTCGGACGTTGGCCGGCCATTACTGAAAACCGGTACGGGGCAGGCACTCTGCTTTATGAAGGAACGTACCTTTCTGATGATCTGCAGAGAAACGTGCTCCTTCGTGTTCTACGGCAGGCAGGAATGGAAGGCGCCAACCAGGAGCTTCCATCTGTGATTCACGTTCAGCATGGAAGGAACCGATTCGGCAAGTCTATGAGTTATTATTTTAACTACTCGGGCAAGCCGGTATCATTCGTCTATTCAGGGTCTTCCGGAAAGGACTTGCTGACTGACAGCGGCTTGGCAACTGGTCAACATGTAACGCTCAAGCCGTGGAACCTCATCATTGTTGAGACGCCGTGATTGGCGATGTGTTCGAAGAGATCCTTTTTGAGGCTGCTTGGGGATGCAAGTGATCTCCGCCTTTGGGGCGCCTTTGCCGTGGAAACCAAACGCCCAAGATTTCATTGAACTCCCCGGCTGAACACAGACGAAGCGCGCTTAACAGAGGTCGAACGGATTCAAGAGGTTCTATTTAATTCCGGGGAACAGTTGTACATTTTCGAGAATTGAAAGGTCAAGGCGGTAATTCGGATCGAGTCGAATGTGCAACTGCGGGAGAATGGGCAATCAGCTCTCAAGGAGGATCAAAATGGCCAGCAAGGGGATCGCCAGAACTCTTGTCGTCGCGGCTTTATGCCTCGCGACAGGTTCCGTCGTGCTTGGCTCACCAATCTCCGGCCGGGTGGCCCAGCCAACAATTGATCGTTCCCTTTACGACCACGTCGTGCAGGTCGGCTGGGTGGTGAAGGATCTGGATTCGGTGGTGGATTACTGGCAAATGCTGGGTCTCCGGAACATTCATCGTGCCGGTGTAATGGACTTCCCAGACGTAATATATCGCGGCAAGAAGACGCCGCTGAAATTGAAAATGGCCTTTGGTGACATCGGCGGCGTCCAGATCGAATGGATCCAACCGGTCGAAGGTCACAGCGTATATAACGAGTTTCTTGCGAAGCACGGTGACGGCGTGCACCACCTTGTTTACCAGATGCCGAGCCCTGCCGTCATGGACGAGCAGATTCAGTATTTCAAGAGGCGAGGCGTGGGCGTGGTGCAATCCGGAAGCTGGGAAGGGCAGAAGGGCGAAGGAAGGTTCGCCTACCTGGATACAGCGCCCGAGGGTGGAGGCATCACCTTGGAGTTGACGTACAACCCCGACTGGCCGCTCGGCGGCGAAACCCCACGCGCCAACGAATACCCGTTCAACAAGATCAATCATTATGGTTTCGTTGTTCCTGACGTTCGCAAAGTCAGCGCGTTTTGGCAGCGGATAGGTTTCGGTGGCCTGCAGATAGTACACAACGTCAGTCTCGACAGGATATATCGCGGGAAGCCTGGGAAATTCGAGATGGACCTCGGCTGGAACCGGGCGGGTGAGCTTCCGCTCGAGTGGATTCAGCCCACTGTGGGCCCGAGTGATTACGTTGAGTATCAGAAAGAGCACGGCGAAGGCTTCCATCATTTGGGGTTTAGCGTCAAAGATATGAACGCAGCCATCGCGCACCTCAAGGCCAAGGGCGTAAACGTGTCCATGAGCGGGGCATGGGATAGCAATGGCAGCAAAGGCCGTTTTGCTTATCTCGACACGGGCCAGCACGGCGGAGTTACGGTCGAGCTCATTTGGAACCAACCGCGCACGAAATAGCACGCCGAGAGTTGCAGCCTATCAGTTTGTGCAGCCCCCTTTTGAAAGCGGATATCCCTCGGTTGGGATCGCGCATCCCCCTGACTGAAAAAGCCGGCCGGAGCATCAGCGGATGCTCTTTCCCAAAGGGACAACCTTGCGGAAGTACAAGGTCTGTTCCGCCGAGCTTCATCCGGAGGATGTCCCGGCGCCCGTGAAAAACTCGCCCCCCTCAGCATCAAAATCCCTTCTCCCTCCACCTCGACTATCCGGACATGCTGCGATTTTCAAACGGCAGCTTCCGGGGCGGAATAGGACAACAACGCTCAGGCCGTCTTTTCGCCCTGTTCCTATATCTTTATCAATAAGCCGTCCGGGGAACACTCTGTCTGCCGGG
>JAKAWN010000654.1 GCA_021827245.1 Acidobacteriota bacterium | reverse complement strand
CCAAGACACGCTATCGATCATCCCCAATACCGCGGAGAGAGATCCCCGCGCCGGCCCGCTCCGAGGTATCACCCCGACGGACATGCGCCGTGAAAAAATGAACCGGCCAAACCGGGCCACCAGCCGAAGGAACACTAGAAGAATCGCCGCCAGTGGGCCGTGTGACGGAGGAAACGGATCACTCCCGGTTGGCCGACCACTCACCAGGAAAAACAAAACCTGCTCAACGAATGCAATCGGGATCTATGGCCAATGTCAGAGCGCCTTCATTTCTTTGAGCCCGCCAGCTCATTCTCAATGGCCTTCCGTTGAGCCTCGCGCTCAGCCTGCCACGGCGCAGGCAAGCCCATTGCGCGAGAGTAGGCGACGAGCTGTCCCATGTGCTCGTGCAGGTGGCAAACGGCTCGCATGTAGAAGCGGCGCACCGTCGACCCCTCCCCGCCGAACACTTCCGGCCCGTCCAACCCGGCATCCGTGGTCTCCGTAAAAGCGGTGCGAAGATCGTTTAGCGAACTCCTGAGCAAAGCGAGAACGTCAGCCTTGTCCGTCACGCTCTTTTCCAGGCTCTCATTTCTTGCAAACATCGCCATGGCCCGCGCGAGCCCTTCGCCTTCCAGCTTGCCGTACAGATCTTGCGCCGCATCGACCCCCAGAAGGGCCAGGAACATACGCCCACTCGCTCCGAGGTGCACCAGAACTTCGCCTACCGAACGCGCCGTTTCCGCCGGACGCCAAGCATAGCGCTCCGCAGGAAAAGCCTCTGCCAATGCAAGCAGCTGTCGCTCAGCAATGTCATATTCCCAAAGATATTCGCCCCTGAAACCCGGAAGCCGAGTGCTCATGCCAGAAAACCTCCTGTTGCGCGACAGTATACCCCGTCAGCCGGCTGCCCCATGTTTGGCGCTAGCCAAACGTGGGGCTTTTCGGGGGCAGGGTGGCAACCCTTCGCAGCCCGTGCGACGAGTGCGGCCTTTCCAAAACCTCAAACCTGGCTCGGCCAGCCGGTCGCGGTTCGCTTTCCACCTGCGAGCGCCGCACTCTTTGTGCCGCTTGCAAAGGGTGCGGATTCTGCAATGGTCCGCGCGTCGAAAAATCCTCCGGTAGCAAGACAACGACACACATTCTCTCCGCAACGAAAGCGACCGGCGGGTGGCGCAGGCTTCCAGCCTGCGGCGTCCTCCGCAGGTACCCAAGACACGCTATCGATCATCCTCAACGCAGCGGAAAGAGAGCCCCGCGCCCGCCCGCCGCAAATCCTCTTCGCCGGGGACCCGCCTTCGCCCACGTGGCGAACGAGCGGCCGCAGGCCGCGGGCAGGGTCAGTTTCCGAGCCGCCCGTTATCAAGGAGTTTCTGAGATCGATTCACACCGGCCGACTTCGCGTTACGAATCTGCTTTTGATGAGTGCATCGGTGATTTCGCGCCAACTCACGCCTCACGGGCGACGCCCCACCTTCACTTCGACCGGCCGCGGACCGCATACCGCAGAAAGATCTCCCCGTTGCGGAACCGCCGCTCCTCGACCAGCTCCAGATCCAGCCGCACACCACTGGGGAAGTACCGTTTTCCCCCGCCGATGACCACTGGGCAGACACGCATTTGGAACTCGTCGACAAGCCCTGCCTGGATTGCATGCGCGGCGAGTTCAGGACCGGCCACAGAGATGTCGCTCGCGACGCTTGCCTTGAGCTTGCGGGCCTCATCGGGATCGAAAGACCGCTCGATTTTCGTCCGTGCGCTGCGCGGCTCGGCGAGGGTCCTCGAGTATACGATCTTCTCCGCTCCCTGCCACTGCCTCGCAAAGTCGAGCACGAACTGTGGTTGATCGGGAACCGTGTGCGCGGTCTCCCAGTACAGCATCGTCTCGTACACTCTCCGTCCGTAAAGACAGGTACGGAATGACGACACATGCGCGAAGATCCATGTGCGCGCTTCTTCGTCCTGGGGGGCGGTCCAGCCAAAGCCGCCATGCTCGTCTTCCGTGTAACCATCGAGCGACGTGTTCATCATGTATATCAACTTCGCCATGCAACTCACCTTTCATGCACACCATGACACTGGCTCAGCGTTCTGGGCAAGCCCCATCGATACTTAGTGACTGTTTCGTCAGCCGTCCATTGGCGCGAACAGGCCAAGTCGCTCATCCAGCTTGCAATCCACGCTAAGTCGCGAACACGTCCCTGAAACGGGCTTATCGCCATCAACTGCCGCACAGTCGGCTACCCGGAAACTGACCCACGCCCAACCCGCGAGAATCCCGCCGCGTCCGTTCGCTCCGAGGTATCGTCCCAACGCGTATGCGCCGCGAAAAAGGGAGGCAAGACCGCTTCGTTCGATGAATTGGCCTGTTTCAGAATGATGATCGTCCACACTCTGCTGGAAACGTTAGCGCAGAAAGGCATCCTCGACTCCTCTGAACTCATGCAACGTCTTAAGGTGTATTGTTGGTATCCGTGATTCGCCCGCATAAACATTCTTGCAAGAACCACTCTGAGTGGTGCTTTCCGCCCGGGAAGCAGCCTGAACCGTTGCCCCAGTATTACCAATTTGCCTGTGACTTCGGAACATCTTTGATGCTCTTCTTGAACGACGTTCACCGCAGCGAGCCCATCTACCTTTGCGGAAAACACGCCGCGGAGATTGGACGTTCGGCGTCCGTGAGCCCAGGTGGAATCCAATCCTCGGAATCCTCTCCTGTCAGGATCGGCTCCAAGGGCCCGGTAGTCGGCTCAAATAGCGTCCTCGATGCAAAAAAAGGCAGGCCGTACCGGTACATTCTTCTCTTGGTAGCGGGCTTGGCGCTAGCGGGAAGTTTGCTTGGACCGAGATTATTTCGCAAGGTTCCACTTCGATCCGGGAAGCCTGCTGTAATCGCAGAGGTTCAAAAGCGAATGGCGAGTAGCACGCTTCCACAGAAATCACCGCAAGAAGTCCAG
>JAKAWN010000109.1 GCA_021827245.1 Acidobacteriota bacterium | reverse complement strand
CCTCGGCATCATCTATCAGACACTCAAGAACAACTGGGTCTTCGAGGATTTTCCCAACTTTGTTTTGGCCAAGGCCAAAGCTTAACAACGACTTCTGCTCGGTTGGAGTAGACAAACATCATAGGAGGATCAATGGTGTGTCCCCGTTGGGGAGGTCGTCCGTGGAAAGGCGTATCTTCGAGTCTGTACTCCCTGTGGCACGCCAAACGTGGCCACAAAGCAGCCTGCAAACGAGGCGTGGGCTGAGGCCGCATTATTCATGAAATGATCAAGAATCGCCAGGAGGGCGAGGTTGAAAACTCCGCCCTCCACGGCGCAAATTTCATGAATAATGCACGTCAGAGCGGATCGTAGCAACCCCGGCCGGGTTTGCAGCTCTCGGGGTCCGCGACCTGGCCGTCTGGCCCCAGGCAGTTATAGGTGTGGACGCACCAGTAGATGCCGCTGCTCATGCTGGGTATCCTGGGATCAGGTTCGGCCTGGACGAACATTTCCTTCGAGTGAAGGCAACGGCACGCTGCGTGGCTGATAGTGTTCAGATTCAAAGGCTCAGGCATAATCACGCTTCTCCTTTCACAGCACGCATCAGAGCGCGCTTCACGGCGACGCGAGCCAGTTGGACTTTGTAACCGTTCTGGCTGAGTGGCTTCGCTTTGCTCACTGCGGCCTTGCCTGCTGCATCCGCAATCTCTTCGGTAAAAGTTTTTCCCCGGAGGGTTTCATCAGCCTCAGGTGAGGGCCAGGGCACGGGCGCAACATGCCCCAGAACCACGCGGGCGCTCTTCACGGTGTTGCCTTCCATCTGCAAGGCTACGGAGGCAGCCACCAGTGGCCAGTCAAGGCCTTCCTTCTCGCGAATTTCGTAGGTGGCCGTCTTGGCACCGCGAGAAGGGGGCACCACGATCTCCGTCAGGATTTCGTCCGGCCTGATCGTGTATTCGCGCTCGCCTTCAGACTGCGGTGCTCTGTAGAACTTGCTAAGTGCCACCTCGCGGTTCCCACTCGGCCCGTGCAACGTCACCCTGGCATCAAGGCCAATGAGAATGGGAGCAAGCATTGACGGGCTCACAAAATAGGCCGGCCCCGAATTCCCCAGAATGGCGTCGTAGTAATTCTGGCCGTCAGGGATCAGCGACTTGCCGTTGTGCATCGCTAGCAAGCCATACCCGTTGCGAAAGTACCAGTCACGGGGACGCTGGAGTAGTTCGCCGCCGACGGTTCCCATATGGCGCATCTGCTCGCCGCGAATACCGTCTGCCGCCTGAACCAGACCCGGGTAATGCTGCTTGGCATCATTATTATCCAGAAGCTGGCGAATGGTGGCCAATGCACCCATTCGCAGTCCCGATCGGGAACTGAACTCGATGCGGTCCAGCCCCTTCACTTTTTTCAGGCTCACCACGCGCTTAGGGGTCATGATCCGGTCTTTCATCGCGCTGATGAGATCCGTTCCGCCTGCCATAATCTCCGTGCCGCCCCAGGCGTCTCCGAGCAATCGGACGGCGTCCTGCACACTCAGTGGACTTGCGTATTCGAAAGTTTCCATCAGGCCGTCTCTCCTTTCTCAAGTGCCGCAAGGACCTTGTCAGGGGTCAGCGGAAGAGTGGGGACTCGAACACCAATAGCATTAGCCACGGCGTTGGAAATGGCGGCGCCGGGTGAAATAACCGGCGGCTCGCCGAGGCCAATCACACCGCGTTCGTCGTACCCGGGTCCCGTCATCATGTGAACCACGAATTCTCCAATGTCGCCGATGGTGGCCAGCTTGTAGAATTCCATATTGGGATTGAGCATCACGCCGAGCGTTTCGTCCATCACTTTGCGCTCGAACAGCGAGTAGCAGACGCCCATGATCAACGCTCCGTAAACCTGGCTTTCCGCTGTCTTCATGTCGATGATCAGGCCGCAATCCTGGACGGCAACGATCCTGTTCATTTTCACCAGGCCGGTCTCTGTGTCCACGGAAACGTCTGCAATCTGCACGCCTCCCACGCCGCTGTTGGTCAGTTCGCAGGGTCCGGGGTTTTTGCCGGTTGCATGGATGGTTTTCACGCCCAGTTTAGAGCAGGCCTGCTTCCATGTCAGGCTCTTTGAAGGGTCAGCCTTTACCCGGATTTTGCCTTCCCCTGCCTCTAGGTCCGCAGGTTGAACCCCCAGTGAAGGTGCAACGGCGGCGAACAGCTCATCGCGCGCGTTGATCGCTCCGCGGCGTGTGGAACTGGAAACGCCACCCACCGTGGTGCTCCCGCCGCTGGCGCCGTCGGGCGGATATTTGCTGTCGCCAATCTCCACCTTAACGGCATCGACAGGAAGGCCAAGGGTCTCAGCAACCGTGATCGCAATCACCGTCCGCGTTCCCGTCCCAAGATCCTGGCTGCCAAGTTGTACCGTCACGGAACCATCCGGCCGCACAATGACGTTGCAGTTGCTGAAATGGCCCAGTCCGCCCCACGTGTGAAGGCTGACGCCCATCCCGCGTTTGATATGGCCGGGCGTCTTGTCGCCACGAGGGTGCCAGTTCTTTTTCCAGTCGGCAAGTTCCGACGCCTTCTGGAGTTCTTCCGCGTAGGTTTTCCTCAGTATTGGAGGCGCCAGATCGACGTTTTTCAATAACAGTTCGAGCGGGTCCATGTTGAGCTTGGCGGCCAAATCGTCAATTGGGGCCATGGTGAGCAGGCAGGCCTGAGGATGATTCGGAGCCCGCCAAGCGCGCGACGGACCGATATTGGTGGAAACCATCGTGTGCTTCCAATGGCGGTTCGGAATGTCCAGGACGTAGGGCAGCGGAGGATGTCCTGCAGGCCCCACACCGCCGGTCCCCCACGATTCTGAATCCCATGCAGTCAATGTCCCATCTTTCTTGGCGGCAACACGAACTCTTGCGTATGCTGAGGGACGCGCTGCCGCCATCTCCAGTTCGATGTCGCGATCAAGCATCAGGCGGACGGGCTTCCCCGCCATCTTGGCAAGTTGCGCGGCCTCGATGCCCCAACGGTCGGGCGAGAACTTGCTGCCGAATCCGCCTCCGATGTATTGGCAGATGGTCTCAATATTACTGTCGTCAACCTCCACCTTCTTCAAGCGCAGACCCTGGCCGAACTGGCCTGGACCTCCGGAAACGTTCTGCGTCGAAACCCACGTCTTCAGGTGTGTCGAGTCGATCCACTCAACGGTGCTGCCATGCGCCTCCAGGCAGCAATGGGTAATCACCGGTACCCCGTAATGCCCTTCAGAAACCACAGCCTCAGGGTCCTGAAAGGCCTTGCTGGGATCGCCAGTTGTCGCCTCACCTGCCGCCTTGGTTCGACCCGCTGCCTCAGCTCTCTGCAGGTCATCGTCAATCACCAGATGTGGCATCTGTTCATATTCAACTTTGATGAGGCGGACAGCATCCTCTGCGATTTGCTCGGTGACCGCGGCGACCGCAGCGACCTCGTCTCCGGCCCACTGAATCTCAGACCCGGGGCCTTGGACGACGAGAACCGCTTTGACACCTGGCAACTTTTCCGCCGCGGAGGTATCGATTGACGTCACCTTGGCATGCGCATATGGACAGGTGCATAGCTTGGCGATCAGCCTTCCGCGAGGGTTCATGTCATACGTGTATTTTGCCCGGCCGCTTGACTTCTCCGGACCGTCGATCCGGTCAATGCTCTTGCCAATCAGCTCGCGATGGCCTGCTGGTGGCCAGTCATACTTACATGTTGGCATTTTCGCCTCCCTTCACACCGGCTGCTTCTAGAACAGCGTGCCGAATTCCCTTGTAAGTTCCGCAACGGCAGATATTGCCACCCAGGTTCTTATCAATTTCTTCCAATGTCGGATTGTGGTCCCGCTCCAGGTACGCGGTGCAGGCCATGACGAAACCAGGGGTGCAGAATCCGCATTGCTGGGCGTCGTGGCTGACGAAGGCTGACATCACCGGAGTGAGCTTATCGTCTGCGGCGAGGCCCTCGATGGTCGTAATATCATGCCCTTCGGCTTCAATCGCCAGAACCGTACAGGAATAAACAGGTTTGCGATCCATCATCACGGTGCAGGCTCCGCAGGTCGCGCGATCACAGACCTTCTTGGAACCGGTTATGTCCAAATAGTCCCGCAGTGCGTCCAACAGCGTGACGCGAGGCTCAAGATTCAGCTTGTGAACCTTGCCGTTCACGCGAAGGGTGATGGGAACAGCGCCCGGGCCTACAAATCCACTTTCCGGGCGCGGAGGTGCAGCGCTTGCCACTGTACTGCCGACCAGCAGGCCGCCGGAGACTGTGACGCCTGCCCCCTTAAGAAAGTCGCGGCGGGTCAACGCTGATTTCTCCGGGCCAGCTTCTTGTGACCGGTGTTTCTTCCGTCTCATAGTGGGCTCCTTATTGGAGTTTGTACTTCAGGTTATTTCTTACTCCAGATCAATAAGTCACTGCGAAGACAAAGACCACTAGCAATTCGATTGTTTTTGATGAAGGCAGCATTATATCACTGGGCAATCCGTCCCACTCGAATTTCTTGATTTCTTGATGAACTACGGCCTTCTTGAGATCTCAGCGGATACCGGAACCATCACCGGTTTCAGCCAGAACAGATTCCGGCACCGGAGCCGGAGCTTCGATTAGAGGCTCAGCGGGACGGCGATGGAATCGCCTGCCAAGCCATTGCTGTAACTGATCGAGGTACGTGTAATAGACTGGGGTAACGTAGAGGGTGATAACCTGCGAGAAAATGAGTCCGCCGACAACGGCCATGCCCAGAGGCCGCCGGGATTCCGCGCCGGCTCCCAAACCCAGTGCGATGGGCATAATACCCATGAAAGCCGCAAAGCTTGTCATCATAATCGGACGGAAGCGGACGATGGCGCCGTGGTAGATCGCATCCATGGAAGTCTTCCCGCCACTCCGCTCCGCGTCCAGGGCGAAATCAATCATCATAATGGCATTCTTCTTGACGATGCCAAGCAACATGATGATGCCTACAAAGCCGTAGAGGTCGAGCTGCAGGTGGAAGGCCATCAGCGTTACCAAGGCGCCCAGGGCGGCGGATGGGAGTCCCGAAAGGATGGTGATGGGATGGATGAAGCTCTCGTAGAGAATGCCTAACACCAGGTAAATCACGAGAATAGTTGCGATTAGCAATACGCCGAGGCCCACCAGCGAGGACTGGAACTGCTGGGCGGTCCCTTCAAAATTGGCGCTGATGTCGGCGGGCAGCGTTTCGCGCGCCAGGTTATCAACTTCCGAGACGGCATTGCCCAGCGCTACTCCCGGCTTCAGGTTGAACGAGATGGTGACGGAAGGAAGCTGGCCATAGTGGTTCACGGATAAGGGTCCAAGACCTTCCGTCACTCTGGCAACTGCGTCCAAAGGGACGAGTTGTCCGCTGGATGAGGTTACGTACAGCATGGACAGATCTTCCGGATTCATCTGGTACTTGGGTTCCAACTCCGAGATCACCCAATATTCGTTGTTGGGTGCGTAGATGGTTGAAATCCGGCCTTGGCCGTAAGCAGTGGTCAGGGCATTTTCAATCTGAAAGGCGGTCACGCCCAACGCCTCGGCCTTGCTACGGTCAATATGGATATCAACTTGTGGGTTGTCGATCTGCAGATCCGTGTTCACATCCTGGAAGCCAGGCAGTTTGCGCATCTTTCCTTCGAGAACCCTGGCAACCTGATAAAGCTCGGTGGTGTTCGGACTCTCCAAGGTATACATATACTGGCCCTTGGCCATATGGGAACTGAGCTGGATGGGAGGAGGATTCTGCATGAAAGCCACAATTCCCGGAATGGTAGCAAGCTTCGGGCGCAACTGCTGAATGACCTGATCCGTGGTGAGGAGCCTGTATTGCGGTCCAAAAGGTTTGTGCGGAATATGGAAAAAGTTCTCAATTGCGGCAAGATATTGGCCCGATGTTGGCGGATGGTTCTTTAGATGGCAGAAGAAAATCCCAGAATTGCCGCCCCCGGAAGGTCCGCCGGCCCCTGCCAATGAGAAGACCGTGTCGACGTTGGGATTTTGTCGAACAATCGCAACGACCTCTTTCTGGAGCTTCTTCATCTCGTCAAAGGAGGTGCCCTGGGCTGCTTGCGTGAAGGCAAAAATCGCGCCGCTATCTGAGCTTGGAAGGAACCCTTTAGGGATTTCGAAAAACAAATATCCCGTGAGAATCAGGATCAGAATCGAGGCGATGAGCACCGTCAGGCGGTGGCGGAGAACTCCGCGCAAACTCCAGTCGTACCCGTGAAGCAAATGGCCAAAACCGCGTTCGAAAGCGTTATAGAGGCGCCCATGTTTCTGGCTTTTCGGATGACGCAGGAAGCGGCTGCAAAGCATTGGGGTCAGCGTCAATGACACGAGCCCCGAAACCAGAACCGCGGACATGATGGTAACTGCAAATTCGTGCAGCAACCGCCCCATGATCCCGCCCATAAACAGCACCGGAATAAACACGGCAGTCAGCGACAACGTCATTGAAAGGATGGTAAAGCTGATCTCTTTTGACCCATTCAGGGCGGCTTCCATGACCCCTTCGCCCATTTCCATGTGCCGCACAATGTTTTCGAGCATGACAATGGCGTCGTCCACGACAAAGCCCACTGCGAGCACAAGGGCCATGAGAGACAAGTTATCCACCGTGTAACCCGCCAAGTACATGACCGCAAAGGTACCGATGATAGACATCGGAAGCGCCAAGCTCGGAATGATGGTGGCGGATAGGTTGCGGAGAAACAGGAAGATGACCAGAATCACGAGGCAGAGCGTCAGGTACAGGGTGAACTTGACGTCGTTGATCGAATCCCGAATGCTGATGGATCGGTCAAATTGAATCTTGAAATGAATGGCAGCCGGAAACTCAGCCCGGAAGGTGGGCAACAGCTTCCTGATGCGGTTGACCACATTTATGGTGTTTGTGCCCGGCTGGCGCTGAATCGCCACGACCATCGCCCGTTGGTTGCCAAACCAGGTTGCGACCTTGTCGCTTTGGCTGCCGTTGACCACATTGGCCACGGCATCAAGGCGGACGGGAGCGCCATTCCGATAGGCAATGATAATGCGCCGGTAGGCCGCCGCGTCATTCAGTTGGCCTTCGGCCTGAACCACAAATGACTTGTGCCTGCCGTAAAGGGTCCCTGTCGGCAGATTGACGTTGGCGTTCTGAATGGCCTGAATGGCCTGATCAATTCCGATCTTTCGCGCGGCCAGGGCCTTGGGATCAAACTGAACGCGCACCGCATACTTCTGCTCGCCAAACACCTGTACCTCGGCCACTCCGCTGATCATCGAGATGCGCTGGGCCATCATCGTGTCCGCGTACTCGCTGGTCGTATAAAGCGGCAGCGTGTCAGACCAGACCGCCATGTAAATGATCGGTTGATCGGCCGGGTTCACCTTACGGAAAGTGGGTGGCGACGGCATGCCCGGAGGAAGCTCGCCCTCAGCCTGGGTGATCATAGACTGAACGTCCTGAGCACACGAGTCAATGTTGCGGCTGAGACTGAATCGCAGGCTAATCTGCGTGCTGCCCTGGGTGTTGGTGGACGACATCGAGTCGAGACCGGCAATGGTAGAAAATTGCCGCTCAAGCGGGGTCGCCACCGACGAGGCCATCGTTTCCGGGCTGGCGCCAGGAAGGCCCGCGCTCACCGTGATGGTCGGATAGTCGACGCTCGGCAGGTCGCTGACCGGCAGGACCCGGTAAGCCATAATGCCGAACAGCAAAAACCCCAGCATGACCAGCGTCGTCATGACGGGGCGGCGGATAAAGAGTTCAGAAAGGTTCATGAGGCGCTTTCCTGTGTGGAGGACGCTCCATTCTTAAACGAGACCTTGGCGCCCGGATAAAGCCGAAGCTGTCCGTTGGTCACAACTGTTTCTCCCGGACTAAGACCTTTATCCACCACGGTATAACCGGAAAGCGTATTCCCAACCTCGACGGGGCGATAATCAACCGTGTGGTCAGGCTTGATCACGTAAACGTACTTCCCTTTTTCTCCGGTCTGTACGGCCTGCGAGGGAACAACCGTTGCGTTGTTCTGCACGGTGAGATCAAGAATGACGTTGACGAACTGCCCCGGCCACAATCGCCGGCCACGATTCGCGAAAGTTCCTTTCAACTCGATCGTTCCGGTACTGCTGTCAACCGTGTTATTGATAAAGCTCAGCGTGCCTCTCGAGGGATCAGCTTCACCGCCGGTGGGGTATGCATAGACTGCTAGCCTTCCACGGGCCTGGTGCTGCTTGATCTGTGGCAGATACTGCTCGGGAACCGAGAAGTCAACATAAATGGGGGTGATCTGGTTGATCACCACCAGGTTTGTCGTATTGCTTTTGACGAGGTTGCCCGGGTAGACCAGCAGACTTCCGGTGCGGCCGCTGATGGGAGAATAGATGGAGCAATAGCTCAATTGGATCTTGGCGTTTTCCACTGCGGCCTGATCGGCACGGACAGCGGCTTCCAGAGCGTCAGCGTTGCTTGTGTACTGCTGGTATTGGATCTGTGAAACGATGCCTTCCTTCTCGAGCTGGGTATACTGCTGAGCTTCCGTCTTGGCATACTGATACTGTGCCTCGTCGCGCGCCAGATTTGCTTCCGCCTGGCGGAGAGCCGTCTCGAAGGGGCGGGGATCAATGCTGAACAACAACTGCCCTTTCTTAACGTCCTGCCCTTCCGTGAAATAAGCCTTTTGGATCTCCCCATCCACCAGGGTTTGAACGGTAACGGTGGAATAAGCTTGCACATTGCCGATGGCAGCCACCTGAACGGGCATGTTCCGGCTGGACACCTTCGCTACCTCTACCGGCACGGCCATGCCAGCCCCTGGAATCGCTGGAGTGCTGGCTGCGTTCTTTTCAGAACAACCGGCAAATACCAGGGCAATCATGGCTGTGGTCATGAAATACCCGAGAAATCTTAGTCTGCTAATTGACACTTTCCCCATCCTGATCCTAGATGTACTCTGA
Source organism: Acidobacteriota bacterium (assembly GCA_021827245.1). Next base: position 7,944 of record JAKAWN010000109.1, on the reverse strand, counting down.
CGAATCTACAGTCGGAATCGTTACACAATTTCTCCTCCCATGACGCCCTGCGATTCCACCGGCAGCTCACGCCGAGTTACGGCAAGTTTTGAAATGTTTAACTTCGGAAACAAGCCTCTTGAGTCATTTGTCGCCGGGATTGCCGGAGATCAAGGCGCTGCAAAGAAACGTGAAAGTGCGATTGTGTGGGCTCTTCCTCCCTGGCAGTCCGCTTCGTTACTTTCCACACTATTATAATTGAAGTCAGAGCCATCTGGCACTGCCAAAGCAAGGCAGACTTCGGAGAAGGATCGATGGAGCCCCGAAAAAGCGTTTCTGGCCGGGTTCCGTCAATCGTGAGGTGCGGGGTCTAGCGACGTCCACAGCCCTGATGCAGATCAAGATCCTATCAGGACAGGCTGAAAACAATCGTAAGAACCCTAAACCCGAAGCGAGGTGAATGTGACCACCAGGCAGGAGCTACTTGAAATCCCTCAGGCCCTCCGGCAGATGTCTGAAGAAGGCCGCCGTGCCTACGACGCCATCATCCGGAGCGCCAGTTGGAGCCAGAGGCCGGTGTTCATGATAGGCGATGGCGCTTCTTATTTCGCCGCACTGACCGGAGCATGGGCTTTTGAAAGCCTGCTGGGTCTGCCGGTAATCGTGCGCCGCCCCGCCGTATTCAGCGCCTACACCCGCCACGCAATTGCCGTTCACTCACTCGTGATTGCTATTTCCAGTTCCAGCGAGGGTGAAGAGACCTTGCAGGCCGTAAAGAATGCAAAGAGGCATGGTGCGGTTGTTTGGGTAATATCACCCAATCCCGAAAGTGAATTGGCCAAACTGGCGGACGCCGTTGCGGATTGCTACGCCGCTGAGTCTCCCGCCGAGGGCAGCCGGTCCGTCTTCTGCCGGCACGCGGCGACGCTCTTCCTGGCCGTAGCGGCAGCGCAGGTTTTGAAAGCGCCAGCCCCGATGCTCAACACCCAAGAAGGCGAACTCGGAAAACTGGCGACAAATGTTGAGTGGATTCTGAATCGGATCTCGGATGCCGGCAGCGCGCTTGCCAAAGAGCTTGGCCAGCTGTCGGATCTATATATCGTGGGCGGCGGGTCATTTCATCCCGTCGCACTCCAGGCAGCGTCGCGCCTGCGGCAATTGGCAGGTGTTAACGCCAGCGGTTTTGATCTGATGCACTTTCAACAGGACTTCCGCCAGATTTCACAGCCGGGTGCTGGAATCCTCTATCTTTCCTCGTCGCGCTGCAGGCTCAAGGAGCAAGCTCATCGATCGGTTGCCGAGTTCCGGCAAATGGGCGGTCAAAAACTCTTTGCCGTCACCGACAACAATGACCGCCAGTTGTCACAGCGCTCGGATCTCGCCGTGTTGCTGCCGGGGCTCACAGAAGCTGGCGGAGCCTTGCTCACGCTTGCGTTTCTCGAGCTGGCGGTCAGTTACGCGTCACAAGATTCCACCCACGCCGCTGCACTGCGCCGGCCGGCCAGCAAGGGCTGACACCCCAGATTTCGCACGTAGTGGTTTTATACTACAACCTATTACTTATTTCCAAACATGAGATTTTCGACAATCATTGACAACAAACTGCATTTCTGATTTTATTAATATGATGGACATCGGAAAGCGGATTCGGACCCTGCGTGAAGGCAAGGGGCTTTCGCAAGGGGACATTGAAAAACGGTCCGGGCTGCTCCGTTCGTATATTTCGCGAGTTGAGGGTGGATATACGGCTCCTTCGCTGGCGACCCTGGGAAAGTTTGCCAAGGCTTTGGAAGTTGAACCATATCAGCTTCTCTTTCGCGGTGGCAGCCACCCGACGGCGCCGCGAATCCCTCCACAGGCAAATCAGTCGAAATCAGTGCGCCGCCTCGTCAAATCCTTCGAGAGCATGACCACCGCAAATCGCAAGCTGATCCTTACTCTTGCCAGCAAGTTGGAACGAGAGTAATCCCGGAGACATTGTGCGGCGCGTTTGATTCGCCACTGGAAGTCACGCCTGGAAAGCGGCAGCCTATAGCGTGAACCTGGAATTCTCTTTACTGGCCGGAGGGGCGGTCCTCTCCAGAATCTCTTCGAGCCGCTTGTTAATCCGCACCGCCTGCGTGCGGATCCTGGCCAGTAGAAACAATCCATAAATCAGCCCGATGATGAAGAACAGAAGCAAAGCTACAACCACCAGGACTATGATCAGTTGGACGGTTTGCGGATCGTACATTGCGTTATCTTCCTTTTCACCTGCTTCAGTGCAAACGCCCCGTCGCGTGGGACGTGCTGGATCAGCTCTTCATACAAGCAAGGCAATGACCTTAAGAAACACGTTATAACGACGCACTCTTGAAATCAAGCTGTCCTATGCACACATGTTAATGGTAACCAATGGGAAGCCGTCGAGACAATGAACATGTCTCCATTCGCTTGCTTGACATGCTGCAGCATCGCTTTCTATAATTTCATGGTAATTGAGTTTCTAGGTTTCAAGCGGGAATAACTCAGTGGTAGAGTGCGACCTTGCCAAGGTCGAAGTCGCGGGTTCGAATCCCGTTTCCCGCTCCATCTTCCGGCGCGGTACCCAAGTGGTAAGGGAGAGGTCTGCAAAACCTTTATGCGGGAGTTCGATTCTCCCCCGCGCCTCCAGCTTACTCATTACAGGTCAATTAGTTGCTACCACACGCAGTTGATCAGAATCAGCCGATTGGGGAATATTGTGGACCAGAGCTTTCTCTAGCGCCTACACCGCACGTCAGCGAGTCTCGGGAATCGCTCGCGTATAGAGGCTGAGCGTGGGTAATACGGTAGGGTGCCCCAGTTGCTGCTGTGCAATCTCGGCAGCCGCGCCGATGTCGTGCAGGATCGATGCGTGAACGTGCCGTAGCTGTTGCCATCCTAAAGATGGGCCTTCTCGGATCAGGATGGGAATTTTAAACGCATGCGAAACGGGCAAGGGCAAACCTAATTTAGTCGAGCGCGAGCAGCGTGAGGATTGACTTCTTCCGATCGAGTGTGCTGGCACTGCATATTCGAAGCGCCCCTTGGCGCGACCAGTTCGCCGCACGGAATTTGACTGCACCATTGCACGGAACGGAGAAACAATTCCGGGAAAGCATTCTCAGGGACATTAAGGGTGTTAGCCCAAAAAGCAAGTTTTGCCCAGTCAGCCTTTTCGTACGTAATCACGGCTTGGAGGGCCTGATACAACTTGTTCGGCGTGCCCAACAGTGCCTCTTTTACATCACCGGCGATGGGCAATTCCGCCAGCGCCGCCCGCAAGGGTCGACTCAGGATGGCATCAATGTTGGAAAGGAGTCCAAGAAGAAAGTAGTCCTCCTGGCGGCCGACAGGCCCGACGCGAGGCGCAAGGTGCTGGCAAAAGGCCGCTCGGGTAAGCGCAGTTTCGAAAAGGATCGGGGGCTTGCCCTCGCCCAGGCTCGCGATTGCAACGAGCGAAATCCATTTCCGCATTTCGGCTTGTCCCAGCAGTGCCACGGCGTGCCGGATGGATCGGATTCGATTCCGAAATCCGAAGACTGCCGAATTCAGGAAGCGAAGTAGTTTGTATGAGAGGCCGAGGTCATGCTTGATGTCGTCCGCCACCTTCCTCACATCCATCTCCGGACGTGTAACTGCCTGCAGGATGCTAAAATAAAACAGTTTGCCGGGTGGAATATCGTTTGACTTCAAAACACGGGGTCTAGCGAAAAAATATCCCTGAAAAGCGGAGAATCCTTGCCCCTTCGTTTGCTGGAACTGCTCGCGTGTTTCTACCTTTTCTGCCAGGAACTGGATACCCTTTCCGTCGTGACGGCGCAGGATTTCTTCCACCTCGTGTTTGGGCGTTGCCAGCACATCAATCTTGATGATGTCGGCCAGATCAACCAGCGCGGCCTGCCGCTCTCCCCCGAAGTCATCCAGCGCTATCACGTATCCGGCACTCTTCAGAACACGGCATGCAGTCACGACCTCGATGTCCGCGTCGACTGATTCCAGCACCTCAATCACGATCCGGTCAGGGGGCATCAATGCGGCGCGCCCACTCACAAGTGAATCCCGTGTGCAGTTTATGAAGGCCCGCTTGCCCTCCGTTAGCTCGCTGATGCCGTAAAGAATCATGCTGTCGGAAATGACGGTGGACGATGCAAGGTCCGGATCCTCAATGGAGCTGAAGGCTTCGTCCGCACTGCGGAACAACAGTTCGTATCCGACCACATTCTCGGCCCGGTCGAGTATGGGCTGCCTGGCAATGAATTTCTGCATCGATGGCACAGTCTGTGCGACCTCGCCTTACCGTGTCCTTGCCGATGAGTTCATCGGTCAAACCTGCCGCATATAAACCATCGGCCCAAAGGAAAGGAAGTTTAGTATCGCCGGCGTGCCTGAAGGCCTCGCCCTGCAGGATAGTGAATCTCCACACAGTCGTTCACCCAATGGAAGCGTGCAACGAGTTTGCGATTCGCAGGTCCGCCGGGTCGTCCGCTCCACTCCTAGTCCCTGAACCGGTGGTCGGTTGGGTCAAGGTGGATTGGAGCGACTGGTTGTCGCCCTGTTACTGGTGCTGCGATTGAAGTGGTGGGATGTTAAACAGGACGCTCAGTCCCATCGGATTCTCCTCCCGTATCTTATCTCTGGCCTCCGCGGAGAACCTCTGGCTGGCGTCGTCCCGCCGCGGGTTCCTGCCTTCTGGCGCTCTCTAGGCGGCCAATCCTACCGGCACCGATTTTCGATTCTTTAACGGGGGACACGGCAACGCGCGCGGACGTCCGTGTCACACAGATAAACCAATGCTCCCTGGTAGAAAGCGCTTCTGGCCAGCTTCACGCGTTCGTGAGCCAGTAGCCCCAGCGAGTGTTGCGCGTCCGGCGGAAGTACATTCATGACATTGGTGTCCCAGCCAACCGGCTTAGGCTGAATGGGAATCTGACACTGCGACAGGCCCAAGGCAACCATCCACGATTCCTCGGCATAGCCCGAGCCCCCATAAACAATTGCTTAAAAAAAACCGGGGTACAAATCACACTTTGACCGTTCGAAACGCGGCACATCTAAACTGGGGGATCAGGTCCTGGCAACAGAAAATATGCTCGTTTCACACCCTGGTTTATCGGCAGCTAAAAACTTCCTTGAGTAATGCACTCGCGTCATCCCCTTCGGACGCTCCTAAGATCGACATCGCATACCGATTAGTGCCGACACCCGGCAAACTTTGCCTGCTACTACCTGCAAAAAAGTCCTCTTGAGGCTTCGTGGCAGGAGCGAGGGCAATCGGCGTAGGAACTCCTGCCGGACTTTTCCTCGCGGCCCCTCGCCGGTGTTCACGAAACTGTTGAGGTCTGGTGTCCGCGTCAGGAAAGTGTGGTACACGCCATCAGGAGGGAATCCGGACTTCACGGGGACCGGAATTCTCTTCGCTCTGGGAAATGGAATCTCACTTGCTCAGAGGACCCGAGGATGCCACTCGATCAAAATGCGGGCGAGCGCTTTCGGACGTCAGCAAAGTAAATGGCTGGGCTGATCGAGGCCAGCAAGAGATAGCAAAGCCGCTTCCCATCATGGCGAAGCGGCAATCCTCGCAAGAATAAAGGTAAGAGCGATGCCGGAATACTCACTGTCAATCGAAGCCCCAATTGAAGAACAGGGCGCTCCCCACCCTGTCCCTGAAGGAACAACCATTCAGGATAATATGGCAAGGATTGCCCTGCTCCTTGACCAGCTTACGAAGACTGTCATAGACCTGCACGATCGAGCTGCCAGAACAGAGTCGCAGCTATCGGAAATCAGACCCTATCTCGATGCCATGAAGGTCCACCTTGACTCGTTTCCGAGCGCGTTGCGCGAGGCCCGCCGGTCAAACCTTGCGTTGCAGCAGCAGGTTGAGAAGCTTTCCTTCCGCGTGGCGGAGATCGAGTCGTGCCTAACAAACGGGCCGGCCAAGGATTGAGTCACGATGCACAACCGGACAATCCCGGTGCCGTACCCATTCGAAAATGTGGCGGGAATAGACCCATCGGCCAGCATCAGAACGGATGATCTTTCCTCAATGGTCTTTGGCCGGCCCTGGTTTCATCGAATCGATCTGGGCAACGGAATTGTCACTCCTGGAGTTGATGATTCCCCTGCAAAGCTGTCTCACATTCATATGCCGGACAATCTCTCAGGCGAGACTGTCATCGACATCGGCGCCTACGACGGATTCTTCTCGTTTGGGGCTGAAAGACGCGGAGCCATCCGCGTGCTGGCCACGGATCATTATTGCTGGACGGCAAGTGGAATGGGCGATGGGCAGGGGTTCCGGATTGCTCATCAGGCTCTACATTCACAGGTCGAAGCCCGCTTGATTCCGGTCGAAGAACTCTCTCCAGCCACTGTCGGCGTGTTCGATCTCGTTCTCTTCCTCGGGGTCCTCTATCACGCGCAGGATCCGCTGCGCTACCTGCGAATCGCCAGGTCCGTCTGCAAAGAGATGATGATCGTTGAGACGCACATGGATGCGCTCGATTATTCGCGGCCGGCCATGGTGTTTTATCCGGGAAACATCTTGAACAACGATCCCTCCAACTTCTGGGGGCCGAATCTGAAATGCATTGAGGCCATGCTTCGCGAGGTCGGGTTCAAAAAGCTGATTGTGTTTTCACCCTATCAGCCGGCCAGAATTGTGATCCACGCCTTCGTCTAATGGCCTCAGGAACATGTGCTGGAATCGTCATGCATAAACAATTGACTGTTTCGATTGTCATTAATACGTATAACCGGGCTGAGAGCCTGGCCCTTACTTTGCGATCTTTGCGCAGGCTAAACTACTCGGAGTTTGAGGTTGTCGTCATCAACGGACCATCCACCGATCACACAGAACGCGTCATCAAGTTGCACCGGAGAGATATCCGGGCGGGAAGTTGCGCCGCCCGCAACCTCTCTATTTCCCGGAATGCCGGGATTGAGATGGCGCGCGGAGAACTGGTCGCCTTTCTCGACGACGACGCGATTCCGGACGAAGACTGGCTGAATGACATCGTCGCCGCGTTCGATTCGGAGGAGATAGGCGGCGCCGGCGGAATTGTTTACGACTACACTGGTTACGGACTCCAGTATCGATATTCTGTATCCAACCGCCTTGGCACGGCGGCGTGGAATATTGACAGGCCGGGAGAGGAATTTTGCTATCCCGGCTGCCTCGTCTTTCCGTATCTGCAGGGGACGAACGCGGCGTTCCGCCGCAGAGCCCTGCTCGAAATCGGCGGGTTTGACGAGGAATTCGACTACTACCTGGACGAAACAGATGTCTGCCTGCGCATGGTTGATGCCGGATATCTGTTGACGCAACTGCCGAATGCGCGGGTTTATCACCGTTTCCTAGCCAGCCATCTCCGCAATAAGACCCATATAGTCACCAACTGGCACCCTATCATCAAAAACAAGGTGTACTTTGCACTGAAAAACGCTCCGCCCGAAATTCCCTTTCGCGACATGCTGAAGGATTGCGAACGTTTTTGCGCCACTACGGAGTCCGACCTCTTGCGAAACGTGCAGGAAGGAAACGCACCCCGTGAAACCCTTGATCAATTCCATCATGACGCTGACACGGGACTTCGCGAGGGTGTTCTTCTGGGTTTCACGCGCTCCCGCCGCTTGATGGGTTCCGAAGCTGCGAAAGAGCTGCGCGGCCCAGTTGCGACGGACTTGTTTGACGAGCCCAGCCGTATAAAATTTAAACCCTTTCCAACGCTTCGGCCCGAATTCGGAAAGCTAACCATCTGCCTGCTGAGTCAGGAATATCCACCCATCGTCGTGGGAGGCATCGGGCGTCTGACGTACGAATTGGCCTGCGGGCTCGCTGGCGAAGGGCACAGCATCCACGTGCTGACAAGAAGCGAGGCGGGACAGAACACCGTCAGTTTTGAAGATGATGTCTGGGTCCACCGCCTGGCTTTGGATCAGATCGAACCTCCGCCCCCGACG
>JAKAWN010000653.1 GCA_021827245.1 Acidobacteriota bacterium | reverse complement strand
TGTCTTGGGTACCTGCGGAGGACGCCGCAGGCTAGAAGCCTGCGCCACCCGCCCGCGGGCAGCCGTAAAGTCGAAGGCGAAGCCTGGGCCACACGCCCGAACATGGGAAAAACGGCGGGCCACCGCTGTTTAGCCGGTCCACATTTTCGCGGCGCATATCCGTTGGGATGACACCTCGGCGCCGTGATGCCTAATTTTGCGAACCCTTACCCTTGTAGACCACGCCGCCCTTCATCACGAACTGCACGTGCTCGACGACGGCAATGTCCGCAAGAGGGTTCCCAGGCACGGCGATTACGTCCGCGTAATAACCGGGCTTGAGCTGGCCCACTTCGTTTTGCCAAGTCAGAATCCGCGGATCATTCAGATAATCCGCCTGCAACACGGCCAGCGGCGTCATACCGTAGCGCACCATCAACTCGAATTCCTTCGCCTGCGTGCCATGCGGGAACGGTCCCACATCCGAACCGACCGCCATCGGAATCCCCGCCGCGACCTGGCGTTTGAACTCGTGGATTTTGTAATCGAGCATGGCGTGCTCGCGCGCCGCGGCTTCCGGCGTCGGCGCGTGGTCGGCGAAATACTCGAAGATGGTGAATGTCGGCACGGCGGGAATGCGCTTTTCCTTCATCAGTTGCATGGTGCCGTCGCTGAGCTGCGTGGCGTGATCGATCGAAGCGACGCCGGCTTCGACCGCGAACCGGGCGGCCGGTTCGCCCTGGCAGTGCACACCGACGTTGGTATCCAGCCGCGCAGCCTCGGCCACGGCCGCCTTCAACTGCGCCTCGGTGTACTGATAGGGCGTATGGAAATCCCAGAATTCCGGATCGCCCGGCTGCTCGCCAATTCCAAGCCGCGCGCAGGCCGGGTCGCCCAGGCATGGAGCCGAGCCGCGCGGGACCATCTCATCGCGTCCGGTCTCATAAATCTTCACGAAGGTGCTGCCATCCTTGTGCTGTTGGCGGATGGTCTCGATGATTTGCTCGGTATCGTTGGCGTAATCGGCGTTGCCGAGCACATGCTGAGCGGGATTGAAGCCGATCGCGTCCTCGTGGCCGCCCAGAATCGAAATCGCCATGCCGCTGATCCGCAGCCGCGGCCCCGGAATGAGTCCTTCGTTGATGGCCTTGCGCACGGCCGTGTCTGCCGGACCAGCGCCTTCGGTGCCCATGTCGCGTTCCGAGGTGAAGCCGGCCATCAGGTCGGCTTTGGCCGCCAGCGTGGCCTGGATGGTCCGCTGCGGGACGGATTCCTCGACAGTCTGCAAATCCTCGGCCTTGCCTGGATGCAGGAACAGGTGCACGTGCGCGTCGATCAGGCCGGGCATCAGCGTAGTGTCGCCCAAGTCGATCATTCTTGCGTGAGCGGGATGCGGCACGGACGTGCCGACGGCCCGGATCCGGTCGCCTTCCACCAATACTTCGCCGGGACTGATGATCTTTCCCGGCACCACTTCAAACAGACGCGCCGCGTGCAGGACGATCGGCTGCCGATCTTTCGCAGGTCCCCTGTTTTGTGCCCGCGCCGCATTCGCCGCAGCGCCCAGCGCCGCCAGAGCCCCGAGCAGAAACACGAGCTTTCTCATGAATACCTCCCACTCGCTCCCTGAATAGTAGACCCGATAGGGTTCGGGAGCCCAAGGGGAAACGTGACTCACGGGTCGAGATTCGAGAATTGCAGAACTGAGAGACCAGCCTCATTCGCGGCGGCGGCCGACCTGCGATCTCCGCAAACGGAACTCGCCTTTTGAGATGGATAGCAAACCAGTCAGGGGCCTTGCTTAGGGGCTCAGCTTTTCCCTATGGAGAATCTCTTAATGGAGCTACGGCGGAAAGAGGTCCGCCCTTTGCCAGAAAGCGATCGCAGTATCCTGCGGCCTGTGGCGAAAAGCGCCACGTTTGGCTAGCGCCAAACGTGGGGCACCCGGCGTGCTTGCCGCACCCTGCTTTTAGTTGATCTGCGTACACTTCGCCGGGATTCTGGATAACGGCCTACTTGCTTTTCCGTCTATTTTGGTAACTGAGGCAGCCTTAATGCAGCTTTTACGACCTCCAGTTCAGCTATTGTCTGAGGAGATGGCGGCCCATCGATAAAGGCAGCTGCAATTGCAAGCCGCGTCAGGAAGTCACATGCTAGCGGGGCGAAGCCTGATCTGTTCTTCGCGTCATACATTTCCAGATGCGTTACCGTCGGCGGTTTTGAATAGGGGTGGCTGAAGGGCGAGGCCGGCTGTAGAAGCTTTTCGAGAAATTGTTTCATCGCCGAGACGTTCCATTTTGCAAAGAATAGAGGGCCGGTACTCAGATGTTCGTGGAATTCCCGATAGAACTGAGATTTTTGGTCCGTAATGGGGCCATTACAGAAGAACATGCGTAGTATCACGCCGTCGAAGTCGTTTTCTGTCTCCGTTCTGGCACCTTCTTCATCGCTCACTGAACCCTTGGCTGCTCGCAATTGTGAAAGGAATTGATCGCCCGACGGTCCCAAATTCTCAGCGATGGTCTGAATTTCAAGCCGGTTCTGAGTGATTATGGGTTGCACCAAAGCGTCACGCAGGGAGAGAGCTTCAAGGCCGAGTTTGGCTGCCGATTCAATGTTGGTCGGCGTCCCTTTCATCTGGTGCGGGGGCGTGGCAGCCTCGGGCGTCGTCAAGAACGTAACGAGGTTGTACAGGAACCAGCCAGCCGGTATTGTCACCGAGTCCTCGATGTTGAAGCGGCCAGGAAGCGGACTCAGCGGACGCAGCCCTAGCAGGCTGCTGAAAAATCGCTTTGGGTGGCTGTTTTTCTTTTCTTTTGGGCTGATTTGGGGATGCTGAGCGGGTTTTACCGCGGTATTTTTGTGCTGCCGGCGTTCCGAACCGGCTCGGCAGCGACGTTCACAGACACCACGGCCTTGACTTACTGGGCCACAATCGGAACGGCCAGCAGGTTTCGCATCCGCACCAGGTTGTAGGCGGCGCA
>JAKAWN010000108.1 GCA_021827245.1 Acidobacteriota bacterium | reverse complement strand
TCTCTTCGAAGTCCCCGGATGCTGAAGAGTGCCCAACGTGCCGTGCTGGGCTTTTTCGTCATGGCCACGCTGGCGGTTATTTCCCTCGAGTACCTTGTCTATACGAACAATTTCCACAACGCCTACGTTGCGGAAGAATCCAGCCTAGCCCTGCCGCTGCGGTTCAAATTTCCTGTCTTGTGGTCGGGACAGGCGGGCTCGCTGCTGTTTTGGACCTGGCTGTTGTCCATTTACATCGGCATAGCGGTGCTGCTGAACCGGCGCAAGAACCGGCAGTTGATGCCGTATGTCATCTCCATCAGCATGGGCGTGGCAACCTTCTTTACTTTGATGGACTTCGTGGCAGCCAATCCCTTCAATCAGCTTTCCCTGACCACGGCCACCGGCGTTACGCCTTATACACCGCCGGACGGAAACGGTCTCAATCCATCGTTGCAATTCCACCAGATGATGGTCCATCCGCCTCTGCTCTACCTCGGATACGTGGGGTTCACGATTCCTTTCGCTTTTGCCATGTCGGCGCTTCTGACGCGCCAGCTCGGGGACAACTGGATTCGCGTGACCCGCCGCTGGACGATGGTGCCCTGGATGTTTCTGGGCACGGGCATTGTGCTGGGAGGCAATTGGGCTTATCACGTTCTCGGCTGGGGCGGCTACTGGGCATGGGACCCGGTCGAGAACGCATCGCTCCTGCCATGGCTCGCCGGCACCGCCTTTCTCCATTCAGTGATGATGCAGGAAAAGCGCGGGATGATGAAAATCTGGAACATGTCGTTGGTCATCATCACTTTCTTCCTCTCTGTTTTCGGAGATTTCCTGGTGCGCAGCGGAATCATCTCCTCGGTGCATGCGTTTGCCAAATCCGACATTGGCCCCTGGTTCTCGGTGTTTCTGGCCATCGTTGCCGCGTTCTCACTCACGGTGCTCTTCTTCCGCCTGGACTTCCTGAAGAGCGAGAACCGGCTCGACTCGATAGTCTCGCGCGAAAGCGGCTTCCTGTTCAATAACTGGATTCTGCTGGCCGCGGTGCTCGCGGTGTTCTGGGGGACGATTTTCCCGGTGGTCTCCAAGGCCATCGAAAATGTCACGGTAACCGTAGGTCCGCCGTTCTTCGATAAAGTCATGATCCCGATCGGCCTGGTGCTTCTCTTCCTGACAGGAGCAGGACCGTTGCTGGCCTGGCGGAAGACCTCGTTCCAAAGCATCAAGCGGAATTTCACCCTTCCGCTCATCGCCGGCGTGGTGACGGGCATTGTCCTCTTCTTTTTCGTTGGCGTTCATGGCTTTTACACTTTGATGTCGCTGTCCCTTTGCGCTTTTGTTGGCGTCAGCATCGTCGGGGAGTTTTACAAAGGCGCCCGCACACGCATGAAGACAAGCAAGGAGAACTTTTTCTCGGCCGTCTACAATTTGACCATGCGGAACACTCGCCGCTACGGCGGATACATCGTCCACTTTGGCATCGTGCTGCTCTTTGTGGGGATCGCCGGACAAGCCTTCAGGTTTGAAACCCAGGGGCTGATGGGCCCCGGGGATCTATTGAGGGCTGAAGATTTAATGTTCCGATGCCAGAGCATAAAAACCGGCCAGAAGGCAAACTACCAGTACGAAACCGTGGCCCTGGACGTGACGAAAGACGGCCATGCGTGGACCGTAATGCATCCGCAAAAGCGCTTCTATATGGCAAGCCAGCAACCCCTCAGCCGCATTGCTCTGCGCACGAATCTGGCCCGGGACGTTTACGTGGTGATGGCGGGCCACGACCCGGACACCGGCAAAGCCATCATCCATGTGATCATCAATCCGCTGGTTCAGTGGGTGTGGATTGGCGGCATGGTGGTTCTTTTGGGTACAATATTAGCGTTAATTCCAAGCCGCATTGAAAGGCAAATGGCGGAAATCCACAAGAGCCAGGAGGAGGCGGCTGTTGAGGCGCGCCATGTCCGGTAAAGGGTTCATCAAGGTCCTGGTCCTGAGCCTTGCCCTGACGAACGTGGCCATGGCCGCAGAGAGCCCTGCGCAGATTGAACACGATATCGGGACCAAGGTCATTTGCTTGTGCGGGTGTCAGGCCAGCCTGAACGATTGCCCGATGCTGCATTGCGAAGTGAAAGCGGAGATGCATAAGATCATCCGCGCAGACCTGGCGCAAGACAAGACGGAGCCCGCCATCATCCAGGACCTGGTGGACCGGTACGGGGAAAGAGTGCTGGCCGCGCCTCCCGCTCGTGGTTTCAACCTGACGGCATGGATTCTTCCGGGCTTTGGACTGCTGCTGGGACTCTTCCTGGCCATCGCAATCGTGCGCAGGTGGCGCAGGCCCGCTTTGCAGGCAGCGGTTCCAGCCAGTCCCGTGGACGACAGCGTCCGGGCCGCGGTTGAAGAGGAAATGAGGAAGCTTGCGAGATGATCCGTTTTGGCGGGTGACGGCAAGCAAGGAATAATATGGAACTCGGAATCGCAATCCTGCTGCTGATCGGACTGGCCGTCTTTACGGTCACACCGTTACTCGCTCCCGAAGGCCCCTCAGAAGAAGCCTTGCCCATTGACGTCACGCCCTTGACGGACTTGAAGCGCCGGCGCATGGTGGTCTACGAAAATCTGCAGGACCTGGAGTTCGAATACAAGGCTGGAAAAGTTTCAAAGGAAGACTACGATTCCCTGCGGGAAAACCATCTGGCCGAAGCCGCCCAGTTGATGCTTGCCTCCCAGGAGCAAGAGGAATTGACGGAACACGACCTGATGATTGAGAGGCAGGTTGCGGAGCGACGCGCGCAAAAGAAGTCACAACACCCGGACCCTTACGTCTGCCCCGAATGTGCGTTTGAGAACCCGTTGCCGGTAAAATACTGCGGTAACTGCGGCAAGGAGCTACCTCAACGGAACCGCGGGAAATGAAGCAGGCTGAGGCTTGGTGGTTGGTCAGTCGCGCCGTGCAGAGTTGAACGCTTGTACGAAGTGAAAAGAAAAACGACATTCACAACCCTGACAGTTCTGGCAGTGTTCGCCGTTCTGCTGGGGAGCGCTGTCCCTTCCGTCGCAGCCCGGATTCAGGGGGAGATTTCCAACGGAACGACCCATCAGCCGCTGGCGCAACAGAAGGTGGAAGTAATCAGCCCGAGTAGCGGTATGGCGGTGGTGGCCGAAACAACCACCGACGGGAGCGGGCATTTCGTCATCGACAACAGCCAGATCGATGCCAGAGGATTCTATCTGGCACAGGCGACGTACGAAGGCGTGGACTACAATGCTCCCGTACAATTCGATCCCAGCGGAAACGCCGCGGTCAGCATCACTGCGTACGAAGCCACCAGCAAGAAGCCGACCCTTCGCGTGAGCTCTGCGCGAGTGATTGTGCGAGCGGAAGGATCGCAAGCGCATGTGCAGGAACTTTTTGCGCTGCAGAACCCGCTCCAGAAGGCTTATCGAAATCCCAAAGGAACCTTCTTCTTTCATATTCCTCCCAGCGTGGGAAGTCCGACGGTAGCCGCCGTGGGGCTGATGGACATGCCTTTGCCTCAGAATCCCGAGAAGGGCAAATCGCCGGGTGACTTCTACATTACTTATGCCTTGAAGCCTGGGATGAACGTGATGATGGTGGCGTACGTTGCCGATTACACCGCGCAACAACTTTCTCTGAACGACAGCGTGCCCTATCCGATTGGGCGAATCCAGCTTTTTGTGATCCCTCCAAGCCTTACGGTGAAGTCGAACCTGTTTTCCGCCGCCGGCAAAGATTCAGAAACCGGCGCGCAGATTTACGAAGCGGACAATTTGAAAGCCGGCTCCCTGCTGGCGGCGCAACTGGCGGGGAAGCCCGCTGCGGCTACTGAAGAAGCAAGCACAAACCAGCAGCAGGAAGATGCGCAGGTGAAGATTGTTCCGGACTCGATTACATCCGTGGGGATTCCGTTCCTGCTCTGTTTTCTGCTAGTGCTGTTGTGGGCGCTGGGGATTCGGGTGGCCAAAGAGTGGCCCCGCTGGAAAGCCAAACAGAAGGGCAGCCCTGTGCAAAAACAGTTCCGGGCCAAAATGGAAACTCTGATAAACTCCATCGCGGACATCGACGAACTGTTTGCCTCGGGCAAAATCCCTGAGAAAAAGTACTGGAAGGAACGCCTGGAACTCAAGGCGAAGGCGGTGGCCATTTTGAAAGCGGGCCCTTCCACGAAATCCAAGCCTTATGCCTCCCCAGGATCACAACACTAAGCCGGCGCTGGAAGTCCGGAACGTTACTAAATTCTTCGGCGACCTCGCGGCACTGAAGGAGGTTTCGCTCAACGTCACCTGCGGCGAGGCGGCGCTGCTCTATGGCCCCAACGGCGCCGGCAAGACCACGCTCTTGCGGATGCTCGCCTCACTTGCGCGGCCCAGCTCCGGAGAGGTGCTCTTCGGCGGCCTGAATATCGAGCGGGACGGAGCCAATGCCAAGGCGGCGATCGGCTTTGTCTCACACGCAACCTTCCTTTACGGCGAACTGACGGTCCGCGAAAATCTGAAATTCTTTGGCAGCCTCTTTGTGTTGGACCATCTTGACAAGAGAATTGATGCGGCGCTCGACATGTTCGATATGCGCTCTCGGGAGGACGTTTTCGCTCGTGACCTTTCGCGCGGCCTGCAGCAGCGAGCGTCACTGGCCCGGGCGTTCCTGCACGATCCGAGCTTCCTGATCCTCGATGAACCTTTCACGGGCCTGGATACTCAGTCGGTGGAAAAGCTGGAAAACCTTCTCCGGCGGCTGCCGGAACAGGGGAAGGCCCTTTTGTTTTCAACCCATGACTTTGAGCAGGGAGCTGCGATCGCCAGCCGCCTGATCGCGCTGAAAGCCGGCCGCGTCCGCTATAACGGCCCGCTGGCCTCGGCACCCTTTGAAAGTCTCGGCATCCTCCGGACGAACGGGCAGGCAACCGATGACTAGCCTGAAGATCATCTGGAACATCCTGGTGAAAGATCTTCGCGTGGAATGGAGGAACCGGGAGACGCTCGCCTCCATGTGCGTCTTCGGCCTGCTGATTGTTTTTCTTTTCAATTTTGCGTTTGAAACCGCTCGCGAGGAGACGCTGCGCCTTCTTCCCTCGGTGCTGTGGGTGGCGATTGCATTTGCCGGGGTACTGGGCTTCAACCGCTCATTCGCTTCGGAGCGGGAAAATGCCTGCCTGGAAGGCATGACGCTGGCGCCCGTGGATGCCAGCATGATCTTCGTGGGCAAGATGCTGGCAAACCTGATTTTCCTTGGGATTGCAGAGGTGGTGATGGCATTTGCAGCCGCGCTTTGGTTTAATTTCTCTTTTCTGCCTTCCCTGGGCCACTTGCTCCTGATCGCCTTTTTCGGCACGCTGGGCTACGCGGCCCTGGGAACCATTTTCGGGGCGATTGCAGCCAACACGCGCATGCGCGAGGTGATGTTGACAGTGCTGCAATTTCCCATTGCCTTCTGGATTCTGATGCTGTCAATCGACTCCACGGCAAACGCCATGCGCGGCGATCCGAATGGCGACTGGCTTGGCGGCGTTGCCCGAGTGGCCGGCATCAGCCTGGTTTTTACGGTTGCCTCATTCCTGCTTTTCGAATACGTTTTGGAAGAGTAGTCTGTAGGTTCTCCGCCCGATGTCCTGGCCAGCAAACTCACGGCGGATTTCCGGGGCGCTGGCGATGACCAGCAATGGGGGCGTTCAATGAGTAAGAGGTTTCCAATTTCGCTGCATATCGCTTTAACCCTCGCCGCAATTTTCGTGGCGCTCTACATGGACTTCCTTTACGCCCCGGAAGAGATGACCATGGGCCAGGTGCAGAGAATCTTCTACATTCACGTCCCCAGCGCCTGGGTAGCGCTGGTGGGATTCATCATCATTTTTGTCGCCAGCATCGTCTATCTCAAGAATCGTTCCCAGTTTGCCGACGAACTGGCACACGCCGCCGCCGAAGTCGGTTTCATCTTCTGCACATGCGTGCTGGTCACGGGCCCGCTGTGGGCCAAGCCGGCCTGGGGCATCTGGTGGACCTGGGATCCGCGCCTGACACTCACCTTTCTTCTTTGGTTGTTGTATGTTGCTTACTTGATGTTGAGAAGTTATCTGATCAACCCCGGACGGGCGGCCAATCTTTGCGCTGTGGTGGGAGTCATTGGCTTTGTGGATGTCATCATCGATTACATGGCCATCCGCTGGTGGCGGACGCAGCATCCACAGCCCGTCATCCTGGGCGGTCCCAATTCAGGACTCGATCCGCGCATGCTGGCCACGCTCCTGGTTAGCGTGGGAGCATTCACTTTTCTTTTCTTTCTGCTGGTGCGCATGCGTCTGCGGCTGGCAGGGACACGCAGAGAACTGAGCGAGATTCGCCGCACTCTTACGTTCAAGCTCTCGGAGGATTAGTGGTTAATAAATATCTCTTTCTCGCTTATGCGTTCGTCTGGCTGATCTTTATGCTGTATACGTGGAACCTCAGCCGGCGGCAGGCGCGCCTGAAGAAGGAACTGGACGAGCTCAAGAACAAGATCTCGGAGTCTGTCTCCAACACTGCCTCACGCAAATCCGGCTCCTGACTTCCGACTCCTGCTCGGAAATCTCACAGGGAGCCTTCCGTAGAGGAGTCTCCACCGCCGGCCTTTGATTTGCAATCCCACATCTGCGATCTGAAGCCGTTGGCGCCGAACAGATGCGGAGGCGCAGGGCTTTGCGCCTCTGCCGGCAGTCGCCTGCCCATATTCGTATTCCTATTGCACAGTGAACGCAGCGGGTGCGCTCAGTCGGAACGTCAACTGCGTCTCCGTCGGAATATCGATTTCTTTCTTCCCGGTGGCGTATGCCGCCCCCGTACCACCCGCGGCGCCCACCAGACTCCCGATGGCTGCACCTTTGCCGCCCCCTGCAATCGCCCCGATGGCCGCTCCGACTCCCGTGCCTCCGCCGATCATTTCGAGATCGCGCCCCTTGTGGGATTTGCCGGAGACGCCCCAGGCCTGGGTCGAAATGGGAGTTTGCTGGCCTCCCGTGGGCGTAACCGAAGTCAGTATAAGAGAGATTTCCGCGGGCCGCTTCAGCCGTCCGGAGCTGACGACATTGGTCACCCGGCCATTTACCAGACTTCCTCGCGAAACTACCGTCGCGCCTTTGACCATGAGCGGCGTCTCCAGGATGCCGTCAAACGGGCTTCCCTGAGCAGTCGTTCCCGTATTGAGTTCAGTGGACAAGCGGATACGAATCGGAGTACCCGCAGCAATCGTAAACGTCCTGGGTGTGGGAACCGCGGCTTGCGCCTCTTCACGGGAACGTGCAGTTTCTCCCGGATGCATCAGAGTAGTTTGTTGCATAGTCTGGCCGGATACAGCACCAGCTTGAGCTGACTGCGGCCCGGCAGACTGATTACTCGCCTGGCAGCCAGCCATCCAAGACACAACAGTCGCCAGAGCCAATGCTAACGTGGTTCTTTTCCACTTCACGTAATTCCTCCACTGCAGGCATGAACCCTGCTTCTTTTTTGATTCAGGCGTCCCCTCTAGCGATGCCCTCAACCGCCCGTAAAACCCCAGATGCTTCGCTGCAGCGTAAACAATAAGCTGGAAAAAAGCAAGTGCCTGACGAAGCGGCACCCTCCCTCCAAGGTCCCTGGGGTAGATGTCCCCTCAGGCAGCGCTTGCCATATAATACTGCAAAATCAGTCCACTCCAGTCAAAAGGACCAAGGCGGCGAAAGTGAGCACCGCGCTACAGATTCTCATCTCAGTGCGCCACTACAATCCCAAAACCATCGACGGAAACCGGCTCGGCGTGTTAGGCTAAATGAGTTGTAAATTCCGCTTCGAATCCTGGCAAATGGTTCGACGGCATATCAGACTTCGGGCTCTGTGCAACGGATGTTCGTGAACCCCGCCAGGTCCGGAAGGAAGCAACGGTAGCGAGCCGCTCCGTGTGCCGCAGATCAACCCGAAGTCTGGCCCAATTTAGATATTAGGGGTTAGGCTTCAGGGATAAGGGACTCAGGGCTTGACAAGTCATGTTAAGCTTCGTTGACAATTCCTGACCTCTAATCCCTAAACCCTGCTCTTATGTCTTACCAGGTTATCGCCCGCAAATACCGGCCACAGATCTTTGATGACGTTGCCGGACAGCGTCTGATCACCGATACGCTGAAGAATGCCGTCCTCAAGCAGCGCGTGGCGCACGGCTACATCTTTTCCGGCGCGCGCGGGGTCGGGAAAACCACCACGGCGCGCATACTGGCCAAATCGCTGAACTGCGTCAAAGGGCCGACAGTCACTCCGTGCGGCGAGTGCCCTTCCTGCAAGGAAATCGCCGAGGGAAATTCGGTGGACGTCTTTGAAATTGACGCCGCTTCCAACCGCGGGATCGATGAAATCCGTGAGCTTCGGGAAGCCGTCCGCTACCTCCCGGCACGCGACCTCTACAAAGTCTTCATCATCGACGAAGCGCACATGCTAACCACCGAAGCCTTCAACGCGCTGCTGAAAACTCTGGAAGAACCGCCGCCGCGATCTTTGTTCGTTCTGTGCACGACTGAGCCCCACAAGCTGCCGACCACCATTCAGTCGCGCTGCCAGCACTTCTCTTTTCGCCTACTGGATTATTCGGAAATCCTCAGCCGCCTGGAATGGGTGGCGAAAGAGGAAAAAACGGCCGCCGACGAAGGGGCTCTGAGCGCCATTGCCGAAGCCGCCCAAGGCAGCCTGCGGGACGCCCTCTCGCTGCTGGACCAGGCCATCGCTTCCAGTTCTGAGCGCCTTGAGGAAGCCCATGTCCGCCAGTTGCTGGGCGTGGTTCCCACCCGGGTCTTGGCCGAACTTGCGGAAGCTATCGCGGCGGGAAAAACAGCAACGGTTCTGGAGACGGTCGAGAGCGTCGCCAAAGAAGGTTATGAACTGAATCATTTTTGCGGCGAGTTCACGCGATACATTCGCAATCTGGCGGTGGCAAAGAGTTGCGGAGCGGACAGCCCGCTGCTTCAACTGCCTTCAGCCGAACGCGCGGTGCTGGGCAAGCTTCGCGACCATTTCAGCGAGGAAGATCTCGCGCGCTTCTTCCAGATCCTCGTTCGGACGGAAAGCGAGATGCGCTATGCGCTGAATCCGCGATTCCAACTGGAACTTGGGCTCATCAAGATGGCTCACGCAAGCAAGCTGGCGTCGCTCGAAAGCCTGCTTGCTGAGCTGGGTGGTTCAAGCAGCACGCGAGCCGGCAAAGCTGGGTCAGGATCGTCCGACAGCCTGTCATCTTCCGCGCCTGCCACCGAAAAGAAGCTGCAATATGCATCGCGACCAGTCCCTCCTGCCCCTGCGCCAGTTCGCCAAGCCGAGACGCGTCAGAGTAACGAAAAACCTCATGGGCACCCAGCAAGCGCCCCGGCAGGCCTGGTGAATTCGTCATCCCAGGTTCCGACGGCCGTCCCGGAAACCCCTGGCGATCCGCGCCTGAGCAAGATCAAGAAACTGGCGTTCGGGCAGTCCAAACTCCTGAGCAGTTGCCTTGAGCCGGTTGCGGGCTGGCGGTTTGAGGACGGTGAGGTCAGGTTCATTTTTTCGAAGAATGACTCGTGGGCGGTTGATTTTCTTAGCGCCCGGGAGCAACACGAGAAGCTCCAGTCTTTGTGTGCGGAGGTGCTGGGGCAGCCCGTCAGGATTTGTGTTACACTCGAAAGCGGGGAGAGAGCGGGGCTCAAAGACCGTCGCAGCGCACGTGAACGGGCGGAGAGCGACGGAGGGGTAGAAGCACTGGTCAAGAAATTCCGATGCACCCTGGTGGAAGTGATCGATTTGAGCCGGGAGTGATCCATGAAAAATCTGCAACAGGTACAGCAAATGCTAAAACAGGTTCAGCAATTCCAGGAGCAGCTTCAAAGACAACTGGATGACCTGGTGGTTGAATCTTCCGCGGGCGGCGGCATGGTGACCGTCAAGATGAATGGACAAAAGCACCTGGTTTCCGTCCGCATCGATCCGGAGGTTTACAAGTCCGGAGACATCGAGATGCTACAGGATCTGCTGCTGGCTGCAGTCAATGAATCCGCCAGGAGAGTCGATGAACAGGTCGCCAGCCAGATGGGCTCGCTGGCGGGCGGGCTCAATCTGCCAGGGCTCAATTTTTAGTCGATACCTTCCATTCTGTAACTCAGGACTTTCTCTGAATGAGCGAATACGCGGCGCCTCTGGCGCGCCTGATTGATGAATTGAAGCGCCTGCCGGGCATCGGACAGAAGTCCGCGCAACGGATCGCTTTTCATCTTGAGCGTGCCCCCCGGGAAGATGTTCAGCGACTGGCTGAAGCCCTACTCGATGCCAAGGACAAGATCCGCCTTTGCGGCGTCTGCAACAATCTCACCGAATCGGATCCCTGCGAATATTGCTCTGATCCCAAGCGCGACCCGGAAGTCCTGTGCGTGGTGGAAACTCCCTATAACGTGATTTCCGTAGAGAAGGCACACGAATTCCGCGGGCGTTACCACGTTCTGCACGGAGCGCTTTCGCCGCTGCAGGGCATCGGCCCCGAACAGCTCAAGCTGAAGAACCTGATTGACCGCCTGAAAGACGGCACAGTGCGCGAACTGATCGTCGCCACCAGCCCCACCGTCGAAGGCGAAGCCACCGCCGTCTACCTGGCAAAATTGGTCAAGCCGCTCGGCGTCAAGGTCAGCCGCATTGCCATGGGCATCCCCGTCGGCTCAGACCTCGAATTCGCGGACGAGGTCACCATGCTCCGCGCCCTCGAAGGCCGCCGCGAAATGTAACTCACAACGAATTTGTAGTGCAGAGCCCACTCTTCGGCCCTGCGGGTCTTAGGGACCACACGAACAAGCCGCAGCGTTACAAAACGAACGCTGCGCTACAAGACCACGTTCCATGAAAGAAATGGAATCCAGCCCTCGCCCGTGAAGAGGGTGGTCGCGCCAACGACCGGGTGAGGGGTCGCGCGTGGGACAACAGTGAAGTATCAAGATCTTCGGTGCGTGAATTCGCAGATCGCCAACTTCACCGGTCTGCTCCAGCCGCGAACGCAGTGCTGCAATCCCCGGCTATGACAATCTCTATTGAAGCCCCTTCATGACTTCATCGAGGACTGACTTAGGCGGCCGCACAGCGGACTCAGGCAGTGTTGCCAGAGGCTCATCAACGACATTCAGCGTCTCGATGAAATTTGGCTTCTGGGTATCGAGATAAAAGAGGCCGGTCACAATTTCGCCTTTGTCATGGGCCTCTGTCAGCACTCTCAGAGCTTCGGTCTTGTTGGTGGGATCGTAATCCGAATTCAGTTTCTTCAGCAGCAGGTGCGAACCATCGTGGAGAGTGACTTCAGTAGTCGTGCCGGGATCGTAGTCTGCCGTAATCTCTTCGAAGAAGGGGATGTAACTCACCTCTTCGAGCGGCGCGTCATGGTCACGGACGTAGCTGTAGCTCTTGGTGGAACCCGCATGGTCGTTGAAAGTGACACAGGGTGAAATTACGTCCAGCATCGCCGTCCCGTTGTGCCCCAAGGCGCCTTCCAGCAACGCCATCAGTTGTTGTTTGTCCCCGGAAAAAGACCGGCCCACGTAGGTTGCACCCAGCATGATGGCCAGCGCACAGGTGTCAATGGGCGGCAGGTCGTTGATCACCCCGTTCTTCAGTTTTGAGCCGACATCCGCCGTGGCGGAAAACTGGCCTTTGGTGAGCCCGTAAACACCGTTATCTTCAATAATGTAAATCATGGGCAGGTTTCGCCGCATCAGATGGACAAACTGCCCGATGCCGATGGATGCCGTATCGCCGTCGCCGCTCACCCCGAGGGCGATTAGCGTGCGGTTGGCTAACATGGTGCCGGTGGCGATTGAAGGCATGCGGCCATGAACTGAATTGAATCCGTGCGAGCTGGCAAGGAAATAGGCAGGGCTCTTCGCCGAGCATCCGATGCCCGAAAGCTTGGCCACGCGATGAGGTTCTACGCCAAGCTCATAGCACGCCTCGATAATCCGCTCGGAAATGGCATTGTGGCCGCAACCTGCGCAAAGCGTGCTCTTCTTCCCTTTGTAGTCGGAAGGTTCAAGCCCAATGCGATTCACTTTCTTGGGTGGGGATGGGGGTACAGTCGTCGTTGACATTGCTACTTCTTGCCCTCCTCGGCAACAATTTCGTCCGTGACTGTCCTGGCATCGATGGGGATTCCCTTGTAGTGCCGAACGCTTCGGAGTTTGGGAACGTCTCCTGCCTCGACTTCCAGCCGCAGTAGCTCGAACATCTGTCCATCACGGTTCTGCTCGACCACATAGACCCGCTGATGCCGGCGGATAAAATCAAAAACCTGGGACGAAAACGGAAACCCCCGAACACGGCAATAACTGACCGGCAGCTCGTATTCCTGCTTCATCTGGTCCAGAGATTCAACGATGGCCCAATGTGTGGTTCCGTAAGCGATCACGCCGACTTCGGCACCCTCATTGGTGAGAACCTCAGGAACGGGAACACGCTCCCGGGCCGTATCGAATTTTCGAGCCAGCCGATCCATGTTATTCACGTAATCTTCTGGCCGTTCGCTGTAGACCGCCTGCTCATTGTGGCCGCTGCCGCGCGCAAAATAAGCAGCTTTGGGATGGTTGGTGCCAGGAAGCGTGCGATAACCGATCCCGTCACCATCCACATCTTTGTAGCGCTCAAACCCGCCCAAGCGCTCCAGGTCTTCGGCGCTCAGGACCTTTCCGCGGTTCATGGGTTTCTGCGGGTAAGGAAACGTATCGGACATCCAGTTGTTCATGCCCAGGTCAAGATCCATCATCACGAAGACCGGTGTCTGGAATTCCTCCGCCAAATCGAAAGCCTCGATGGCCATGTTGAAACATTCTTCGACCGAAGAAGGAATCAGCATCAGGTGCTTGGTGTCGCCGTGTGACAGGAAGGCGTTCTTGAGAATGTCACCCTGTTGCGTGCGCGTCGGCAGCCCGGTGGACGGCCCGGTGCGCTGGACGTCGAAAATCACTGCCGGTATCTCCGTGTAGTAGCCCAGCCCGACAAACTCCGCCATCAGGGAAATGCCGGGGCCAGAGGTTGCCGTCATGGCCCGCGCACCCGCCCAGCCTGCGCCCATCACCATGCCGATGGCCGCCAGTTCGTCCTCAGCCTGGACAATGGCAAACGTAGCCTTGCCGGTCTTGGGATCGATCCGGTAGCGTTTCATGTACCCGGTCAGTGTTTCCGCCAGCGACGATGACGGCGTAATGGGATACCAGGTACAGACCGTAACTCCTGCGAACATCGCGCCAAGCGCTGCGGCAGAGTTGCCATCAATGATGATCTTCCCGCGTGTGGCGTCCATCCGTTCCAGATAGAATCGCCCTCGCTTGGGCAGGTTTTTCTCGGTGTAAGCATAGCCGGTCTGGGCGGCGTTAAAATTCAGGTCCACCGCGCTGGGCTTCTTCCTGAACTGCTTCTTCATCGCCTCGCGAACATCCTCCATCGGAATGCCCAGCAACTTGGCGAGCACCCCGTCATAAATCATGTTCCGGACAAGCTTCCGCAGTTTCGCGTTTGGACAGATGGGGGCCACCAAGTTGTCAAAAGGCACGGGATAAAAAATCAGGTCATCTCGCAACCGCTGCAGGTTCAGTCGCTCATCGTAAACAACGCTGGCGCCGGCCTCGAGCGACATTACGTCTTCCTGGGCGGTCTCTGGATTCATCGCCACCAGGAAATCGATTTCCTTGCGGCGCGCCACATAGCCGTATTTGGAGGCCCGAATCGTATACCAGGTCGGCAATCCGGCAATATTCGATGGGAACAGGTTCTTCCCAGAAACGGGAATTCCCATTTGGAAAATAGAACGTAGTAAGACAGTGTTGGCGCTCTGGCTACCCGAACCGTTGACTGTAGCGACTTGAATGCTCAGGTCGTTTACAACCTTCGCTCGGACTGGGGAGGCATTCTCTTCCTTAACAGCATAGTCAGCAATTCCCATAAGAATCCTCAAATCATGTCAATAAAACAATAATAATGCTCACTTCGATTCGCCTTCTACGACCTAAGTCGGGTCATCGACGACGCCAATTATTGCCTGGAGCTTATTCAAGAGGGCTGGGGATGCAAGGCGTCGGATCGTGGAGGGTCCCCCACTTGATTTCCGCCCGGCTCTCTCATTTCATGTGCAGTTTCATAGGCACTCAACGTCATAATATCACAATTATCCGCAGTGCAAACCCATCGCCAACATGCCGTTGCACTTGCTCGCCGGCTGCGGCGCCGCCTGTCCCGCCATAATTTCTCTTTTTCCGGCGAAGCTACGGAGGTGATGCGTCCCAACTGATCTTGGATGGTTTGAATTTGACAGCCATCGAAGTGTAGCTTAAATTGACTATTTTCCCGGGAAAGGGAAACACAATGCTCGACCTGGGTTTCGTTCGCAGCAATGTCGACCTGGTTCGCGAAAAGATGCGCGACCGCGGCGTCGCGGGCATCCTGGGAGATTTTGAGGCGCTTGATGCGGAGCGTCGCAAGTTGCTCTCTGAGGCCGAAGCCCTGAAAGCGCAGCGCAATAATGTGTCAAATGAAATCGCGACGTTGAGGAAGCAGAAACAGGATGCCTCTGAACTGATCGCGCAGATGAAGCACGTCAGCCAGCAGATTCAGCAACTGGATGAGCAGGCCAAGGCTGCCGACGAGAAGCTGCGAGACCTGTTGCGCAGAGTCCCCAACATCCCTCATGAGACAGTTCCCGTTGGACGAGGGTCCGAGGAAAACAAGGAAATCCGCCGCTGGGGTGAGCCCCGCCAGTTCGAATTCGAGCCCAAAGCGCATTGGGATCTGGGGCCTGCTCTCGGGATCCTCGATTTCGAACGGGCCGCCAAGATTGCGGGAGCACGCTTTGCGGTGTACTTTGGGATAGGAGCAAAGCTGGAACGGGCGCTCGCCCGCTTCATGCTCGATCTGCATACCCGCGAGCACGGGTACACAGAAGTTTTCCCTCCCTTCATCGTCAATTCTGACAGCATGTTCGGCACCGGACAATTGCCAAAGTTCGCCGAAGATCTCTTCAAACTGGAAGGGACGGATTACTGGCTGATCCCTACAGCCGAAGTCCCCGTCACCAATCTTTTCCGCGACGAAGTGCTGGAGGCGGAAAAGCTGCCGGTCAAGCTTTGCGCCTGGACAGCCTGCTTCAGAAGCGAAGCCGGTTCATATGGCAAAGATACGCGCGGCATCATTCGCCAGCATCAGTTTCAAAAAGTCGAGTTGGTCAAATTCTCCCTGCCCGAGAACTCGTACGACGAGCTTGAATCCCTGACTCGCGATGCGGAGGCCGTTCTCCAGCGGCTGGATTTGCCTTACAGGGTTGTGGTACTTTCGACGGGCGACCTGGGATTCAGTTCATCCAAAACGTACGATCTGGAGGTGTGGCTTCCCTCAAGCCGGGAATATAAGGAAATTTCCTCCTGCTCCAACTTTGAGTCTTTCCAGGCACGGCGCGCCAACCTGCGTTTCCGTCGGGGGAAAGCCGGCAAAACGGAACTGCTGCATACGCTGAACGGGAGCGGGCTGGCGGTGGGCCGTACATGGCTGGCGCTGCTGGAAAACTACCAGCAGGAGGACGGTTCGGTCGTGGTTCCTGAAGCCCTGCGGCCATACCTCGACGGCCTCGAACGGATCACCCCGCCGTAACGGCGGCCACTTCATAAATCTACCCAAGTAATCGGCGAACGGAGGAATCGCCTGCTGCTATCTCTTCCGCGCTGAACCTGTGGGTTCCGGCATGTATTTATGAAACTCGCCCGGCTCATGCTCGTGCTCAAATTGGATAGTGGTGTGGGTGATGCCGAACTCGCTCCTCAAATTCTCGCGTATCTGGTGAGCGATGGTCTCACTTTCCGAGGTTGGCATATCCAGGATGTGAACGTGGCAGGACATGGCATGAAATTCTGATCCCAGGCTCCAGACATGAACGTCGTGCACCTCACGAACGCCGGGTATCTTTAGCATGGAGTTCGCAATGCCTTCCAGGCTCATTCCCTTCGGAAGGCTCTCAAGCAGAATGCTCGAAGACTCGTTTATAATGCCAAGGGCTCCCCAGAAGATCATTCCGGCGATCAGAAAAGCCAGCAGCGGGTCGATCAACGACTGACCCGTGTAACGGATCAGAAAGGCCCCGGCGATGATAGCCACATTGGAAAGTGCGTCACCAAGATAATGGATGAAAACTGCCCGCAGGTTCAGGTCTCGGCGCTCACGGGTCAGGCCAAGCGTAACACTCGCATTGATGACCAGAGCCACAATCCCGACGACCAGCATCATGCCAGCGGCGACGGGCTCGGGATGCACAATGCGCTCGTACCCCTCGAAACAAATGTAGACAGCCACTCCCACCAGGATCAAACCGTTTACAAACGCTGCCAGAACACCGGCGCGCTGATACCCATAGGTCTTCTGTTCGTCTGGAGGCTTCCTTTCCAGATAGAGGGCAAACCAGGAAAAGATCAGGGTTGGAACGTCCGTCAGGTTGTGCCAGCCGTCGCTCACTAGCGACAAGCTATGGGCCATATGTCCCACAAAAAACTCGGTGGCCACGAGGCAAAGTGTCACTACAACAGCCACTTTGACAACCCATCCTTTTGACGCCTTGTGCCTATGGGCGTGCATGAGCCTACCTCATCTGCGATTCTATTCCAGAGCTGCGAACGTCGCAACGGGGCAGGAAGCAGAAAACGAAAGTGTGCGTCCTACAAATATTCTGGAGTTTCATGGATTTAGATGTCGGAATTCCAGGATTTCAGATTATTCTTCGCTCGACGGGAAACCAATTTGCCTTTCCGGCCCTCCAAGTTGCTGGTGTGAATGGGTTGGATTTCATGCAGGGCGGAGGCGATGATCTCATTCTGAAGCGCCTCAGGCTGATCGACGTGATTCACCAATGGCGCTGACCCTCGTTGAGTACGGTAACTGTCCGAACGGAATGAGCCGGCCGCTCGATGGGAACGATCTTTTTCTCCAATCGGCCCGGGAGTAATATTATAATTGTTGAGTAGGTG